>JAICLA010000112.1 GCA_025927695.1 Terriglobales bacterium | reverse complement strand
TTGCTCGTTCTCGTAGATATCAACGGGCGGAACGAAGGTACCGCCGGTGGCGAGTTCGTCGCTTCCGCGGCTGAAGTCCTGAAACACACGGTTCAACGTTGATTGCAGTGCATTGAAATCGTTGTAAGGTGTCCAACGGGTCATTCTCATGTTCTAAGTCCTCCGAGAAGGTATTAATTATTGCTTGCATTGATTTAGATGCAATATAAGCGTATAAGAATCATAAAATATGAGTGTTTTATTGTCAATACAACTAAACATCTATATAACAATGACTTATAGAATATTTTTTTATCCTGAACGAGCTATTTGGGCTCTAAAGAGGCTAGCAGCTCTTTCGCAGAGTCGGAATTGGGTGCATTGGGGGACTCTTTCAGGTACAACTTGAGTTCCTCTGCCGCTTCATGTGGTTGGGATTGCTTAAGCAAAGCCTCCGCTGCTATGTAGTGAGCCATAGCAAATTTTTGGTGAGGCACTGCGTGCACCTTTTGCGCGGTCGCCGCTGCTTCCTTGTATTCACCCAGCTTGTATTGGCAGGACGCCAGCATGGTGAGCGGGTCGGGGTCCGTCGGGGTGATAGCGACCACCTTCGTGAGTAGCGTTTCAGCATCCTTGAAGTTGCCTTGCAACATCCTGGCGCTGGCGAGATAAACAGAAGCCGCGGGATTGGTGGGATCAGCTTCTACTGCACGTTCGAAGAGTCGCACCGCTTCTTCATTATGCCGCTCTTGAGCTGCTATGACCCCTAAATCCAGTAACGCTCCGCAATATTGCGGGTAAATCTCAACAGCCTTGTTCAAATGTTCTTTTGCGCCGGCAAAGTCCTTTTTGTCGATCGCGGCGAGGCCCAGTTCAAATTCTTTGCGAGCATTATTTGGGATCTTGAGTGCCCCGGCCGAAACAGTGCCTTGCGTGCTAGTTCTCGCGCCGGCTTTGCGCTTTACTTCAATATGTTCGGTCTGCATACTTTCGAAGGAGGGATTCCCGTCGAGGGTGAATCTCGACTCCGCGTCTTCAATGTCGAACCCAGTAACAGTCACTCGATAGTCGCCTGCGGTCAAGCCACGGAATATGGCCTGTCCGCGGTCGTCTGTAAACCGAGAGTCGACTTGCATCCTTGTACTTGAGGAGAGTTGGACCTTGTAGGACTTTGCTGCTGGCGAGTTATCACTGAATGATACGTAGACGTACAAATCGATGGTCCCGGTCCGCTGTTGGGCTGAGATTGAGCTCGATAAGAAGGGCAAAGTGGCCAGAATGGCCAACATTAAACGGTGAGCCATAGGGTCATCTCCGTATCCTTAATGTCGCACCGCATTCTAATACATGCGGATACTTGGGTCCGGCAGATAAAGGATTTCAGGTAATCGACCGAAACTTTAAAAGAAAAGATAAACGTGGTAGCAACCGCAGCTCTGGGACAGACCGCGGACGTGGGAGTTGGCTCGGGAACCAATACGCGGCACGAGTCGACATCCGGCTGTTTGAACAGAGAGTTAACTATATCCAAGACGGCTTGGTTCGACTATTACCTGTCTCTCTAATCGACGAAACAGATCAGGCATTTCAAGTATTCGGTCTCGGGGATCGTGGCGACAATAGGATGGTCTTTTGACTGGGTCCGAGTCTCCAGGATCCTGACTCTGCGGTCGGCATTCGCGGCTGCCGAAGCGAGCATGGCTGTGAAGTCCTCGCGCGAGACATGGTGCGAGCATGAGTTCGTTATCAGCGTGCCGCCGCTCCGTAACATCTTGAGCGCTCGAAGATTGATCTCTTTGTAGCCGGTCAGGGCTTTGTCCACAGTTCTTTTTGTTTTTGCAAAAGCCGGCGGATCCAGAACGATAGTGTCATATTGTTGGCCTTGCGATGAATAGTCTTTCAACAATTCGAATGCGTCCGCCTCAATCCATTCGATCTCGCCGCACTTAAGTTGCGCTGAATTGGCTAGCGCGTTCTTTTCCGCATGTTCAAGCGCAGCGCGAGAAACATCAACACCCGTCACTTGCTCGCAGACACGGCCCAGGTGCAACGCAAACCCGCCGTGGTAAGAAAACACGTCCATCGCGCGGCCGTGAGCATACTGCGCTGTAGCAACGTAATTTTCACGCTGGTCCAGGAAGGCGCCGGTCTTTTGTCCTGCAGTCGCGTCGAAATGAAAAGTCAGCCCATTCATCAGAAATGGTGTCGCAGTCTCAGAGCCATAGAGCAAATTGGATTCTGCTTCTGGTAGCGCTTCCAACCGACGAATGCGAGGGTCGACACGTTCGAAGATTGAGATGGCGGGGCCATACTCAATCTGTAATGCGGAAACTGCCGCGTCTCGCGCATCTTCGCGGTTTGTGGCTTGGGTGAGGGCCTGCAGAATGAAGACGTCGGCGTACCGGTCGATAATCAAGCCCGGCAATTGGTCGGCTTCACTGAAGACAACGCGGTACGCGTCAGTATCGGCTACGAGCTCTCGACGATACTCTGCAGCCGCGCTGACGCGTTCACTGAACAGGGAGGCCAGCACATTGCCTGAATCCGACAATGGCTTTGTGGAGATGACCCGGAGGGCGATTTGCGATGTCGAACTCGCTAGCGCACTGGCCAAGAACCGGCCATCCTCGCCAATGATGTGTACTAAGGAACCTGGCGTCAGTTCTTGTTTTCCCGCAAGGTCAGAGCGATATACCCAAGGATGCCCGATCCTCACGCTGCGCGAAGCGCGATGATTGACGGCAATCTTGGGTGCGGCATTAGCAGAGATCAGAGGCTATTTCCCAATCTGCAACGGATTCTAAGGTTAGCTGACACCAATGCGACACTCGCCGCGTTGCGCCTTCAACTCACTGACTCTGATGCTCTATCGTGCGCAACTCAGCACGTACTGAATTAGCGTCTGGGCTCGTGGGGAATTCCTTCAAAAATAATCTGTATTCGTCAGCGGCCTGATCAGGTTGGTGCAACTGCAACAGTGATTCAGCCGCAATGATGTGAACTACAGCAAACCGTTCATGCGGCACAGAATGGACTTTTCTCGCGGTGGTTAAAGCTTCGTCGTATTTACCTTCTCGCGACTGGCTCGTGGCGAGCATGGTCAGGGGCTCAGCGTCTAATGGACGAATACTTAAAGCTTTGCCGAGCAACGCATCGGCCGAGTCATATTTTTGCTGCAGGATCTTCACCCTTGCCAGCGAGGTGTAGCCATTCGGCAGTTGAGGGTCAGCTTGGATCGCTTTTTCGAAATAATTCTCCCCCTGCGAGGCCTTGCCTTGTTTCATCTCAATGACCCCGAGATTCACGAGCGCCAAAGCGTATTTGGGGTATAGCTCAACCGCCTTCGTGAAATGCTGCCGCGCCGTCGGAAAATCTTCCTTGTCGAATGCGCTGAGGCCCTTGTCGAATTCTTTGCGGGCTTTATCGGGGATATTTAATTCTGCGGCGGAGATGGATCCGTCTTTCGAGTCACTATTCTTTGCGGCCTTGCGTTTCATTAGCAAATACTCACTGTGCACCGCTTCCCTGGGTTGAATCGCGAACGAACTCTCAACCGGCTCTCCCTCCAGCGAGGTAGCTTGCACAATATAGCTTCCAGAGGAAACGCGAAAAGACGCTTGACCACGGTCATTGGCAAATTGTTCGCCGGCAGGCATACGCGCGCTGGTCATAAGCACCACGCGGGTCATCTGTGGAACCTGGTGGTTATCGTCAAAAGTGACGGTGACGATGACTTCAGCGCCGCTTTGCTGTTGCTGAGAACGCTGTGCGGATAAAGGCAGACTAACGCATATGCCTAAGAGGAGGATGGAGCAGCGCCGGATCATACAAATTGGCCTCCCAATATGCGAATCAGTTACTGAGCCGCCGGGACCGTTGAGATATGGGCCTGAAGCTGAAACTCTTCGAGCACGTCTGCCGGCAATTGCTCATCAAAATCCTGGTGCATGTCTAAATGCTCAGGATGCAAGTGAAGACCATTGGTGAACATATCCGCGAACGCTTCACGGAAGCCGACTTTCTTTTTGACTGTCTTTTCCATTAAACGGCCGGTGACCGCGTCATAAGTACGTACGCTGCAGGAGCCTTTGGAATTGGCGAACAATGCAAAGCGCCCACTGTTCTCTTCGGCTCCGGGTAAGAAGTACCAGATTTTTTCATTCGACTTCAAAGGCGCCTTGTTCGCAAGGCGATTGGGGTCGGCGTAGAGGATGCGTCCGCAAGAATCGCACGTGGCCAACCCTTTGCCTGAAAGTAACTCGTTGTACTTTTGGGGACGGAGCATCACGTTACAGGCACCGCACTTCTCGTCATACGCTTCAGCGATGGCGCCTTTGCGCTTAGTGGCTATTCGCTCGAAATGCGAAAGCATGGTGGAATCGACTCCCGAACGAATGCTATCGCGCTGCTTATTCAATTCGGCAAGCCTCTTTTCATCCTCTGCTGTGACTGACTTAACGTGTGCCTTTTCTCTCTCGATCTCAGCCGTCTCAGCCTTCAGTTCCGACTCGGCCTTTTGTAGTTCAGCATTGAGGGCTGAGGCCGACTCCATTCCGACCAAGATCTTTTCTTCGCATTCGCCAATGTGCTTTTCGGCGAATTCGATCTCCGTCATCAGGGCTTTGTATTGTTCGTTGGTTTTTACTGAGAGGGATTGTTCGCGGAACTTTGAGATCTTTTGTTGCCAGTCTTGGATGTCTGACTCGAACTTGCGCTTATTTGCTTCTTGGTTCTTGATGGCGCCTTTGGCGGCTTCCACTTGAGATTTAGCCGTGTTGAGCTTGGCCTCGATCTCCGCCACCTTCTTGGGAAGAGTAGCGATCTCGTCTTTCAGGCGCGAGATCTCCTGGCCTATCTTGTCAAGTTCTATGAGTTTTTCCAGGTCCTGATTCATAAGGGCACGCGAGGATGGGATAAGGCGATTGTAGCACTTTGAAATGAGTCGCTGAAATCCAGAGGCGCGGGAAAATAGCCCGGCAGCGGGGAAGGCGGATTACGGAAGAGACATCCATATCTCAGCCAAGGCGGCCAAGGAAACTACTACGCCGATAATAAAATAGAGGTCATGTGCGAATTCACGGCTGGGGAACTGGGGCACAAAGATGCCGCGCTGGTTCAGCCGGGCGGCTAACCGTTCCTCCTGCTCGAGGATGAAGTCGCCAATGCGCTTATGGAAGACCAAGACCGCAACGGCCAACAACAGGTGCACAATCTCTAATATCATAGGGATAGCTTAAATCTAGTGAAGCTCGAGAATTCTCTCAATCGGGCGAATGACCTAATACACATGCCTTTTCAACGGATTACGCTCGGCGACTTTGAACTGACCATCCTTTCAGACGGAACTTACTTTCTAGACGCTGGCTCTATGTTCGGCGTGGTGCCGAAGTCGTTGTGGAGCAAGAAGATTCAAGCCGATTCGCGCAACTTGATGACTTGCGGACTCAATTCG
Organism: Terriglobales bacterium; assembly: GCA_025927695.1. Lineage (GTDB taxonomy): Bacteria > Acidobacteriota > Terriglobia > Terriglobales > Acidobacteriaceae > JAICLA01. Next base: position 3,071 of record JAICLA010000112.1, on the reverse strand, counting down.
GTCTTGATCCGGACCGGCGAAAAGACGGTATTGGTTGAAACCGGGATAGGAAACAAGCTTAATGACAAGCTCAAAGCGATTTACGAACCCCAGGAGCGCCTGCTAAAGAGCTTTGAGGAGGCAAAAGTCGCGCCGGAAGAAGTGGATGTAGTCATTAATTCTCACTTGCACTTTGACCACTGCGGATGGAATACGGTCTATGACAGATCCGGCAGAGCTGTTCCGACGTTTCCTAAGGCCAAGTATTATGCTCAGCGGGGCGAGCTAGAACACGGCCGCAAACAGCTGGAGCGGGATCGCATCAGCTATATCAGCGACAATTATGATCCGCTGGTGGAGTCCGGGCAGATGCATCTGCTGGATGGAAATTCCCGAATCCTGCCGGGCATATCGGTGGTGGTTTATCCCGGACACACGCGGCACATGCAAGCCGTCATGATAGAGAGTGCTGGCAAGAAGGCTTGCTACATCTCTGACTTGATCCCCACGTCACATCATCTCGATCTGACCTGGGTGATGTCATACGACGTGTTTCCGCTCGACACTATCGAAAGCCGGAAGCGTTTTTACTCGCAGGCAGTTCTGCAGCAGTGGCTGACAATCTTTACGCATGACCACGAACGGCCGTGGGCGTATCTGGACGAGCCGAAGCCCGGAAAAGTAGTTGCGAGGGACGTTGTCGCTTAAGGTTTGAGGGGCTGATATCCCAAGTACTTCTCCATCGGGATCTCGAAATAGAAAAGCTCGTTACCTTTACCGTCCATCAGGCCGGTTATCTCCAGCTTGGCGCCGGCGAGCGGATTGTCGATTCCTTGCACGTCAAAGAACATGAACCCTGCCTGCGTGCCGTGCGGCTCAACAGCTTTGGCCATGAATTGTGAGCCTTCGACTTCGTCGCGGGTGTCTTGGCTTATGCCTTTGTTCTTCTTGCGAGGGAAGGGGATTGGCAGAGACGGGCCCTCGGTACGCAGAGTGGCGCGCGTGAGACGACGGTACATATCATCCGGACGAGAGGGCGATATCTTTACGCGCTTCTTCGTGATCAGAGTCACATGCATGTTGCCCAGTGAGATCGGCTGGTCTCCGTCATTAGTGAAAATCATGTAGATAGGCAGCAATCCAACTGATTGGTAGTTCACGGTGAAGACCTGAGCGGATTTGTCGGGCATGTCGTAGGGGTCCGCAGCAATCGAGACCTTCGCGTTTTCATCGGTCTCATGTGCAGGATAGGTCTTCGCGTTGTAGGCGCGAGGCGCGGAGTAGGCTTTGTCTTTCGCTGGTAAGGCGCTTGGCAGTGTTACAAGCAGGATGAGAATCGCTGAAAGTAGTGGGTTCCGCATGGGGGTCATCATGTGACTATTGAACGCTGGTCTAAGTTAGATGTTGCAGCACGCTTTTCGGCCGACGCGAAACAGATTACACCTGCGGTTAGAATACACGCTTACCCGAATGTATCTCATCTACAGCGGCGCGCTGGCACTGCTCTTGCTCCTGACTTCGCCTTATTGGATATGGCAGGCGGTGCGTCATGGAAAATATTGGGCCGGATTCAGTGAGCGCATGGGGAATGTGCCCGCGCGTTTGCGCGCGACTCGGGTCGATGAGAATTGCATCTGGGTGCACGCCGTGTCGGTTGGGGAAGTGATCGCAGTCACTCCTTTGGTACGCTCCATGTCAACGAAGCTCGGTACCAGATGGCGGATCGTGGTTTCTACTACGACTATGACGGGGCAGGATTTGGCGCGAAAAGCGTTTGGGGAAGAGAACGTGTTTTATGTGCCGCTGGATTTTGCGTTTGCGTTACGGCCATTCTTTGAGCGGCTACGCCCGCGTGCGATGATTTTGGCAGAGACTGAATTTTGGCCGAATATGCTGCGGCTTGCGCATGAGAAAAACGCAAATGTCGCAGTTGTGAATGCCCGCATCTCTGACCGTTCGTTTCCCCGCTACAGAGCGTTTCGCGGTCTGCTGAGGAAGGCGCTGAGAAACATCGACCTGTTTCTGGCACAGAGTGACGCTGACCGCGAACGCCTGATCGTCATCGGAGCAGATTCGGCGCGTGTGCAAGTTTCAGGGAATCTGAAGTTCGAAGCGCCTGCAGCGAAGACGTCTGACCTAGTTACACAGCTTCGCAGCGCGATCAGCGGTCCCGTGCTTGTTTGTGGCAGCACGGTCGCAGGTGAGGAGGAGTTATTGCTGCCGGCGCTTTGGCGAATATTTGCAGGGAGTGCTTCGGCGACAGTGATTCTTGCGCCGCGACATCCTGAGCGCTTTCCAGCGGTTACAGAGCTGCTGCAGTCAAGCGGCCTCAACTTCACGAAACGCAGCGGATGGCGCGGTGAACCCCTCGCCGGAAAGATACTGCTGCTCGACTCTATCGGCGAACTTGCGGCCGTATATGAATTGGCCACAGCGGCTTTTGTGGGAGGGAGTCTAGTTCCGCGAGGCGGGCACAACATTCTGGAGCCGGCTCGATTTGGCAAACCAATTTTTGTTGGCCCATATACGCAAAATTTTCGCGACATCATTGCAATCTTCTCGCAAGCAGATGCGGTGCGAGTCATTGATTCCACAAAGGTGACGGATGAACTTGCATCCGTATTCGGCGAAAAGTGGCGAGCGATGGGCGAGCGTGGCCGCGCAGTTTTTATGGCTCAATCCGGTGCACTGCAGCGTACCCTCGACGGTGTAGAAGTCCTGCTCTGGATGCCTTCGACCATTAAAGCGCGCTATCAGCAGGTGGAGAAGTGAAGGCGCTGCTTCCGTTCTCCAGTGTGTATGGCGGAATAGTGGCGTTGCGTAATTCACTTTATGATCGCGGCACTCTGCAGACCAAACGGCTTGAGTGGCCAGTTGTAAGCGTGGGTAATATCCGCGCGGGAGGCACGGGCAAGACCCCTTTCGTCATCCAGTTGGGAAAAATGCTGCAGCAGCGCGGCATCGCATTCGACGTGCTCTCGCGTGGGTATGGACGCGACAACGAAAACTCTATCAAGCTAGTCGAACCGAAAGGTTCGCCCGCTGAATTCGGAGATGAGCCTTTAATGATTTCTCGCGCTCTTGGCGTGCCA
>JAICLA010000049.1 GCA_025927695.1 Terriglobales bacterium | reverse complement strand
CTTACATCTCGTCGTTGATCGATGGCGTCCCTCATCAACCCTCCATCGAGCAGTACGTAAAGATCGTCAAAGATAAATCGCTGCTGCGTAATCTCATCCACGCGTCGAACAATGCCATTGTCAAAGCCATGGAGCAGGCCGACACCGCCGCTGAGATCATCGACTCCGCCGAGTCGGCCATCTTCCAGATCGCGGAAGACCGTATCAACCAGGGCTTCGTCGGCATTCCGCAGATCGTCAAAGAATCGTTCGGCTCGATCGACAGCCTCTACCAGCGCGGACAGCGCATTACCGGCCTTGAGACGCACTATGAAAAACTCGACGAGATGACCAGCGGCCTGCAGAAGTCAGACCTAGTCATCATTGCTGCACGTCCCTCGATGGGCAAAACGGCATTCGCCATCAACATCGCAGAGAACGCCGCGGTGAATGACCAGAAAGTCGTCGCAGTGTTCTCGCTGGAAATGTCGCGTGAATCGCTCGTCCTGCGCATGTTGTGTTCGCAATCGCGCGTGGACTCGCACAAGCTGCGCACCGGCTTCTTGAGCAGGGAAGACTTCGGCAAGCTGCAATCGGGACTTGAATCGCTAGCGCAAGCCCCAATCTTCATTGATGACACGCCCGGCATCTCGCTCAGCGAGATGCGCGCGAAGGTCCGGCGCCTGCAGCAACAGCAAAAGCGTCTCGACCTCATCATCGTGGACTACCTGCAACTCATGTCGGCAGCTCCACCCAGCGGCGGCGGCAAGCGATATGAGAACCGGACGCAGGAAGTCTCTGCGATCTCACGCGGCCTGAAAGCGCTAGCCAAAGAGATGCGCGTGCCCGTCGTAGCGCTCTCACAGCTAAGCCGTGCACCTGAAGGACGCACCGGCAACAACCGCCCGCAACTTTCTGACCTCCGCGAATCCGGCGCCATCGAGCAGGATGCTGATGTAGTCGCCTTCATCTTCCGCGAAGAGGTCTACAAGCAGGACGAGCCTGAGCTCGAAGGGCTGGCGGAAGTCATCATCGCTAAGCAACGTAACGGCCCGACCGGCACCATCAAGATGGCGTTCATCAAGAAGAGCACGCGCTTTGAGAATCTTGCCGGCGGAGGCGATGTTGGTCCGGCCGGCGACGAGTATTAGTCTCTATCTGCTGCGTATAATCAACTCCACTTGACCGCGCAAAAACATCACAAATTCACGCGTCCTACATGGGCCGAAGTGTCGCTTGGCGCTTTGCGCCGCAACTATGCGGCTGTTCGCGACTTCGTGACGCCTACTGATGTTTGTGCAGTTGTAAAAGCCAATGCGTACGGCCATGGCCACGCTCAGTGCGCCAAGGCTCTACAGGCAGAGGGTGCGAAGTGGTTCGCAGTCACCGATTGCGCCGAAGGCGTCGCTCTGCGCGATGCCGGTATCAAGGGTCGCATCATCCTACTCAGCGGATTCTGGAAAGGCGAAGAGGACGCAGTCCTCGAACACGACCTGACACCCGTGATCTGGGACGTTGCGCACATCAAGCCGCTCGAACATGCTGCCAAGAAGTTCGATCGCACCGAGTTTCCCATCCACCTGAAAGTCGACACCGGCATGGCGCGGCTCGGTACCGCGCTCGCCGATCTGCCCCAAGTTGTTCAAGCTCTGCACGCATCGCACTCTATCTATTTAGAAGGCATGGTGTCACATTTCGCGTGTGCTGAAATATATGACGGCGAAGCCAATGACGATCAGCTGCTGCGCTTTGAGACCGCATACGCCATCGTCACCGAATTCGGATTGCTGCCTCAAATCGTCTCGGTGTGCAACAGCGCCGGCATTATGACGCGTCCGAATGCGTGGAAAGAGATCGTGCGGCCGGGTATCTCGCTTTATGGATATCAACTACCACTGCACTCGGCGTCCGGTGGCGGCGAAGCGGCTCAAGAGTTCCAAGTTGAGCCAGTGCTCTCATGGAAGAGCCGCATCATGGCGTTGCGTGATCTCGAAGCCGGACAACCCGTCAGCTACGGCGGCCGCTACACCGCATCGAACGCGGCCAAGATCGCGGTGGTCCCCGTGGGCTATGCCGATGGTCTCAGCCGCCAGCTCACAAATCGCGGGAAGATGATCGTGCGCGGTGCTTTGGCTCCCATCGCCGGAACTGTCACGATGGACATCACGATGCTTGATGTAACGTCCATTCCCGGTGTCGAGGTTGGCGATGAGATCACCATCCTCGGCCAAGTCGGCGACAAAAAGATCACTGCATGGGACCACGCCAACATCGCGCAGACTATCCCATACGAGATCCTTTGTAATATCAGCGCTCGCGTGCCTCGCATTTACCTAGACTGACGGCCATTCAAGTCCATACTTCTGCCACTCGCTGCAGCGGTCGCGCCCACCTAAGCCGCGCTTGCTATCCTTATAAGAACGCAAGATGAAAGGCATCTACTCCAAATACATGTTCGATTGGGAGACCCGCATGACCACGCGGGACACCAATCGCCTGGTGCTGCCCTTTGAGTGGGGCATCGAGTGGACTCGCGATTTTCCCGTTCCTGTCGCAGCGCAGGGTCCAGCTGATTCCTCCGCAGAAGCAAGCGAAAAGTATCTGCGCGAACTCAATCAGCAGATCATTGCGTGCAGCGATGAGTTTTACTCCTGCGCGACTCCTACCGATTTCGAACTAGTTTCACGCGTCGTTCCCGGAGAGAGCAAGCCTTCACAGTTCCTGCAGTTCACGTCGGCGGTACATACGCGGCATCCAGTGAACAATCAGGTTAGCGCACGGTGGTTTCCTGCACAGCGTGATGCTGTTCTGAACAAGAAGAGCGGTCCGCCAAAAAAGGCGATTGTGCTATTGCCGCATTGGAATTCCAAGCCGGAGAGTTATCTTGCTCTCTGCCGTATCCTTGCCAGTTTGGGAATGTCAGTACTGAGGCTAAGCTTGCCGTATCACGATTCTCGCCGGCCGGCGGACACGCAGCGCTCTGACTATGCGGTCTCTCCTAACATCGGACGAACCATTGCTGCTACAAGGCAAGCCGTCCTCGATGCGCGTTGCTGCTTTGACTGGCTTGAGCAGCAAGGCTACGAAAAATTCGGCATCATGGGCACGAGTCTTGGCTCCTGCTATGCATTCCTGGCCACAGCGCACGATGCACGCATCCGCGTGAACGCTTTCAATCACGCCTCTATGCATTATGCCGACGTGACCTGGACTGGCCAATCCACGCGTTACGTGCGCGCTGGAATCGAGCCCGTGATGGACATTGAGCGGTTGCGACCTCTCTGGGACGCGATCAGCCCGGTGAACTACTTCCACAAATTTCGCGCGCACCAAAAGCGCACGCTCGTGATCTACGCGACTTACGATCTCACGTTCTTGCCGGAATACTCCAAGATCGTGGTCGAGTCTTTTCGTGAGTACGGACTTGATCACGTAGTAAAGGTTCTACCCTGCGGGCACTACTCCACAGGGGAAACGCCCTTCAAATTCATGGACGGTTGGCACATAGGCAAGTTCCTCAAGACCTCACTCCGATGATCTGTCATCCCGACCGCAGCGCGAAGCACGTAGCGGAGCTACCTGGCTTTGGACTTTGACTCTGCGCGCTGGAAGCGCGCCACTCGCCTACAGCTGCTGACAACTGACTACTGTTAGCCCGCATCCCACTCCCGAACGCAATAATTCAGGAGTTCTCATCATGAAAAGTGTTCTCTTCTTCCTCGGTTTAGGCGCCGGCCTCTTCGGCCTTTCGGCACTACTCAAATCGCGTCGCGACTCTGGCGCTGACCTGCTCGACCTCAACTCAGCCAGCGACAAACAACTCGCGCGACTCTCGGGCCTGCCTGGCGAACTCATTGAGCGCATCATCGAGAACCGGCCGTACATGACGAAGATCGACTTGATCGGACGCCGCATCATTCCAGATGAGACCTACGAGCGCATCAAACATTCGATCAAGGCGGAGCACGCCGCATAAAAAAGAAAATCGGGACTGAAAGTCCCGATTTCTTTTGACCTTTGGCAGCACGAGTGAACCCCGTGCCTTACTATTACTTGTTCTTCCAAACCGGCTTGCGTTTCTCCAGCACCGCGCGGATGCCTTCCTGCACATCCTCAAGCGCCTGCAACTGGTTCAGGTAAATATCCTGCGAGCGCTTCATGGCTTCATGCAGCGGTACGCCTTGTGAACTGGCAATAACTTTCTTTGTGACCTCGAGCACTGGCCCACTGAACTCGCCGATCTTGTTCACGATGCCTTCCACCACTTGATTCAATTGCGCTTCAGGAACTACCTTGTTCACGAATCCAAGATGATGGGCTTCTTCAGCAGAGAGTGCTTCGCCCGTAAGAATCAGTTCATAAGTCTTCTTCGGACCGATCATCATGGGCAACATCACGGCGGCGAATGGCGGGAAGACGCCGAGCTTTACTTCCGGCTGCGCAAATTTCGCATTGGGTGTCGCTACCACCATGTCACCGAACGCCACCAGTTCTGATCCCGCGCCGATGGCCGGTCCATTCACCACCACGATGAGCGGTTTTGAGATCTCGCGAATGGCATTAAATACGCGGTTAAATGCGTCCAACGTCTGGAACACTCGGTCAGACTTTGAATCTTCTAGCGAGATTCCGGCGGAGAACATCTTCTGGTTGCTGGTGATGAGAATGGCCTTAATGTCATTGCGCGAACTCAGGCCCTCGATCGCCTCAGCGATCTCACCCATCATGGGCACCGTGAGCACGTTATAGGGTGGATGGTTCAATACCAGCTTCGCCACGAAGCTAGACGTGTCGTACTGGATGAACTTGAAACCTTCTTTTACCGGCGCTGCTGCGCCGTCTGTCGCGGTTGCCATGGGATACCTCACCTGTACTTAAAGGATAGCGTCCGTGATTATCCCGCGTGACTCAGGAAAAGGCAATGAAGGGAAGGACTTAGGGTATTTCCTATATCCAGCATCATCCCGCCCTGTAAAAGACCCCGAAGCGCTTAAGGCCTCCGGAAGGTAAAATGAGACAAACCCAGCGAAGTTCCCAGAGGCCCATTTGCCAGCCACACTCAAGGTTGATCCGCAGCGGCGGACCGTTCTATCTGTGTTCCACGGTCGCGTGACCGGTGATGACATAGTGAAGCACCAGAACGTGATCGCGGCGGATCCGCATTTTCAAGCGAACTTTGCTGACATCGTCGATTTCTCCGCAGTCTCCATCACGGAGATCGACGATAAAGCTTTGGGCACGCTGGCCGGGAAGCACAGCATCTTTGACGACGGTGTCCCGCACGTGATCGTCGCTCCGGCCAATCTGCCTTTCGCCGCTGCGATGAAGTATCGCGACCTGTCACGACAGAGCCGGCCGAACTTGCATGTGGTAAGGACGCTGGGCGAAGCGCGCCAACTTTTGGATCAGCTTGGCTACCGATTGACTTCTGATTAGGAGAAACTGTGCGGGCAAGAACTGAATGTCAGCCGAGCAGCTTCTCTACCTGTTTCAAGTGATTGGTATCGTGTCCACCCATAGTCTCAATGATGGTTTGGAACGTCATCGCGCCGCGCTCGGGATGAGTCACCTTTTTTGACATGGCTGATGACCCGACGTTGCGGATGAAGCCGAGATTCCAATCGCGCAGCGCAGAGAACACGCTGAGCGCCTGCTCCGCGCTGATCTTCTTATAGGTTGTGGCCCACTCGTCCTGATCAAAAGGCTGGATGGTGTGGTTGTCTTCGGCCACGGTCTGCCGCAGGCGGAATCCAAAGACGAGTTCGCAGTCGGCAAGGTGCGCGAGGATCTCTGCCACGCTCCACTTGCCGGGAGCGGGTTCGCTGGTGAGACGCGCCGCATCAGCCTTCATCACCAGTGATTGCAGAGCGGCCGGCGTCTTTGCGATAACTTCGATCGCGGGACGTCCTTCCAAGAATTTTTCATAAGGATTAAGATTCTGCGACATAATCTTGCCTCCGGCCATCAGTCAGGTTGCAGTCGTTGGATCAAGCAGCAATGCGAAAGGATAACAAATGAGGATCGTAGTGATCATTTGCCGCATACTTCTGGGATTGATGTTCGTGGTATTCGGCATGAATGGGTTCATCGGCTTTTTGAAGCCGCCGCAGATGCCCACCGGATTGCCGGGCGAATTCATGGATGTATTCTTCAAGTCGCACTGGATCTGGGTGGTGGCCGGATGCCAGGTGATCGGCGGACTTTTACTGCTGATCGGCCGGTATGTGACGCTGGGTCTGGCGATACTAGGACCAGTGCTCGTCAACATTCTTACCTACCACATAACCATGGACTTGAAGGGTATCGTACCGGGTGTTGTGTGCACAATCTTGTGGGCGGTGATCGCGTGGAACAAGCGGGAGAACCTGCGAGGGATTTTCGCGCCGTAAAGTCAGACTGAAATGCGAAAGGCCGCCGGTTCGGCGGCCTTTTTATTTCGTCTGACTACTTGCGGTCGTACTGCAGCGCAAGTTGCAACTGATTGATGGCTTCATCGCACGCGTGCAGCGCGGCTTCGCGGTGCCCGCCAAAGTCATGAGCTGCATGGCGCATGTCTTCTTGCGCGCGCTTCAACTGTTCAATAGCTTTGCGGATCTCAGGATGGCGTTCATTCCGCTCGCGCTGGTAAGGTTCAGGCGCCGGAGTGGCGGTAGGAACTGCTGGAACTGCGGCGACTGGCGCGGGCTTTGGTGCAGGAGCGGGTGGAGCGCCAGCGCTGGCGACGGTAACGCTGGAGAGGCTCAAGGTTGCGAACAGGGCGGCAGACATCATTACGTTGCGTACTTTCATGATTTCCTCCGAATAGATTTCGCGGGACGCGCGGACTTAGGTAAGGCTTCCCGCTGATGTGTTTCCAACCCAGAGGCTACGCCGAAGTTTCAGGCCAGGGTGCAAATATTTTGTAAAGATGGCGCGACTTAATTGTCGCTGTGGATCATCATGCTGTTGTTGTTCTTGGTTTTCACGCTCACGATGGATTGTTTCATGGGTTTGCCGAGCAGAGCATTGGTGAACATTACGCGCTCGATGGTCTGCATCTCCTCATCCTGAATGTCAGAGAGCATGGCCAGAGCTTCTTTCTGTGAGATGGAGGTCTCGATCTCAAGGAACTGGCGGTAGCCATCGACCGAAGGCCACCATGCTTTCATCGCCTTGTTGGGATCGTCAGCATTCTTGTCCTGTACCAAAAGGTCGTCTGCCACTTTCATGCCCTCGCTCACTGTCTTTTGCGCAGATTCCATTTCGCCGAGTTGAACGTAGCCTTTGGCCGCGGCCGCAAAATACCGCACTTGCTGCTGTGGCTTTAGCTGTTGGCTCGATTTGCGCAGTTCATCGAACGCCTGCTTTGCCGCCATGGGATTTTTCTTAATATTCGCTTGAGCGATGCCAAGCAATGCCGTTTCCCTTGATGCCCCGCCTTCGAACGATGCGGGTAAAGTCATTGCTTGCGCTATGGCCTGCATCGGATCTTGTTCAGAATCCCGGGTGATCTGACGGGCACGGCGGTCGAGTTCGGCACGCATCTGGTCTTCGGGGGACGGGCCGCTACGACCGCTGTCGCCATTGCGGACGTCAACACTGAGGCCGCTGTGTCGCGGCTGGTCAGGCTTAGCATTTGGCGAATCCGCCAAGCCAGGATCAAGTGATTGCACCCCGTTGCCGTATTGCTGCGACAACGCTTTGACGGCCTGATCTTCATCGAGCAATTTCTTGGCTCGCCCCTCATCCACTTTACGCAGTGTGGGCAGCAGCTGAAAGAGTTGATAGTCGTATGCGGAGCCGAAGCTAGCTGTGCCCCCTTCGCCACTCAACGTAATACTTGCATTGTCTTGCTGTTTAGCCTGCTTCAGGACTTCATCGATCGCATCTTCCACCTGCTGCGGAGGAAGCTTGCCGGCGAATTTGACGATCAGGACCGGAAGACTGCCCCCGATGTTTATGCCTTTATGCTCGTGAGTGGAATAGCTGGAGACGGCTTGCGTGAACAAGGTACGGAAGTCGCCGTTCATGGTGTCTGGCAAAACGGCCATCACTTGCGCAGCAGTGCCGTAGGGGAACTCGGTCCAGGAGTTCATGCCCTCCGTGAGCTCTACCGCCCGGCCAAAGTTCTTATTAGTCAGATAACGCTGAATGATCGCGTTGGTAGCTTTCTGGCGAGCGGGTGGTTCAGCTTGGGGAAGAAGTTCCTCGACATCTGGCTGCGAGATAGTCAGCAGGCCGGTGAGGATAGGATCTTGCAAACGCTGCTTGAGCTCGTCATCGTCGCGGATCTCGAGCGATGAGGTGAAGGCGTCTTTGAAGAGAGTTTGGGATTTCGATTTATCGAGCGGAAGATATGCCTGCGCAATCTGCAATAACATGTAAGTGCGCAGGGGCGCTTCGAAGGCTCGCGATTGCGCGTCGCTTTGCTCGAGAAGTTGTATGGCCTTGGCGCGATCGGCATCGGAGATCTTGGGCTTGGCGGCGGCTTTCGCTGAAGAGGCTTCGCGGCGCTGTTCGTTGGTGTTGATGTTCTGAGCTGGCGCAGTGACAGAGAGTGCCACTGCGCAGAGCAGGAATACGACCGAGCTCTTTTTCATACTGCAACCTCGTTTTGAGACTTTGTTACGGCATCACCATTAGGTCTACTGCAGACGGCTTATCTTTGCTGCGATAGACGCGTTCCGTGGCCTTCTTGAAGTCGGACGGTTTAGCGTTCGGAATGTCAACGAACGTCTGCGGATTCAGGTCCACAAGCGGGAACCACGAGCTTTGGATCTGGACCATGATGCGGTGTCCGGCGCGGAAGGTGTGGTGCAGGTCCGGCATCTCGCTGGTGATCTGCGCGGGCGTGTTCGGTTTCATGGCCTCAGGTTTTTCCCAGCTATTGCGAAATTTAGCGCGGAAGGGCTCACCACGCAATAGTTGTTGATAGCCACCCATGCGGATTGCCGGTTGCCCGAGTACGCGCTTGCCTTCATTTTCTGAGCTTGGATCGGGATAGTCTGCGGGATAAACGTCGATAAGCTTCACGACGTAATCGGAATCGGTGCCGGAAGTGGAGACATTCAGTTTGCCGACGACCGGGCCGGCTATGGTGATGTCTTCTTTCAGCGGATCGGTCTCATAGACGAGTACGTCAGGACGCTTCGCGGCGAAGCGCTGGTCGTCCACCATGTAGCGCTGGGGAACGGTGTCTGTTGTGTAGCCGACGAACGGAACCGGATGCGCCGGGTCACTCACGTATTCGTCAGCCCCTTCGGCTTCGCTCGGCGGGTCGAATGAAAGTTTGCCGTTGGCATGGAAGTAGAGTGACTTCTTCTGAGCTTCTTTCGGCGGCCATTGATCGTATGTGCGCCAAACGTTGGTGCCGGTCTCAAACGCGTAGGCCTTCGCCGGCGGCTGGCCCTTGCCCTTGAGGTAGTACTCGAAAAAAGGGAACTGGATGTTCTTGCGGAAGTGCTCTGAGGTCTTGGCGTCGAACTCCGCTTCGCCGAGACGAGCACCATCTCCGCGCGCCCATCCTCCGTGTACCCAGGGGCCTTCAACAATGCTGTTCACAATGCCTGGATCTTGCTTTTCGATAGAGTGGAAAACATTCATCGGGCCGGAAAGATCTTCGGCATCGAACCATCCGCCGACTGTCTGCACCGCGCACTTTATGTTCTTGAGGTGCGGAGCGAGGTTGCGCGCCTGCCAGTACGAGTCGAAAGTCGTGTGGTTGATCTGGTCATTGAGCAGCCAATTCTCCGGTTTGACCATGCGTTCGAGGTTGGAAGTGGGACCGGCTTTCAAATAGAACTCGTACCCGTCGGGCGTGCCGAAATCGAACGGCGTACGCACCTTGGCCGGATACCAAGGTTCGGACATGGGTACGAATCCGGTATAGAAGCCGAAGTTGGCGGCGAGCATGAAAGCACCACCGTGATATCCGTCGTCACCCATGAAGAGGTTGGTCATGGGCGCCTGCGGCGAGCAGGCTTTGAGCGCCGGATGCGAATCGATCATGCTGGCTGAAGTGTAGAAGCCGGGATAAGAGATTCCCCAGATTCCGACTTTACCGTTGTTGTTGGGAACGTGTTTCAGCAGATAGTCGATGGTGTCGTAGGTGTCAGAGGCATCATCAACATCTTGATTGGATTTCTTGTCGTCGATGTGGGGACGCATCTCGACGAACGTGCCTTCTGACTGGTAGCGGCCACGGACATCTTGATAGACAAAGATGTAGCCGGCCTTTTCAAATTCGTCGGATGGGCCGAGCGACTTCTTGTATTGATCTTCGCCGTAGGGCGCAACACTATAGGGCGTGCGGTCCATCATCATGGGCCATTGCTGCGACGTGTCCTTTGGTACGTAAACGCTAGTGAATAGCTTTTTTCCATCGCGCATAGGAATGCGGTACTCATACTTGGTGTAGTGCGACCGAACGTAGTCTTCCTGCGGCGGAGCGGCTTGCGCGAAGCAGCTAATGGTAGCGAATACAACGGAGGAGATGAAGGCAATCGTTGTTTTCATCGACTGAATGACCTCTCATTTTTTGCGGCGATGAAGTATAGCAATTCGCTTGCCATGCGATATAGCAGCAGCTCTCGATAGTAATGAGCGCCGGTACAACTCTCACACATTCCAATGCCATCCACTAGGGCTAGTAGTAGGCCCTTTGTCCGGAAGCACAACTCTGCCTGGAGGCGCAAAAGCGCAATGAGCAAGCATCTATTCCGCATGTTGCTTTCCCTGGCCGCACTCACATCTTGGTGCATGGCTTCGTCTTATTCAGGAACACTAACTAATCTTTCTGGTCCGCTGAAGTGGAGCGGCACTGAGACCGGTGTAATCGGTGAGACCCAAACCGGTACCGGCGTTTTCAATCCACCGTGCGACGCGACTCTCTGCGATATATACACACTCACCGTAAACATTCCCGCTACTTGGTACGCGGCAAACCCATATCAATCGATTCATGTGCAGGCAAATTGGGCGTCAAGCCTGAATGAGGTTGACGTGTATGTGTACGACGCCGCGGGAAATAACGTGGGTATGGCGACGTTCCCGAATGGAACCACGAACGATGCAGACTTGGGACAGTTGCCAAATGGCGTTTACACCATCCAAATGGTCCCGACCGTGATGGCGAATACCGCTTACAATGGGCAGGTTTATCTAGCGCAAGAGCCGACTATTGCGAGCGGAACAGCGCGCTACAAGCAAGGTAAAGCGACTTTCACCACCACAAAGTTGACGCGTCCTCAACAAACGTTGAGCACAACCCCATTGGGTACTTTGTTCCTTGATCAGGATGCGGAACCGCGCGTAGTGCATGATGGTGTCGGGAACCTTTACTCCGTCGCGATCCAAGGCGTGCCCGCAGGCACCGACCTATGGAAATCCCAGGATGGCGGCAATACATGGAATTATGGTGGACAGCCGGATGGTCCTCAGGCGGCAGCAAAAGGTGGCTATCTGATCGGCGTAGGCGCGGGCGGCGGCGACGAAGATGTGATCACGCTTCCCAATGGCAATGTTGTAATGACAAGCTTGTGGCTGGGGTCGAATACCACTTGCAAGTCATTCGATAGCGCAGCGACGTGGGTCTGCAATCCGAATGGTTCCACGCTGCCGGCCGATGATCGCCAATGGCTGGCAAACTACGGCAACAACATCGTCTACATCACCAGCAAACAACTGGGCGCAGACCTGAACGGTACCGACTCGATCTATGTAGCAAAGTCGATCGATGGCGGATTGACCTTCCCCCTGGTATCGCAGATCACCAAACCTGAAGTTGGATTGCAGCCTGGGGATCAAGGAAATATTGTGGTCGACCAAAACAATGGAAGCGTCTACAACGTCTTCTTTGATTCGACCGGACAGCAACTTTATTTGGCGAAGTCAGTGGATGGCGGAACGACCTGGATGCTGAAGCTGGTCTATCAAGCCAGCCCAACGGTGTCGCTAGTTCATGTGTTCCCAGCCGTGGCGTTGGACAAAGCCGGCAACCTCTACATCGTCTTCTGCGATGGAGTAGGAAGCTATCTAGTGACTTCGACCAACGGGGGTGCTACTTGGACGACTCCCGTACGCATAAACTCGGGCCTGACGAACCGTACTTCGATGGAACCGTGGGTGATCGCGGGAGATGCGGGCAAGATCGACATCTTTTACTACGGAACCACGACCGGTAATTTCAATTCGCCCGATGCCGACTGGCGCATCTTCATGGCCCAGAGCCTGAACGCGCTGGCCCCGGTGCCGACCTTCACCATCTCGCAAGCCACCGACGTCATGCACCACGGCGGCATCTGCAACAACGGCCTCGCCTGCCAAAGCGGCACGCGCAATCTGCTCGAGTATTTCTATCCGGATACGTACATCGACGGGAAAGCAATGGCGGTCTATCCCGATGACCTCCATGTGGACCCGACGACGACCATCACCAACGTCTGGATACTCAAGCAGACCGGTGGAAGTGGATTGATAGGAAAGTAATTTCTGACTAAAGCGAAGACGCGCCGAGCAATCGGCGCGTTTTTTTTTGCCCCTAAAGTCCCGCTAGTCGCGGTGCAAGCATGTGGCCCTTAAATCGGGAGTGGCTGGTTTACATTTGCCCACCCGCCAGACTGCGCCAGCATCCCAAGAGAAGACAAAATTTTAGACTTTTCGCGCGCCTGTCCTTAAGCGGGTTCGCGCTTCTTGTGGAGGAAATATGAAGACAAAGATCCAGAGACTCGGAGTGTTATTGCTGCTGTTGGCGGGCGTTTCGATCGCAGCAGCTGCGCAACGGCATCCAGCGCTTCAGATCACTGACGGACCGCGTGTGGAGGGGGTGGGTGATACTTGGGCAGTGATTGCATGGACCACGAATGAAGGCGGCAGTTCTATCATTCGTTATGGTACGAGTGGCAATTCACTTACGCAGTCGGCCATGGCGCCTTATGCCAATGATCCGAATCGCGAACACACCACTCACCGGGTGAAGGTTGAGAACCTGCGTCCGGGAACGACCTATTACTTTATCGCTGACTCCGGTCAGGGTGAAGGAACGGGAACCAGCGCGCGTAGCGGCATTCAATCGTTCACCACAAAAGGCTCCAGCGAAGCTGGCAACAATGGCGTTCCGGGATGGAAGGCGAACGGACAGAACACAACTCATGAAGCGCTTCGCATAACCGATGGTCCGCGTGTAGAAGGCGTGGGCGATAGCTGGGCGCACGTGGCGTGGACAACGACTTGGGGTGGAAGCTCGATCGTTCGCTACGGCACCAACCCCAACCATCTGGACCGTACTGCGGATGCTCCCTATGCCAATGACCCGAATCGTGAACACTCTGTGCATCGTGTAAGCATCAAGGACCTGGAACCGAACACGACCTATTACTTCGTGGTTGATTCAGGACAAGGCGAAGGTAGTGGTACGGGAACCCAGAGTCAGGTAGCGACGTTCACGACTAAACGTCGCTAATAATCCGATTTTCCAAATCACGGCCCTCTTCGGAGGGCCGTTCTTACTTCTGTGTAACCCCAACGGATTACGGAATCCATCGTATTCCGATAGGTTAACTCTACCGGTAACATTTAAGAACTACCTGTCCTAATTCCTACCCCAAGTTCTCAGGAGAGATATGAAGTTATTTTTGCGCTCGACACTGCTCGTGTGTTTGCTAGTGAGCACATTCGGATTTGCTCAATCCATACCGGTGACTTTCGCCCGGCAGACGTATTCCGCGCCAGGGCCGCTGCCCGGACCGCTGCCGACGGTTCGCTGGTCCGCGGCTGTGGACCTCAACAATGATAGGGCTACCGACATCGTGACCAATGGTCCGGACCCAGGCAGCATCTACGTATTACTTTCAAACGGCGATGGAAGCTTTCAGCCTGAACGACCGTATGCGATTGCGGGATACACGGTGCTAGGCGTTGCGGCCGGAGACGTCGATGGCGATGGGAAATGTGACGTGATCGCCTCGGTCATGAGTAATACAGCGTCCCAAGGCGGAATCGCGATCTTGTACGGGCGCGGAGATGGAACGCTATCAACTCCTGCAGTGTGGCTCACTGACTTGTACCCGGATCAAGTAGCGGTTGGCGACTTTAATGGCGATGGAAAGAAAGATGTCTTGGTGGCCGGGTCAGACGCGAAAGATTTCAACTTTCATATTGGGGTGTTCACTAACAACGGAGATGGAACATTTACGTACGTAGCGTCTGCTCTTATCCCTTACGAACAAGGCGGAAGTTGCTGCAACTTCGTGAATCTGCATGTTGCCGATTTTGATGGAGATGGGCACCCCGATCTGGTGGTGGAAAGAAATTTTCCCCAAGATGTATTGCCTCCAAACACAATCGAAATACAGCCCATCAGTATCTTCGTCTTTTATGGAGACGGCGCCGGCGGATTCGTGCCGGGGAAACGGTGGGACTTCGAAGGGCAGGCGACGCTTTCTGTCGCAGACATGAACTTGGACGGGCGGTCTGACATCGTGATGGCGTCCATGGACCAATTTGGAGGTACGGATGCGCAGATCTACTCTGGGAACGCAGATAGGACGTTCACGCTAATCAATCTCGACCCTAGCTGGAACTCCATGTCTAATATGCAAGTCGCGGATTTTAATGGTGACGAGTCACTT
>JAICLA010000306.1 GCA_025927695.1 Terriglobales bacterium | reverse complement strand
ATGCACCGAGTGGTACTATTCCCCAAAAAAGGAACCTGCTTCCACTCATAGCTGGTCTGACAGTGAACATGAGTGCATTCTGCCAGAACGCAGTAACAGTTCATAACAAAAAAACCCTGCCGAATCGGCAGGGTTTCTAATCTGAATTCCTAAATTCTTAAACGCTGAACGACGAACCGCAACCGCAGGTGCTCTTCACGTTGGGGTTCTCGAACTTGAATCCCGCAGCTTCCAGCGTCTCAACGTAATCGACCACGCAACCATTGAGGTACATGACTGAAGTCGCGTCCACGAAAACTTTGAGGCCGTCAAAAGTGAAGACCTTGTCCATCATACCGGGCGCGTTCTCGAAGCTCATGTTGTAGCTGAAGCCGGAGCATCCGCCACCGACCACACCGATGCGCAATCCCGCGGGGACAGGGTCCTGCTGCGCCATGATCTCTTTCACCTTGGAGATGGCATTGTCCGTAAGGTTGACGGGCAGGCTCTTCGGTGCGACGGTCTCAGGGGTCTGGGTGCTGGTTGCCATGATGCTTATCTCCTGTAAATCTTTGAATATTATAGCAAATTCACCCTTATTCGATTCAGCGGCGGGGCTAACCGACTCAAACTATTCACGTCTCAGACGTAGGTAAAAATAAAGACTGGCGGCTATTTGCGCCAGGGCTATAATCTGCGTCAGGTACGCTTACCCGGACGGGACCTTGCTGGCCCGATCGGTTGTCAGCATGGGAACGTGCACTCGAACCTTCGAGTAATGCGGCCGGCAGTTATCTCTTGCTCAAGAGAGGTGTCGGATGTCGCCAATCGTGATGCTGTTGATCCTTCTCGGCGTGCTTGTAGCTGTTCTCGTGATCCTGCTGATCTATCGCTCAACCCTTGAGATGCATGAGGACGATCAGCTCTTTCTTGGATCCGGTGAAAGCCAGATGGCAAAAGACCAGGAAGACTTGCAGACAACACTCAACAAAGTGGAACCTGCCGTACGCTGGGTGGGCGCTGCTTGCGGAGTGGTGTTGCTGGTGATCGCCGGCTTGTGGGTCTACGAAGGCCTGGGCCAGGGAATGCCTAAATAACATCTCATACCCGCCATTGTTCGCTTCGCGCGGCGGTGGCGAGTTCCCTTTCTGTCACGCGAGTGACCGCGATTGCGCCCTCTGCGGGCAGCGCTCCCAGAGGAAGATTGTTCTTCCAGATGCTGCAGCGTAGGCGGAGCTCATCATTCGGCTGCGCGTTGAGCAGGTCAAAGGGTAGTTGAAACTCAAGGACTTTTCCTAAGACGACTTCAATCCCGTCAATTTTTTCTGGTGCGTCTGCGCGCTGCCAGTTGACCATCTTGCCGCCTTCCACTTTTATGTCCAGGCGAATCTCGGCGTTTTGTGCGGGGACATCTACGACTAGCACAACGCCGAAATCGCCGGAGAGTTCTTCGTCATCACCGCGCAACATAGGATCGCCGGAAAAATCGATTCGGGCGTAGAAGTTATCGTGGTCCATTCCCAAGTAGGCGGAGTCGAGAAGGAAAGCCTTGCCATGCATGGCCGCATTGCGGTGGTCGGTTACGTAGTGCGCGGCGCCTAGCCAGTCGAAATACCCGGTTCCTTTGCCGTCGAGCTTGGGATGGATGTAACCGGTCTGCGGATGAAAGTGGGCTTCTGCCCGGAACGTGGCGAGCGGCTGCGCCAGGTATTCAGGTGGCGTGGCGCCTAACGCTTGGTAGATGTTGGAGAGGTGCCGGCGATAGAGCGCGTCAAAATCTTCGTCGTTGGCTGAGTGATGCTCAGGGCCGTACCACCAATTCCAATCGCTGCCTTCGGCGATGAGCAACTCTTCGTGGGCGAGAGCGCGCTGCCCTTGGGGAGCGTCCGGCGCGTGGGTGGCATAGAAATCGCGGGCGTCGGACAGCGCGTCCCATGAGCGATTGTCTTCCGGCGCGCCGATCCACACGTTGAAATTGGAATTGATCCAGGAGCCAGGGACTAACGAGGTCAGCGCGCCGAAGCTATTGGGCTGGTGGCGGGCGATGGCCTCTGAGACGGTGACGGCCTCGAGTTGCGGGTCAGCAGTGATGGATTGATACAGCCTGCGCAAGAAATCGCGGCCTGACTTGGGGAAATATTCCCACGCGTTCTCGCCATCGAGGATGACAGAGACGACGGCGTCTTTGCCTTGGTCGATCACGGAAGCAGCTGACTGTTTTATCTGGCCGATGAAGTGGTGGGCGGCGTCATTCGCTTTCATGCCGGCGTAGACGAAGCCAATCAAGTCAGAGAGCGAGTGGTCGCGGAAGACCATATGCATGGGCTTGTCGCTACTCTGTATTTGATAGATGTTGTAGAGTTGCGCGGCCACGCTGTCGTGCAATTTGCCCTCACGCGAACGGTCGAAATAAATACGCTGAGAACGGCCGAGCACGCCTTCGTCGGTCGCCATCCAACGGATGCCTTGTTTCGCTGCGATGCTTATGACCTCGTCAGAGACGGAACCTTCTGAGGGCCACATTCCTTGCGGACGCTTGCCGAACACCCGCTCATGCAGTTCGAGGGCGCGATAGATCTGCTCGGCTGCGTCT
>JAICLA010000219.1 GCA_025927695.1 Terriglobales bacterium | reverse complement strand
TGTCGAGTTGGATCTGGTCAATATCTTCGTCGAGCGAGCGAAGTTCGCCGTCGATGCGCGCTTTGGTGAATCCGGCTTGCGCTAGTTTTTCGAGTTCTTTTTTGAATTCACCTTTGCGTCCGCGGACGATGGGCGCGAGCACCATCACGCGGTCTTCCGGGGTGAGCTGCATTACCCGGCTGACGATCTGGTCGGCGGTCTGGCGGGAGATGGCGCGTCCGCAATGCGGGCAGTGCGGCACGCCGACGGACGAGTACAGCAAGCGCAAATAGTCGTAAATCTCAGTGATTGTGCCTACTGTGGAACGCGGACTGCGCGAGGTAGTCTTCTGCTCAATGGAGATGCTGGGCGAAAGGCCGTCAATGGCGTCAACCTCGGGGCGCTCCATCTGGTCGAGGAATTGTCGGGCGTAGGCGGAAAGAGTCTCAACATAGCGGCGCTGGCCTTCGGCATAGATGGTGTCGAACGCGAGCGAAGATTTGCCTGAGCCGCTGAGTCCGGTAATGACCGTGAGGGTGTTGCGCGGGATATCGACAGAGATGTTCTTGAGGTTGTGCTGCCGGGCGCCGCGGACTGAGATCTTGGTGATTGCCACAGTATTAGGTCAGGGATACAGAAGGCTTCAGAACTGAAGAAACACAGCTCTACTCCGTATCTTAGTAGTCAACTGCGCTACGGGTCAAACGGGGGTAGAGTTTGCTTTCCGCGTAAAGCGCACAGCCGAGGACGGCCGTGCCACACGAGCCGGAATAAGGCGTTCGATTGTGACTAAAGGCCATAGGTACCCCCGAACAGTGGGCATCTGGCATAGGTTGAGGTAAGGGCATACAACAGTAGGTCCACGAAGGGAATCACAGGGTACGGATATGTTCACAGGCGCAACGGTTCTAGTCACGATCGTCTCAGCATTAAGTTTAGGGATTTTGGCAGGATGGGCGGCACTGGCCGCGGTCTTGCACGTTTTCTTTGCGACGAAACAAGCGAAGGAAGCGAAAGTCACGCCGCAGCGTGCGGTCACGTCTGTAAATGCGGTCGCGGGACATACGGCGTAGAACCGTTTCTCGATGTTGGTTTCTCGTTTCTTGAAAACAAAAAGCCACTCTTGCGAGTGGCTTTTTTGTTTTGCTTGCTTTTTGTTTTAACCAGAAAAATTATTTAGGTCGCTCCGGACGACTCGGGCGAGCATTCGGATTTGCCGGAGCGGTGTTGTTCTGCTGCTGTTGCTGCTGGGCGCGGTCGGCTTCTAGCTTCTTCAAATCTTCCAATAATTGTTCGGGCGTCTTTACCGGCTGTGCTGGCGCGGCTGTTGCGGGTTGAGCAAATCCGGGGTTGTCGTCATCGTCTGAGGAAGCGCTGTCAGAGGGTTCGGTCGGCTGAGGCTGCTGTGTCGCAGAGGCGTAATTTGTGTCGCCGCCGGTGCTGCGCGCGCTGAGAACCAAGCGTTCCACGACGGTGGGGTCGGTGGCCGAACCGAGGATTGCGAAATCCAAGCGGGAGCCTTCCAGCAGTGAGAGCAAAACATCACGCACCGGTGCAGGTCCGATCTTGGCGGTTACGCGATCCGCCGAAGCGCTGGGCCCGTCAACCTTCATGCCTGTGGCGGCGCGGATAGCATTTAGGATCTCTCCTAAGCTTGAGTTCTGCGCTACTACGGTAAGCTCATTATTTGAAAAACTCACGCGTGGGGCGCTGGCGGGAATTTTTTCAGTGCCGGGTGCTTGCGTGCTAGCGGGCGGAATCTGCAAAGTTTGGGCGGGAACCGGGTCCATTTGGTGTCTGGTGGAAAGCGGCGTTTGTGCAGGCTGTGCGGAAGGCGAGAATGGGACCGTGGCGCTGCTTTGCGGCACAGGAGCCATGCCGGCTTTACGGTGAGAGGGCTGTTGCGCTTGGGCGCATAGGGCGCCTGTGAGTAAGAAAAAAAGACCGTATCTGAAGCCCTTGAGCATGTCTGTAAGTCTTGATTCTAGCACCGGTTATGCCGATAGAACGGCCAAGAAAGGCCGATTTGCGGCCCGCCATTTTGCATCTTTTAGGTCCGTTTAGGGCATCATAGATAAGCAGAGTTGCGCGTTTTCTTGTGGCGCGGCCCTTCCGATCAATCATGAAAAACAATCTTCGTAAGTTCGCTTTCTTTTTACTGATATCCGCGTTCGGCGCGAGTGCCGCGTATGCCGAATCGTGTTCAACCGCGAGTGAGATGGATGCGGCTACAAGGTCCGCATTGCAGACCATTGGACCGCAATATTATGCCGCTATTGCGTCGGCTAACGAGCCGCAGGTCGCAACCAATTCGATCCCGGACATCGCTAATAATACCGCCGGATTGACTGGGCTGTTGAATGAACATAAGACTTTTCTGGAAGGTTCGACGGCGACCGTTCGCAACGTGTATCTGCTGGACGCCAGCACGAACACCGCGCCCGCGAACACTGATTTCTTCTGTGGCGTATTCAATTCATCGAACAAAGTCGCCATCAGCCTGCAGAACCTGCCGCCGGGAAAATACGGCATGGTGATCATGGATGTGAATGGCTCCAAGATCCCTTACTTCTATTCACTGTTGTTGCTGCAGGATGGCACCACGTGGAAGATCGCGGGCTTGTTCCCGCGCGCGCGGCAGATCGCAGGACACGACGCGCAGTGGTATTGGCAGCAGGCGCGTGATTTTGAGGCCAAGGGCCAAAAGCACAACGCCTGGTATTACTACCTGGCGGCGAAGGAATTGGCGGCGCCGTTGCCGTTCCTATCCACTGACAAGATCGATAACTTCAACCAGGAAGTGGAGAGCGCTATGCCGCCCGACCTTCCGGAGAAATCGCCGCTCAATGTGCAAGCGGCCAATGGGAAAACGTATCAGGTCACGAACCTTTTCGTTATCCCGAATGATAAGACCAACGGATTAGACCTTGTGGTGAAGTATCAGACGCCCGACATCTCTGACACAGGCAAGACTTTCATTGAGAACAAAGAAGTGATGAAGGCGATCCTGGCGAAGTATCCGGAGTTCAAGCCTGTCTATGGAAACTTAGTGGCGCGAGCGGTTGCGCCTAGCGGACAGGATTTTGGTTCGATGTTGCCGGTGAAAGACTTGCAGTAGAGCAGCAGGTAGCACCGAGCAGCTAGCATCAAGTATTCAAGCGGCCTTTTTCTGGGCCGCTTTTTTCTTGGCTGAGGGCGTGCTGGTTTTGACGGCATTCTGGTCGTGCTTGCGAATAGCGTCTGCGAGCCAGGCGTTCTTGGACTTTTTGCCGCCGGATCTCGATTTCGAGGTCGCGTTCGCGACGGGGCGATTGCTTTGCCAGCGGCGGGATTCAGCGTCGCCGCCGATCTCGGCTAGAGAGCGCTTCGTGAGGACGGAGTAATCCAGCTTCGCTGAGTTGGCGTCAAACCCGGGCTGGACGGCTTCGTCACGTTTCTTGATCATCAGCCATTCCGTCCCTTTGCTGCCGGGGCGGCGCGAGCGCATGCGTGCGAGCACGAAGTCGCCCTTGAGCTTTTTGCCCTTCAGCCGGAATTTGAGGTCCCCCTTCTCTAGCATCTCGTGCGCGTCTCCGAGAGGTTCCCATGTGCCGAGGTCCCAGACCATTACCGTGCCTGCGCCGTAATTGCCTTCGGGGATAGTGCCTTCGAAATCGAAATACGAGACCGGATGATCTTCCACGTGCATCGCCAGGCGCTTGTCCGCAGGGTCGAGCGATGGGCCTTTGGGAACCGCCCATGACTTGAGCACACCTTCCATCTCGAGTCGAAAATCAAAATGCAAATGCGAGGCGTGGTGCTTCTGGACCACGAATCGATGCGCGTTCTTCTTCAGGACTTTGCCACTGGGTTCGGGCGTTTGTTTGAAATCGCGTTTCTTCCAATATTCCTTCAGGGCCATGGGGAGTTAGATGGAGGAAGTCCGCGAAAGTCTGTCCATCGACAACTACTTACGATTACGAAGATAGTCTCGGATGATACGGGGCCAAACGTAGATGGCGTATGCCAATACTAGGCCCATAAACACATAACCGGAATAGCTCTGAAACCAGCCTGCTGGGTTTAAGAGCCAACTGCCGTGTTCATCAACAAATCGATTCAACCTGGTGACTGCAGGAATATTATACGGACCATGCTCGATCAAATAAACGAGCGCGGAAACAAACACGACCGCCCCTATCACCGTGAACAACACGATCTTGGGCCAGCTATATACAAGTTTCGTTTGCACCTGTCCGCCAAGCACCAAAACGCCGCCGAGGTAGCTCTCTTCACTTGCAGTGAGTTCTAAGCACCGCACGAATTCTTTTTCTGCTTGTATCCCTTCCGTTTTCGCAATTTTTCGTCGAAGGCGCTTGGTCAACGCGGCAATCTTCTCGTCCAATGCCTCTTCTAAGTCAAGGTTCTCATTCAGGTGCTCCCATTCAGTTTCGCTGACGGAATCACTCGTCTCCGTGGAAGAGAGGAGTCTGCGCTCGAGATCATTGAATTCAATCCCTTCCTGAGCGGCTTGCTCAAGAAGTAGTGAAAGGAAGGCTCGATGGGCTTCCTCGGGGCTCCGAAACGGTTGCATCGCGCGATTCTATCGCACCGTGCGACACTGGTGGCATGGGACGCGAATATCCTGACCGGCCATACCTGGGCGTGGGCGCCGTGGTGCTCGATGACGAGCGACGGGTGTTGCTGG
>JAICLA010000043.1 GCA_025927695.1 Terriglobales bacterium | reverse complement strand
GCCAATACGCTTTGGAAGACCACTGATGCAGGGAAGAACTGGAAACAAGTCAGCCCGGATTTCACGCGCAAGGAATATGAGTTACCGGCGAGCATCGGTAAATACAAAGACCAACCCACGGCCAAGCCGACCCAGCGCGGCGTGATCTATGCGGTGTCTGTTTCGCCACTTGAAGATGGACGCATCTGGGCAGGCACGGACGATGGCCTCATCCATCTGACGACGGATGGAGGAGCTAATTGGACGGATGTGACTCCTCCGCAACTGAAACCGTGGGCCAAGGTATCGATCATTGACGCTGGACACTTCGACGCGAACACTGCGTATGCGGCTATCAATACGTTGCGGCTGGATGACCTGCATCCACACATTCTGCGCACCCATGATTCAGGCAAAACCTGGACGGAGATCGTCAATGGCATTGGCGCGGATGAAGACGTGAACGCAGTTCGGGAAGACCCAGTGCGGAAAGGCTTGCTATTCGCGAGCACTGAGCGCTCGGTCTATGTTTCGTTTGACGACGGCGACCACTGGCAATCACTGCGCAACAATATGCCGGGCAGTTCAGTGCGCGATGTAATTGTGAAGAATGATGACTTGATCGCCGCGACGCATGGCCGCGGCTTCTGGATCATGGATGACATCACGCCGCTGCGCCAGATGGCTGCGAACGTGACGCAGTCGGAAGCCACTTTGTTCAGGCCCGCGAACGCGGTGCGCGTGCGTTGGGACATGAATACTGATACGCCGCTTCCTCCGGATGAGCCGCAAGCAGCGAATCCGCCGGATGGCGCGATCATTGACTACTACATTAAATCTCAGCCGAGTAAGCCGGTCACGCTGCAGATCGTGGACCAAAATACGAAAGTGGTTCGCAGCTACTCGAGCGCGGAGAAGCCCACCCCTATTGATCCCATGTTGCCTGTACCGAAGTACTGGGTGCGGCCATCGCGTACATTGTCTGCTGCACCGGGCATGCATCGCTTCCTTTGGGACATGCACCTGAACCCCATCCCCGGGGTGCGTACGGGACTACCTATCGCCGCCGTGTTTGAAAACACCGCCCCGAGTCCTACTTCGCCGTGGGTTATGCCCGGGCAGTACACGGTCATTCTCACTGTGAATGGCAAGCGTTACACGCAGCCGCTGACGGTCACCATGGACCCGCGGGTGAAGACGCCGCAGTCGGCGATCGAACAGCAGTTCACGCTCTCTGAGCAGCTTTACAACGATGCCAGCATCGTTTCGCAAGCCAGCGAAGAGGTGAACAGTGTGCGCGACCAGATCAAAGAATTGCTGGCCACGCCGGCATCTTCTTCCGTGGCCGATTCGCTGAAAGCGTTCGACCAGAAGCTTGCCAGCTTGCAAGGCGAAGGAGGGGGTCGCGGGCGTTCCGACGGCAGCGTTCGCGGGCTGGCTCCCATGCGCGGAGCATTGCTGAGCCTGATGGGCAACTTGCAAGGGGCTGATGTGGCGCCGACCTCAGTCGCAACTGAGGCGATCGCGAATTTGCATACGCAAGCGCCGGGCATGGTGGCGGCGTGGCAGCAGTTGAAGTTGCAGGAACTACCTGCCATCAACAAGCAACTGGAAGGCGCGAAACTGGAGCCGCTGAAGACGCGTCCGAAGAACGCCGACGAAGTCGAGATCGACGTGAATCGCGACGAAGAGTAAGGAACCAGCCTAGTAACCTGAGCCTCGCACGGGCCCGCGATATGCTCGTGCGAGGTGTCTCTCTCATCCCATTCTCCGTTGCGCCAGCTCATTTTCCCCAGCGGATTGCTGGTGATCGCAGCCCTCTGTTCGCTGGCGATTGCGCCACCGCTCGCGCAAACTCTGGTGGAACCGGCGGAGATCATGTGCGCGGCGTTGTTGGCTGTGGCCGCGATGCTGGCCGTGCGCTTGCGCTCCTTGCGCGTGTTTCTCGGGCTGATATCCCTTGGCGCATCTCTGGCCGCGCTCACACTGATGGAGATCCCAGCGGCGCTGCATCCCTTCTGCACGGTGCTGATAGCGATCGATTTTGCTTTCCTTCTACTGGTGGATGACGCGTTCTTTGATTGGCTGGCCGTGGCGTGGTGGAGCGGCCTGTTATTCGTGCAGTGGGCTGTGTTCCTTGCGGCCGTGCGTTGGGACGCGAGCTTTTTTCATTCAGAGTTGGCGAATCGTATCAATCTGGAAGTCTTTAGTTTTGGAATCGTAGAGCTGATGTTCGTATCGGCGGGACTGGCACTGCTGGGAAGATTCTTGTTCGCGGCGGATGCGGTCGGTTCGGGACTGTTGTGGGGATTGCTGGCTCTCGCACCCGGCGTACGCGGTTCGCACACATCCGTCGCTTGCATCGCCTTGTCTGGGATAGTACTCGCGCTGGCGGCGATCGAGCGTTCGCACTGGATCGCGTACCACGACGAACTCACTGGCCTTCCTGGCCGCCGCGCATTCAACGAAGCACTGGCGGCGCTCGGTGAGAATTACGCTATCGCGATTGTTGACGTAGATCACTTCAAGAAATTCAACGACACATTCGGTCACGAGACCGGAGATCAAGTACTGCGCAAAGTAGCGGCGCAACTGGCGCATGTCGGCGGCGGAGGCAGAGCGTTCCGCTGCGGCGGAGAAGAATTCGCGATCGTGTTCGCTGAAAGCGACCTAGACAATGCATTTGACCACGCGGAAGACGTGCGCCTCAACATTGAGGAAGACGGATTCATTGCGCGAGGTCCGGCGCGCAGTCAGCGCAAGCGGCCTGACCGGCGCGAGCGTCCGAAGCGGGCGATGCATCAGCGCGCAGTGGTCACATCTGTCACGGTGAGTATTGGAATCGCGGAAGCAGACGATCGGTCGCAGCCGGAAGATGTAGTCGAAGCGGCCGACAAAGCTCTGTACCGCGCCAAACACAATGGTCGCAATCGGGTGGAACGCGCGCTTACGCCACCGCCTCGCGCTCCCAAACGCGCCCCGGCACGCAACGAACTGCCCGTAATCCGCTGATAATAAGCGATTTCTGGGTATCTATTCTGGTGTAACCTTTCCTCGTCTTTTCGGTAATCATCATTGAACGGGGAAGACCCACGCGATCCAAATGACGAATACGCTGGCAGACGAAGAGCTGATGTTTCATGTGCGCAACGGCACGGGCGAGATGCTCGGCGTGCTGTTCAGCCGCTATCAGTCGCCGCTGTTCAATTTTTATTGCAAGCTCACGGGCAATCGCGCGCTGAGTGAAGACCTGGTACAAGACGTCTTCTTCCGCATTTTGAAATACCGGCAAACCTACAAGCCGGGCACATCATTCAAGACGTGGATGTATCAGATCGCGCGCAATGCACGCGTAGACAACATGCGGAAACAGAGGCCGCAGGTGGAGATAGAAGATTCGCTGCTGCCTGTAGTGATGCCCGCCGACCGAGCGCAGCAGACGCAAGAGACTGCGCTGCTTCATAAAGCGCTAATGATGTTGCCGGAAGAGAAGCGCGAGATATTAGTGCTCAGCCGGTTCCAGGAATTGAAGTATGAAGAGATCGCAAAGATGCTGGGATGCCAGCCAAACGCGGTGAAAGTAAAAGTGTTTCGCGCATTGAAGGACCTGCGCGAAGCGTATCAGCAGTTGGAGGCTTCGCGGCCTCCTCGTGACAATGCAAGAGGTAATGATTATGACGTGCAATGAATTTGAAGAGTTACTGCCGGACTACCTGCAAGATCCGACCGACCCGCGCTTCCGTGCAACGGTAGAGAAGCACATGGCGGATTGCGCTGAGTGTCGTGAGAGCTACGCGCTTTGGAGCAAGCTGGTGACGCTCCCGGACGTTGAGCCTTCGCCATCGATGCGTGCGCGCTTTGACGCCATGCTCAATGCCTACGAAGAAGGCCGTTGGGAGCATGACAAATTGAAAGAACAGCGGCGCGTGGCTGCGCCGAGCGGATTCTTCGATTGGTTCCGCATGCCGGCCATGCAGTTCGGATTGGCTGCGGCCATGTTGTTCGTCGGCATCCTGGTGGGCCGCTCGATGATGGCACCGAAGGCTGAACCTAATGCAGAAGCCGAGCAGATCGCAGCCATGCGCCAGGAGCTTTCCACCACGAAGCAGCTCGTGGTGCTCTCCATGTTGCAGCAGCAATCGGCCAGCTCGCGGTTGCAGGGCGTGAGCTACAGCATGGACGTGAAGCAGGCTGATCCTGAGATCGTTTCAGCGTTGCTGCACACGTTGCGCTATGACACTAGCGTTGACGTCCGTCTGGCAGCGCTCGATTCACTGCGCCGCTATAACGACGAACCGAAGGTCCGCAAGGGAATTGTAGATGCGCTGCAGAGCAAGCAATCGCCCATGGTGCAGATCGCATTGATCGACACATTGGTGGACATGCATGAACGTGATGCAGTCGACCAGATCAAGAAGTTCCAGGAGACTCCGGACTTGAATCCCACAGTCAAGCAGCGTGCGGAGTGGGGCATCAACAAACTGACTCGAGGATAAGCGTATGCGTAAAACAAATTATCTAGTGTGCGCGGCCGCAGCCGCTGTGTTGAGCATCCTGTCGCCGCTGGCAACGGCGACCGATCATGACTGGGACTATCAGTATCCGGTCAAAGAAGTGCAGACAGTGAAGAATTCGTATCCGCTTAGCGGCGCGAAGAAGAGCATCGAGGTGGACAACATCTTCGGCAACATCGATGTGGTTGGGACCAGCGGCGACCAAGTGCAGTTGGTCGTGACTGAGACCTATCGCGCCGAGACGCAAGACCGCCTGGTGCGCGCCAAGAAAGAAGTCTCGCTGGATGTGACGAACGAAGATGGGCTTCTGAAGTTTTATGTGAATGGGCCCTTTCGATGCAATTGCAATAACGACGATGGCTGGGGGTCGCGCGAACACGCCGGCTACATAGTGAAGATGGATTTCAAGTTAGAAGTGCCGCAAAACACCGAGGTGCGGCTAGGCACGGTCAATGACGGCAATATCACGGTGAAAGGCGTGACCGGCGATTACATGGTGCACAACGTGAACGGCAGCATTGATATGACAGACGTTGCCGGCTCGGGCAAAGTGAAGACCGTGAACGGGCACGTGAATGTGAGTTTTCGGCAAAACCCCAAGACGGACTCTGCGTTCGGTTCGATCAATGGCGAAGTGGTATTGAAGTTCGCGCAGAACCTTTCTGCGGACTTCCGCTTCAAGAACATGAACGGCGGCATTTACAGCGACTATGAGTTGTCATCACTGCCGCCGCGGCAGGCTACTGAAGAACGCAACAAGGGGCATTTTGTCTATCGTGCTGATCGTTACACCGGCGGACGCGTGGGCAATGGCGGGCCGCAGATCTCGATCGAGAACCTGAATGGTGCAATCCGCATTTTGCAACGCCAGGCGTAACTCCGGAACTTGTGCAACTCTGTAACACTTGCAGCAAAACGCAGTAATCATTGTTGAAAGAAGAAAGAAGCAAATACATGAAACGGAATTCATACATGAAAACATTCATAACAGCAGTAGCAACAACGGTCGTGTTCCTAGGCACCTTGGGCATGACAGCACAGGCGCAAGACAAGGTCCCAGTTCCGCTGGATGATCCGGCGCGCCCGGCGACCATCAAGCTGGGGCAGGTCTCGGGCAGCATCTTTGTGAAAGCGTATGACGGAAAAGACGTCATCGTGGAAGCGAAGGCACGAAATGAGGAGGAGGGGCGTCGCCATCGCGATCGTGACAGCGAAGTCGGTCCCGGCATGAAAAGGCTCTCCATCGGCAGCACGGGCCTTGAGATCGATGAAGAGAGTAACGTGGTGCGCATCAGCACCGCTTCTCACATGCGCGCGATCGACGTGACCATCAGCGTGCCGGCGCATGCCAACCTTATCCTCAGCACGGTCAACGATGGTGACATCAAGGTGACCGGCGTGGATGGCGAGATTGACGTGAACGACGTGAACGGCAATGTCACGCTCACTAATGTCGGAGGCAGCGTGGTGGCACATGCACTCAATGGCAAGGTGCTGGTCACGATGAACCGCGTGAACGGCAAGCCAATGGCCTTCAGCTCGCTGAATGGCGACATCGACGTGACCTTCCCCGCGGACCTCAAAGCTAACGTGAGCTTTTCATCAGACCGCGGCGATGTTTTCAGTGACTTCGATGTCGTGATGTCCTCGCAGAACATGAAGCCAATGGTAGAAGAGAAGAACAGCGAAGGCGGACGCTATCGCGTGAAGATGGACAAGACCGTGCGTGGCACCATCAATGGCGGCGGGCCTGAGATCCAGTTCAAGAATTTCAACGGCGGCATTTATATCCGCAAGGGCGGTACGAGGTTGTCGCAATAGCAGTGCTGTAACAGTAGTGACTCTTGGGGAAGCGGAAGGGCGTGGGGCCCTTCCGTTTTTTTTATTTACGGCAGAGTCTTAGCGATCTCCGGGCCTTCGTCTTTATTGCGCTTTTGCGCTTGCGCCGGTTCGAGGTGATATTTGATCAGGCCGGACTTCAGCGCTTCGAAGCCTTCTTCCGGCGTATCAACGAATTGGAACAGATCAAGATCTTTGGGCGATATCGCGCCCCAATCGGCCAACGCTTGCAGGTTGATGATGCGGTTCCAATATTCTTTCCCGTAAATGATCACGATGATCTTCTTCGCCAGCTTGCCGGTCTGCGCGAGGGTGAGCAGTTCGAAGAGTTCGTCCATCGTGCCAAATCCGCCGGGGAAAACCACCAGAGCTTTCGCCAGATACGCGAACCAGTATTTGCGCATGAAGAAGTAGTGGAACTCAAAGTTGAGTTCCGGCGAGATGTACGGGTTCGGCATCTGCTCGAACGGCAGGCGGATGTTGAGGCCGATCGTCTTGCCGCCGGCTTCGTATGCGCCAAGGTTGGCGGCTTCCATGATGCCGGGTCCTCCGCCGCTAGTCACAACGAAACGCTTACGTTTTGACTGGATGCTCATGGACCACTTAGTGAGCATGTGCGCCAGTTTCCGCGCGTCTTCGTAATAGCGTGCCATCTCGATCGCTGCGTGTGCGCGTTTCACCTTGAGTGAAAGTTCGCCGCGGGAATCAACGCCGGTGATGGCTTCCACTTCCTCGTCCGTCACGGAAAAGACGCCTTTGCCGTCTGGCTGCTCTTCCGGCGGCGCCAGTTTTGCTGAGCCGGGCTTTTCCAGAAGAGCGAGTTGTTGCTTGGCACTCGAGAGGCTGGCGAATCGTGCCGAGCCAAAGAAGACCACGGTATCTTGCACCCGCTCTTTGCGGAAGCGGCCTAAAGGCTCCCAATACTCGGCCAGAATGCGCAGCGTGCGGCCGTCTGGCCCGTTTATGAATTGCGGATTCAGATACGCCAGCGGCGAGCGGAAAGGCTTGGGTGCTTGCTTGTCTTTTAAATGCTCTTCGGGAAGCGGTTTTGGAGACAGCGGCTGAGGTTGTTTAGGAGGCTTCGGCGGATTCTTCATCGTTTCAAAAAGAAAGAGCTACAAGGATACGCTACTTGGATGCATCCGCGACTTCTAGTTTCACTATGCAATTACCTACGCGGCTGAGTCGCACGTGGAGTCCGTTCTTGATCGGCCCACCGACGGTGACCGTGCGATCGAAGCATGGCCCGTGGAATTCGAGGTTCGAATACGCGAAGCGAACGCTATTGAGTGTGAATTGTTCGGTTGCATGCCCGGTAGCAGGCATAGGCCTAAAGTCTGTGACGTCGCCTTCGAGCGTCTGCGCGGCTCCCGAGCGAAAATCCTTTACCACTTTCGCCGACTGAAAGAACAGCATGCCCATGAAGATGGTCCAGAATGTGCCGATGATTAGCGCTAATCCGGCTACGGCTTTTGAGTGCGGCTTCGGGGAATGGCGTGCGACCACGTAAGCAAGCACGAGAATCGCAGGGCCGATCAACATCATGATCCAAGGCAGATCAGACCATTTGGCTTCAAAGACTGTGTGAAGGCCGTTCATCGAACTTAGTTGTGATCTTTTTCCGTGTAATGCACGGCTTCCCAGATCCCGATCCACACGTTGATCAATCCGAGGCCGGTGACAACGCCGCGGGTGAATCCATTCACTACGAACGAGCGCCACTGCGGATGCATCAGGAGCAGCTTGTTGTCATCCCAGACGAAGGTCCAAGGGATCACGACCAGCACCATGCCCAGTTCGATGAAGAAGATGACCGTGATAGCCACTTTCAGTCGCTTCAGCCAAATCTCTGAGCGTGAAGGTTTTTCTGCTGCAGGCGTAGCAACAGGCGGGTTCGGCGGAGGTGAATTCAAAATAGGTGATTCGGTGCTCACGCACGCTCGATTCTGATCACTTGAGGGTCAGGCTTTCAGCGTCTTGATGCGGTCGGCTACGTCGCGATAGTCGATGTTAGAAGAATAGACTTCCATGAAGGTCTCATACGCCTTCTTCTGGTTGCCGGCCGCTTCATAGGCGTTGCCCAAGTCGTAATAGACGGCCAGGCGGCTATCTTCGTTTATTCCGTTCACCTTCAAGGCCTTCTCATACCAGCGCACAGCGGCTTGCGGCACACCCTTGTCCACCAGGCATTGCGCCAGCCACGTATAGGCTTGCATGGATTGCTCGAATGCATGGCCCTTCTCAATAGCGTGGCAGACCTTCTGTAATTCGCCGATAGCTTCGTCGAGCAGTCCCATTTCCTTGAACGCGATGCCGAGGTTGTAGTGCGTGTCAGGATCTTCGGCTTCGCCGGCAGACTCTTCCGCATCCTCTTTGAACTCAGAGAACATGTCAGAAAGCGCAGACGTGGCTTCGTGTTTCTCGATCGCTGGTTTCTCCGTCGGCAGATCGTGCGACATGGAACTGAAGCCCGCGGGGACTGATTCAGGCGCAACCTGTGCGGGAACGGCAATCTCTTCCGGCTCGGCTTCTTGCGCCGGTGCGGCGGATGCAGTCGCAACCGGAGCCGCTTGCGGCGGAGGTGGAGGCGGTGCAACGGTCTTAGGCGGTGCAGTTGCAGGCTTGCCGCCAAAACTGAAATCATCGCCGAGCGAATCTTCCAGGCCGGAAACCAGATCCCCGAGCAGATCGTCTTCTTCCGCAGGTGCAGGTGTCGGTGCAGGCTTGGGAGCAGCTGAAGCTGCCGCAGCTGGCGGTGCCTTAGGCTCAGGAGGCGGCGGCGGTGCAGACTCCGGCTCCGGTTCAATAGCGGCGGGCGCTTCTTCGATCGCGGGCGCCGCCGATTCTAATGAGAACTCTTGTACCGCGGGCGGCTCCGCTGCGGCTGGAATCAGATCGAATGCTGCCGGCTCCGGAGCAGCGGGCGCTTCTACCGCCATCTCGATGGGCATCGCTTCTACCGGCATTTCGATGGCGGGTGCAACCTCCATCGATATCGGTGCTTCTTGCGGCGCGGCGGGAGACGCCGCAGTCGCGGAATCCACTGAGAGCATGCTCTCCCACTGGTCCATATCAAAATCATGCGAGCCACTGCGCTCTGCCGGAGGCGGTTCCACCGGCGCCGGAGTCGCCATGTTGATCATCTCTACGGATGCTTCAGCAGGCGCCGGCGCCTCCATTGAAAATTCTGCGACAGCAGGCGCTTCTACAGCAGGTGCTTCTACAGCCGAAGTAGGCGAAGCTTGCGTCGGCGGCAATTCCGGTGCTAACGCCAAATATTTTTGTGAAAGCTCAGAATATTTCTTCGCTTCAGTCACGTTCTTTTCCGCGGTGTACAGTTCGGAAAGTATCCGGCAACTTTTCGCCGCGTCAGCGAAGCGGTTCATCTTCGGGTACAGATTGGCGAGGCGTTGATTGATCTGGAAGTCGCGCGGCGCTTTCTCCAATCCTTTTTCCAGCGGCGCTACAGCCTTCGCAGGCAGATTGTACGAATCAAAGAGTTCCGAGTCTGCGATAGCAGACTGCACGGCAGCTTCAATATCGGCAGCGTAACTCTGCACGATGACCGGAGCTTTATGGTCCATCTCCTCGATCATCAGTGCCTGCGCGCCTTGTTCCGCGCTAAGCGGAGCCGCGGCTACATCTTCACCCAGCTTCTGCACGATCTGTTTGTAGTTTTGCTCGTGCAGCGGATTGTCCGGCTCGCTTTCA
Organism: Terriglobales bacterium; assembly: GCA_025927695.1. Taxonomy (GTDB): domain Bacteria; phylum Acidobacteriota; class Terriglobia; order Terriglobales; family Acidobacteriaceae; genus JAICLA01. Next base: position 5,539 of record JAICLA010000043.1, on the reverse strand, counting down.
GTCAGTTGCTTGTAAATCTCTTTCGCCTTCTGCAGCTGATTGTCATGCGCGTAGGCGTGCCCCAAGAGTTCGAGGATCTCAGCCTCGTGGGTTGTGTCGCCAGCCTTCTTGAATAGTTTGCGAATGATTTCCAGCGCGGCTGGGCTCTCTTTTACTTTGGAGAGAGCGGTATTCAGAAATTTGACCGCGCCTGACTTGTTGGCTGCGATCACCTGTTCGCCATACTCGTCATAGACCTGCATGGCATTGTCAAAATCACCGGCGTTGACGAGCGTTTCCGCATACCAACTCGCGCCGATAGCGTCTTTGTGCGCGGTGGCCAGCTTCGAGACTGTGGTCTTGGCCTCTTCGAAATTCTTCTGCAACAACTGTGCGCGCAACAATCCACGCAAGGCGTCAGGGTTCGCATCTGGATCCGGTATCTGTCCCAAATACTGCATGGCTGCGGCGCCGTCGCCAGCTTCCGCGGCAATCGTGCCACGCAGAAGTAGCGCATCAACGTTCTTGGGATCGAGCACCAGCACTTGCTCGAGCGCTTCCGCGGCAGCGTCCATTGACTGTTTCGCGTACAGCGACTGAGCTGCGGTGAAGTAGATGTTGCGCGCTTCGGATTTCTTGCCCAGCTTGATGTACAGATCCGCCAGCTTGGTCTGCATGGCCGCGTTATCGGGGTCAAGCTCAAGGATCTTCTGGAAGACGTTGGCGGCTTCGTCGTTATTGCCAGACTTGAGGTAAGCGTCGGCGACGTGCACGTACTGTCCGCGCGCGTCGTTGTAGAGTCCTTGAATGGTGTACAGCTCAGCCAGGCGCAGAAGGTTCTCCGTCACGTCAGGTGACAGTTTGGTGAGCTTCTTGTACATGGCGATGGCCTTAACGGTGAAACCGTTCTTGGCATAGGCCTCGCCGACCTTCTTAAAGGCGTCAACTGCCTTGTGGTTTTGACCAAGGCGGGACTGCAGGTCGCCGATGGTGTTCAGTACGGTGAGATCGTTCGGGTCTTCCTTTACAACCTTCTCGTATTCCGCGACGGCGTTCTGCAACTTGCCCTGCTGGACATACTTCTCCGCAGCGGCCATCACCTTTACTTTGTTGAATCCAAACCCCAGCGCCATACGAGACTCGACTCCGAAACGGGACTACTTACCTGATACCTGTGACCGGGCACAGGTCTAAAGAACCGCCTGCATTCTAAATGGAATAGGGAGGCAGGCCGCAATCAAATGCGCAGCCTCGCCCCTATTGTAGCGGGTGACGACCGGAAAAGCCCTCAAATGTTGGCGATAAAGTAACACATTTGACCGGATTGGAGATAACACCTAGGGGTGCCAGGAGCCTCGTTGTGCCCGTCAAAGAAGGGGTGGTTGCTGCTAGGATGTACCTCGAATCGAGGGTAAACGCAGGCCGGATCCGCGTTACACCTTTCGACACAGGAGGACTATGAACTCCTTTCGAGTATTTCCTTCGCGCGTATTCGTAGTTTTCGCCACATTTATTCTGTTGTGCAATGGGTCAGCCTCGGCTCAGGCTTTGAGATTAGAGAAATGCACTATCAAGAAAGTATCCGGCCTTTGTGGCAGTTTTTCCGTTCCTGAAGATCGCGCCCATCCCGAACGCCGGAGTATCAGTTTGCGGGTGTTTGCGGTTCCGCCCACTACGGCGACCCGGCAGCCGGACCCCATCTTTCTTATTGAAGGCGGACCAGGAATCTCTACCGTCGAGCACCTGTCAGAAAGCGAACTGCTTGGCCTATACAGACAGCTGGCCGGGGACCGTGAAATAGTCGCGGTTGAGGAGCGAGGCGTGGGCCAGTCGAATGGCCTGGTGTGTCCGGAACCAAAGTCGCGGAAATTGCAAGATGATTTCGATGATCTAGTCACCACAGCTCGGACGTGCTTGCCGGCGGTGCAGTCACATGCCGCGCTGGATCAATACCATTCGCTAAACGCAATCGCAGATCTCGATGCAGTTCGCGCGGCCCTCGGGTTTGACAAGATAAACCTATGGAGCCTTTCGCACGGCACGCGTGAAGCCATCCTATACGCGGAACGCTATCCGCAGCATCTCCGCTCGGCGGTTCTAGAAGCGCCATTCAGTCCGGACCAACACATGCCGGCGGGATTGGCAGAGCGTGAGGACGAGGTCTTGCGCGGCACTTTTTCAGATTGTGCCGAGGATAGGGACTGCTCCGTGCACTTTCCAAAACTCCAACAGGATTATCAGCAAGCGCTGGCCGCCTTCGCTCATGGGCCGGTGCCGGTGAAGATCCCCGATCCGTACACCAAACAAGAGACCACGATACAGTTTTCCCGGGGCCGATTTGCTGAAACGATCAGAGACCTGCTTTATTTCATCCCGGAGGCGAACACGATACCCAGCATGTTGCATGCGGCGGCAAGCGGCGATTGGAAGCCACTGGTCTCGGTTTCTGCGCACCACCGCATAGCCGATGCCGGGTTCCCATTCGGCATGTGGATGTCATATGTGTGCGCGGAAGACTTGCCGTACATCAACCCTGCGCGAGAGCACGAACGTACAAAAAATACGTTGCTTGGCAACTATCGCATTGACCAACAAAAAGCCGCTTGCGCCGGTTGGCCGGCAGCGCATCTGCCGAACGGCTGGGACTCGCTGACCGGTTCGAAAATCCCCATCCTGTTCATGGTCGGTAGCCTGGATGTGATCACTTCGCCGGCGCTCGCGCGCCGCATGGCGGCGCCATTCCCCAATGCCAAAGTCGTGGAGGTGGCACACGGCACTCACCTCCTTGCGGGACAGCCGGGCGAAGATGAATGCGTGTTGCGGATCGAAAGTGACTTTATCCGTAAAGGTTCTGCGGAGAGTCTGGACACGGGGTGCGCAGCGAAGCTAGTGCGTGGCCCTTGGAAGTAGCCGCGATCCCATCGGAACGCACTGTAAGAGCTCGCGGCAACTCAAGGGTTGGTGGCCCAACCCGCGTTTATCGCAGGTGGGTTATTACGTTACTCCGCCGCCACCTTCTCCGGCACGCCCTTCTTCGGTCTGCGATTCGCCTGCAAGATCTTCTTGCGCAAGCGCAAGTTCTTCGGCGTGACTTCCACGAACTCATCGTCTGCGATGAATTCAATGGCCTGCTCTAGGTTGAGCGCCTTATGTGGCACTAGCCGGATCGCTTCGTCCGCGCCGGACGAGCGCATGTTCGTCTGCTTCTTTTCACGGACAATGTTCACATCGAGATCCACTTCACGGGCATTCTCGCCGATGATCATGCCCTCATAGACCTCAGTGCCCGGGCCAACAAAAAGCTCGCCTCGTTCCTGCAGGTTCCACAACGCGTAGGAAGTGGTCACGCCCACGCGGTCTGAGACCATCGCTCCGGTCAGGCGGTGCGGGATCTCGCCCAGCCATGGTGTGTAGCCGTCAAACAAGGAATTCATCACGATGGTTCCGCGCGTGTCAGTAAGCAGTTCACTGCGCAGGCCGATCAGCCCGCGACTGGGACATTTGAATTCCATGCGCACGCGACCATAGCCGTGGTTGTGCATCTTGCTCATCTGCGCTTTTCGCTGGCCTAGCTTTTCAATCACTACGCCGACAAAGGTCTCAGGGATATCGATGGTCAGCAACTCGACCGGTTCCATCAGTTTTCCGTTCACGGTCTTGGTCACGATCTCCGGCTTGCCCACCATAAGTTCATAGCCTTCGCGGCGCATCATTTCGATGAGGATGGAGAGTTGCAATTCGCCGCGTCCGGCCACACGGAACGTGTCCGTCCCGCTTGGTTCTACGCGGAGGGAAACGTTGGTCAGCAGCTCTTTGTCCAGCCGGTCGCGCAGATTACGAGAAGTAACATACTGACCTTCCCGTCCGGCGAGCGGAGATGTGTTGATGGTGAACTGCATGGCGATGGTCGGCTCGTCGATGGTGATCTTCGGCAGGGGGGTGGGATTCTCGACAGTAGTGATGGTCTCGCCGATAGTGATGCCTTCGACGCCCGCTACAGCGATGATGTCGCCTAGTTCGGTCTGGTCAATATCAATGCGCTTGAGGCCATTGAAGGAATAGAGCTTCGTGATCTTCGTCTTCTGGAAAGTGCCATCGAGTTTGGCGATTGAGGCCTCATCCGCCTGCTTCAGCGTGCCATTGAATACGCGCGCAATGGCGAGACGTCCCAGGTAGTCACTGTAATCAAGGTTGGCGACCAGGATCTGCAGGGGGCCATCCGCCGTGCCCTTGGGCGGCGGCGTGGTCTTCAGGATCGCGTCAAACAGCGGCTGCAAGTTCTCACCAGCGACCTTCGGATCAGCCGTGGAAGTGCCCAGCTTCGCATTCGTGTACAGAACAGGGAAGTTGAGTTGATCTTCTTTCGCGTCAAGGTCAATGAACAGGTCATAAACCTCATTCAGTACCTCTTGCGCGCGCGCGTCCGGGCGGTCGATCTTGTTGATCACCAGGATGGGCGGCAGGTTCTGCTCCAGCGCCTTGGCCAGCACGTAACGCGTCTGCGGCAGCGGGCCTTCGCTGGCGTCCACCAGCAGCATCACGCCGTCCACCATCTTGAGTGCGCGTTCTACTTCTCCGCCGAAGTCGCTGTGGCCGGGCGTGTCCACGATGTTGATCTTGATGTCGTGATAAAAAACGGCTGTATTCTTGGCCAGGATGGTGATGCCACGCTCGCGCTCCAGGTCATTGGAGTCCATAACGCGGTCTTCAGTGTGTTCATTGGCGCGGAAGGTGCCGCTCTGGCGAAGCATGGCGTCGACCAGCGTGGTCTTGCCGTGATCAACGTGGGCAATGATGGCGATATTACGGATGTTGCTATTCAAAATATTTATTCCTTATGAGATTGTCATCCCGAGCGGAGCGCGTAAGCGCGAAGTCGAGGGACCTTGCTTTGGACTTTGACTCTGCGCGCTGGAGGCGCGGCACGGTTTGAGGTCCACACAAAAATCAAGGGCGGTTTTTACGCCGCCCTCTTTGTTGCTGAAGAACGATCTGTACGGTTGAAACGCGCAGCGCTTTACAGCGGTTGTACGTTCTCGGCCTGCCAGCCTTTGGGTCCTTTGACAACGTTGAATTGCACGGCCTGGCCTTCTTTCAGGCTACGGAAACCGTTGCTCTGGATCGCGGAGAAATGCACGAAAACGTCTTCGCCATTCTCACGGCTGATGAAACCAAAGCCCTTAGCGTCATTGAACCACTTTACTGTTCCTTGTTCCATGATGTAGCAGTCTTCCTTTGCTTTTGTATTACGTTGGTTCTAAATCGGAGGACAGCAGAGGCAGGCAAAGCTTTTTGCAGAACCGCTTCACGACCGTTTCTAACCTTAACGCAGCTCACATTTTACCGGAAAGATGGGGGAAAAGGGGAAATTTGGGCGGAAACCGGGTACTCAGCCTACGGAGTCCCACGTCCCCGGCGCCACCACTCCGGAACTACTGCGATAGGCGACGGAATCCGCCATCTACCGCGGGTTCCGTGTATTCTACAAACCAATGTTTTCGCCGATAAAATCGTCCACGTTCGGTCTTGCCATCACCCTTCTTTCTGCAGTCACGCTACT
>JAICLA010000147.1 GCA_025927695.1 Terriglobales bacterium | reverse complement strand
TACATATTGGCAGCGAAGCGCCAGAAAGACCATCCACTCCTCCGGGAGTATGTGAAGATCATGGATTCATTCAGATTGACTTCGAAATGAAGCAATCTACAACTGCACCGTCGCCGCGAAACCCGGCGCCCTCCTGTGTTTCGTCGCCTGCTCAAACGCATAACAGATGCTGATCAGTTTGGGCTCACTCCACGCCCGCCCGAAGAATGACAGCCCGACCGGCAATCCGAATGTATAACCTGCGGTCACGTTGATGTTGGGATAACCGGCCACTGCGGGAAGTTGCGAGCTGCCGCCGCCGAAGTGGTCTCCGTTCACGAGATCGGTGACCCAGGCGGGGCCGCCGGTGGGCGCGATGACGGCGTCGAGCTTGTATTTGTCCATGCAGGCGTCAATGCCTTGCTCGCGCGCAAGCTTGTGGTTCTGCGCCAGTGCCTCAGTGTATGGTTTCGAATTTAGGTCGCCTTTGGCTTGGGCTTTGGTGAACATGTCCTGGCCAAAATATTTCATCTCGCGGTCTTTGTTCTGCTCGTTGAACTTGATTATGTCCTCCAGGGTGCGCAGCTTCACGGCCGGCGGACAATCTGCCAGATACTTGTTCAAGTCGGCCTTGAGCTCCGTCAGCAATACTTCCGTCTCAAAGTCATCCATTTTGCCGAGAGACTCGATCTCTACCGGATCAACGATCTGCGCGCCTTCGTGTTTCATGGCGTCGATGGCGGTGGCCATGATGTCGTCCACAGCTTCGCTGAAGCCGAAGAGTTTGCGCAGCACACCGATGCGCGCACCTCTGAGCCCGTTGCGGTCGAGGTATTGGAAGTAGTCCCTTTGGGTCTTGCCGCCTTTGGTCGCAGCATCGCGCGGGTCTTCGCCGACGATCGCGCCGAGCAGGATCGCTGCGTCTGTCACGGTGCGGCACATGGGGCCGGCAGTGTCTTGCGAGTGCGAGATAGGGATAATGCCCGCGCGGCTGACCGCGCCGACAGTCGGCTTAATGCCGACCAGACCACTTGCAGACGATGGACAAACAACAGAGCCGTCGGTCTCAGTACCGATTCCCACCGCAGCAAAATTTCCGCTGATGGCGGCGCCTGTGCCGGAACTGGAGCCGCAAGGATTGCGATCCAGCGCGTAGGGATTGTGCGTCTGGCCGCCGCGGCCGGACCATCCGCTACTGGAATGGCTGGAGCGGATGTTAGCCCACTCGGAAAGATTTGTTTTGCCAATGATCACCGCGCCCGCCGCGCGCAGTTTCGCTGCAACGCCGGAATCCTGCTTGGCAATGTTTCCCACCAGCGCCAGCGAACCGGCGGTGGTCATCATCTTGTCGGCTGTATCTATGTTGTCTTTGATCAGCACAGGCACGCCATGCAGTGGGCCGCGCGCGCCTTTGGCTTTGTATTCCTGGTCGAGCGAATCGGCGATGGATAGCGCGTCGGGGTTGGTCTCGATCACAGCGTTGATGGTGCGCTTGTCGAGGTCGGAGATGCGGTCAAGATATTTCTGCGTTAGCGCCCGCGCGGTGAACTTGCCGGACTTCAGACCAGCGGCAATGTCAGAGACGGTGATTTCCTCGAGGTCGAAGGGTTTGATGGGTGCGGCAGATTGTTCGGCGGCTGCGCCCGGGGCGATCGCAATTGCGGCGCCGACTGCGAGTGAAGTGGACAAGAAATCGCGGCGTGAAGTTTTGTCATTTGCCATAGCGGAAGGATTTTAACCCTTTTGCGTAATCAAAAAGCAAAACCCACCGCAAAGGTTCAAAGGCACAAAGAAAACTAAACTGATTTTCTTTGTGCCTTCGTGTCTTCGTGACGGGTTATGCCTTTTAGTTTTTAAGCCGCCTTCTGCTCGACTACTGACAAAATATTCCCTGACGGATCTTTGAACCATGCAATGGTCGGTCCATCGTGCGGGCCTTTAGGATGAAAAATGCCGCGTTGGTCGGTCTGCAACTGGCCGTCATAGTGTTCCATCTCGACACCTTGCTTGTTTAAGTCATCAACGGCTTGATTGACGTCATTTACTTTGAAATTCAGGACCGTGAATGTGGCCGGTGTGTGATTCGGCTTGCGATAAAGGAAGGCCTTGCCCCCGCCGGGCATTTCGACCTCCAGACCCTCGGTCTTTTGCGTCACGCTCAGCCCGAGCGTCTCCTGATAAAACTGCTTGGCTGCATCAATGTCATTCACAGAGTAGCTGGCAAATGAGTTTGTGAATCTCAACATGCTCGTTCTCACTTTCTGCATGGATTGTTGGTGTACTTAGTTGGATGAGGGTGCGTCGTCGAGGTTGGCCTTTCTAAGGTCTGCAAAGTGGACAAAGAAAAAGGCGCGACCTGAAGGCCGCGCCCGCTTCACGCGAGTAAAACTAGACTACTTTATCGTCTGCCAGCTCTTCGCAGAACTCTTTCCCCAAGCGCGCTGCGTCAAACTGCTTGCCAACTACGTGATGATAGGGCACGCCCGAGAAGAAGTGATGACTCTTCGACGGGAAGTCCGCGCCCTTTTCGAATTCCTTCTTCTGCAGCGCGATGTAGCCTTGCTCTTGCAACTGTGACATCTCCTGCAGCAGCACACTGAGTCCGTGGGCTGTCGCATGTTGTGCGCCCAAGGTGATGAACAGGAACTTCACGCCGAGATCTGCAAGGTCAGTGAACTTCATGGGGTTCGCATCATTGAACCACTTGAAGCTGCTGGAATAGTTGAACGCGAAATTCGCCTGCGGGAAGCGCTTGCGGATCTCGTAGCTGAACTGCTCCACCGGCCCGCGGTCTGAGGTGGGAAATTCGCACCACAGCAGGTCCGGAATGCCTGTTTCCATGTAGTGCAATCCGCGTTCGATGGCGAGTTCGATGCCGCGCTTTGATTCCGGCGCGTCCACTGCGGAAACACCGTCAGTACGCGCAATCAGGACGAAGTCAGGATTGCCGCAATCGTCTGCCACGGCGCGCGCCATGCGGAGCTTGCCCACCATCTCGTTCACGGGGATGAGCGCTTTGCCGCCGATGTGCCCACAACGCTTGGGCAGGACTTGGTCTTCAATGTGGGCAGCGGCAACGCCGGCCTGCACATAGAGTTCGGTTGTCCGCTGTACGTTGAAGATGTTGCCGTAGCCGCCGTCCATGTCAACGATGACGGGCGGAATGTCGAGGTGCTTCGGCGCTATGCCTTTTTCCGGGTCGCCCACAGCCTGCGTGAGTTGGAATTTGCGAAGCGCGGAAACGGTGCGGCGAGCCGCTTCTGAGATCTCAGTCGAGGTGTAGAGGTCCATGTCCGTGCTTCCGACGTGGCCCATCGCGAATGAGTATCCGCTGAAGTAAATGGCCTTGAAGCCGTAATACATGACGAGTTGCGCGGTCATGGGGTCATAAACGCCAGGCCCGAAAAGAAACGGTTCTGTGCGCAGAAGATCGCGCATGCGAATGCTGGGATGAATATTGCGCGTGGCCGGGACCTTGAAACCTTCCGGCAGCAGCGGCGAAGAGATCAGTTCGCGTTCAGGATGAACGTGATTCCCATTGCCATTTCCGTTGCTTTGGCCGTTACCGTTGCTGTGGCCGTTACGGTGAGATTCAATGTTTGTGATCTTGCCGTTGCCATTTCCGTTGTGACTACCGTTGCCGTTGCCGTTTCCGAGAGACATGGGTTCGTAGGTTCCTAAAAAATTAGATTGGGTCGAACTCGTGGTTCCTGATCATTGCTTCACTGATGTGGCGCGCGCGGGTGAATGTCTCCGGCGTGCCTGCATCCTTACCTGGCGACTTCAAGATCTTTTCTAGCTCTTCATCAAACAACTTGCTGATGAACTCTGGCGTGTGCTTCGGGCATTTGTTGTGCTGCTCGCACTTGATCTCCACCTTGTCGCTGTGCCGGATGCGCTGCGCGATCATCAGCCGGTAAATGCGGTCAGTGGCCAGATCTTCCATGTAGCCATCAAGCAGGCTTGCGCCTTTGCCGTTCAAAACGCCGTTGCGATACCGGATCACCGTCCGTATCGCGGCACGTGTACCATCAGCAGTTCTCTTACCTATATTGGAAGGCACGGGACGCAGGTCCGGTTGGCGGGCCTCTGCGCGCTCAGATGCGCCACTCGGTGTGCCTAACTGGTTCGGCACTGGGAACTGCTCTACGGCGATAGTGTTCTGATCAGGATGGCCAGTCCATGCGCCATCCATGCCGCAATTGGCTTCGTTCTTTTTGTCTTTTGCCAGAACATCGAGTGCGCGCGCGTTGAGTTCAGCATCTTCGCGGCTGGGATACAGCGCCGTCATACCGCCGATGGCCAGGGCGCCGCGACGATGGCAGACCGCAGGAATCAGCTCGCGCAGGTTCTGGAAGAACTTCACATCGTGCGGAATGGTGTTGCGGTCGGGCAGCACCCAATTCGGATCTTCAAAATTGAAGTGGATGAGGCTGGCCATGTAATCCCAGCGTCCCAAGTTCAGCCCAATGATGTGGTCGCGCAGGTTGTAGAGGAATTCTTCTATCTGGAATGCCAGTGGATGCGCTTCCACCAAAGCCATGCACTTGATGTAGTCCGGCTCCCATTTCTTGGCCTGCGCGATGCGCTTGAACAGGTCATTCCACCAGAGGGCCTCTTCAGCGGACTCAGATTTCGGAATGTAGAAACACAGCGGGTGTTTGAGGTCCTTTGCCTCAAGCTCATAAGCCACGCGGCAAACGTCATAGAGCGATGCGGAAGTGACTTCATGTCCTTGGCCAAAGCCGCCGATCTGCGAGAGATGCAATCCACGTGCACGCGTGAAAGTGACGGTCGGGCTATCTTTGATGCCGACTTCGAGGTTCTTCTTTTTGTCGAAGTAAGTCAGCTTGCCGCGCAACGCGGCGTGCACATTCTTAATGCCCAGCTGCAGATGCTCCCATGTGTTGGCCATGGAATCTTCGAGGTCGAGCATCACGCCCGGAGCGCCGGAGTTGAGCATTTTCACACAAAGCTCGGCGTCGTCCGCCGGGCCGGTCATCTGGTTGCGCTGGTCTTTGGCCCAATCGGGCAGGTCGATCTTCCACTCCGTAGTCGTAGCGGGTGAAGGCGGCAAGTAGGTAGGCAGTTTGCCGGCATGCGCTGCCTGCAAAACCTGCTTGCGCTTTTCGATAAGTTCTTGCTGCCATGGAGTGAAGCGGGAGTGGAGCGGAGAGTAGAACTCCACGAATCCTTCGGGAAGTTCCGGCGGCGCAGGCACTTCATTCATGGCGAAACCGCGCAAATCGTCTTGTGCCCGTGCTGATTGGTTTTCTTCTGCGACTTCAGGCGCCATGAACAGAACTCCCCGTTCACGATTAGAAACAGAGTAGCGGCTCGGGGATGCTTAAGCACGGATTAAGGTGCAGATTCTCTCGTGAACGCATGCTCTTGCCTCTGAATGTGCATTATTTTGCGGACTTGTGCGGCTCACGTTGCGGCTCGTTCCCATAGCAAGTCGCCGGATTCCCTGCTTTAATAGAAAAGAATGAGCACATTGCCCAAAGAGTGTCCGCACTGCGGTGGAACAGGTTGGCGTCCTGTGGAAGCGACCGATGCCAAGCCCGGCGACCGCCGCAAAGCGCCGCAAGTATCGCGGTGCGAATGTCGCATGGGAGCGAAGGCCGAGCGACTGACCGCTAATGCTCGCATTCCGCGAAGGTATGAACACTGCTCTCTTGAGTCGTTCCATACGGACACGATGGGTGCCAACCGCTCGCTTGATTCAGCCCGCTTGGCTGCAGGTCGATTCGTCGAGGAGTACCCCGTTGAGACGACTGGACTGCTTCTGATTGGTCCGGTGGGTGTTGGCAAGACGCACCTCGCGGTTGGCGTCATCCGCGAGCTGATCCAGCAAAAAGGCATTCCTTGCCTCTTCTACGATTACCGCGAGCTGCTTAAAGAGATCCAGAATTCCTACAACGCATCCGTCAGCGCCACGGAGCTGAGCATCCTGCGTCCGGTGTTTGAAGCCGAGGTGCTAGTGCTCGACGAACTAGGCGCCATCAAGCCGAGCGACTGGGTCTGGGACACAGTCAGCCACATCCTCAACACGCGCTACAACGACAAGCGCACCACCATCATCACAACTAATTATCCTGACGAAGCCGAAGCTCCCGAAGGCTTGGACGCGAACCGCCGCGCGGCGCGCCCGCTGACTTTGGGCGACCGGATCGGGGAGCGCATGCGCTCGCGCTTGCACGAGATGTGCCGCGTGGTGAAGATGGAGGGCAGCGACTTCCGCCAGCGCGTGCAGAGCGCAAACTTCAGATAATGCCGTTCACACTTTCACATCCCGCGGCGGTGATACCGATACGAAAGTTCGGCGTCCTCTCGGCTCTCGTGATCGGCAGCATGATGCCGGATAGCCTGTACTTTATGCCGGGAGTTGGTCGTCATGATTGGTACGGGCATACCCCTGCGGGACTTGTGACCTATTGTTTGCCTGTGGGCCTTCTCTTCTTGTGGCTGTTTCACGCGTTTCTAAAAGGCCCATTGATTTCGCTGTTCCCCGAAGTGCAGCAACGCAAACTTCATGCCGCGTCTCCGCGATTTGTTTTTTCCCCGGGGAAAAGGTTTTTACTGTTGGCATTTTCTATGTTGTTGGGAGCGGCCAGCCACGTTACTTGGGACGCATTCACCCACAGCAGCCAGGCGGGCGCGAGGATGTTTCCCGTGCTGAGGCGTGTCATCTTTATTCCTGGTCAC
>JAICLA010000213.1 GCA_025927695.1 Terriglobales bacterium | reverse complement strand
TCGCTCTCCTGCGGGACTGGCAGATTCTTACCGCCGACGAGGATTTCGTGCTATATGTCAAACACCTTCCCATAAGCCTTCTCAAGCCCGCATAAATAGGCCTATTTTGCCCATTTCCCGCCCTCCATGTTATTCTTTTAGAGACACATAGAGTGAATATAAGAGATTAGGAGTTACCCAGCTTCAGTGTTAGCCAGCGAGAAGAAACAGAGCGTTATCAGCGCCTACCGCACACACCCGACCGACACCGGCAGCCCACAGGTCCAGATCGCAGTTTTGAGCGAGCGGATTGGCGAATTGACCGAACACTTCAAGACCCATCAGAAGGACCACGCGTCCCGTCGCGGACTTCTCATGATGGTTAGCAGACGTCGCCGTCTGCTGGACTACCTCAAGAGCCACGATTCCGAGAGCTACAAAGACGTTATCCAGAAGCTCGGCATCCGCAAGTAACTCCGCTCGCGAAGATAGTTGGCGTTCGTTTTCCCTGTAGGCGGAGGAATGGTCTTCCGCCGAAACCCTCGCATCCCGATACTCGCTGACTGAAGCCGCCGCAATGGAAGCTCACCGTCCATTCCAAAGTTTGAACACATCTACTCGTCCGCGTGTCTCGAAAAACGCCGCGGACACCCTTCCGTATCTCTTCACATCATCTGACGCGCTGAAAATAGAAAAGAGGAAACCATGAAGCAAGAGACCACTGTCCAGTTGGCGGGCGGTAAATCCATCTCATTCGAGACGGGAAAACTGGCGAAGCAGGCGCATGGCGCCGTCGTCGTTCGCGTGGGAGACAACGTCGTACTCACCACTGCATGCTCGAACCCTGAGCCGAGGGAGGGAATCGATTTCTTCCCGCTCACCGTTGATTATCGCGAATACACTTATGCCGGAGGACGCATCCCCGGCGGATTCATCAAGCGGGAAGGCCGCCCTAGCGAGCGCGAGATCCTCGTCTGCCGCATGATCGACCGGCCCATCCGTCCGTTGTTCCCTGAGACATTCCGCAATGAGACCCAGATCATCTCCCTGGTCATGTCGGCCGACAATGAGAATGACCCAGACGTTGCCGCCATCAACGGCGCCAGCGCGGCGCTGAGCATTTCTGATATCCCGTTCAATGGCCCAATAGGCGCAGTGCGCGTCGGTCAACTCAACGGTGAGTTCATTGCCAATCCGACTTACGCCGAAATGGCTGAGAGCACTGTGAACATCATGGTGGTGGCCAGTGTTGATGGCATCGTGATGGTAGAAGCCGGCGCCAAAGGCGTGAATGAAGAGACCGTGCTGGGCGCGATCGAGTTCGCGCACGAACAGATCAAGAAGATCTGTGCGGGTATCTCTGAGCTGGTGAGCAAGTCCGGCAAGAAGAAACGTGCGGTGGCTGAATCTGATTTCGACGAATCCTATTACAACCAGGTCAAGAGCAAGTATTGGGACAAACTGGCCGATGCCTGTGACACCAAGAAGCACGACAAGGAAACTAGCTACGCGTTGATTAAGAGTCTCAAGAAGGAAGGCAAAGAAGCCATTCCAGAAGAGAACGCAGAGGAGCGCGCGAAGTTCGGCAAGTATTATGACGTGCTGCGCGAGCGCTTGTTCCGTGAGCAGGTCACGAAGGACCGTCGCCGTCCTGACGCGCGTGCGTTCGACGAGATCCGCCAGATCAGCATCGAGACTGGAGTTCTGCCTCGCACGCACGGTTCGGCGTTATTCACCCGCGGCGAGACGCAAGCACTTGTCACCACGACACTCGGCACGTCTGACGACGTGCAGCGCATTGAGCGCTATCAGGGTGAATACAGAAAGAACTTCATGCTGCATTACAACTTCCCGCCATTCTCGGTTGGTGAAACGGGCCGCATGGGCGGTGTAGGACGCCGCGAGATCGGTCACGGTGCATTGGCAGAGCGCGCAGTCAGCGCGGTTCTGCCGGGTGAAGAGTGGCCGTACACGATGCGCGTTGTGTCTGACATTCTCGAATCGAACGGCTCGTCGTCAATGGCGTCAATCTGCGGAGCCTCGCTGTCGCTGATGGATGCCGGCGTTCCGTTGAAGGCTCCTGTGGCAGGCGTTGCGATGGGATTGGTGAAGGAAGGCGATGCATATGCAATCCTGACCGACATCGCCGGTGCGGAAGACCACTACGGCGACATGGACTTCAAAGTCGCCGGCACGCGTGACGGCATCACTGCTCTGCAGATGGACATTAAGATCAGCGGCTTGACCAGCCAGATCATGAAAGAAGCGATGGAGCAGGCGCGTCGCGGACGGTTGTTCATCCTGGACAAGATGGAAGGAATCATCGCTGAAGGCCGCGAGAATATGTCAAAATTCGCGCCTCGCATACACACGTTGCAGATCCCGGTGGACAAGATCCGCGACCTGATCGGACCCGGCGGCAAGATGATCCGCAGCATTGTGGAACGCACGGGCGTGAAGATTGACGTGGAAGATTCAGGCAAAGTGAACGTGGCGTCGAGCGACGAAGCGGCATTGGCACAAGCGCTGCAGATCATCGGCGATATTACGGCTACGCCGGAAGTCGGCAAGACGTATCTCGGAAAAGTAGTTCGCATCGCCGAGTTCGGCGCGTTCGTTGAGATCTTCCCGGGCACCGACGGCTTGCTGCACATCAGCGAGATCGCGGAGCATCGCGTGAACAAGGTGGAAGATGAACTACACGAAGGCGACCAGATCCTGGTGAAGGTGCTGGCCATTGAAGGCAACCGCATCAAATTGTCACGCAAAGCGATCTTGAAGGAGCAGCGCGCGAAGATGGCGGCCGAGAACGGTGAATCACCGGAAGGCGTGACCATCGAAGGCGGCGGGGACTTTGACGATTCCGACAATGGTGACAACGGCGGTGAACAGAACTTCAACCGTGAAGGCGCAAGCGCAGGAGCGGGTGGGGATCGCCCGCGCGGTGGAGATCGCGGCAGTCGTGGACCGGGCGGCGGCGCACGTCGTCATGGTGGCGGCGGTGGCGGACGCGGTGGCCGTGGTGGACGCGGCGGCGGTGGTGGTGGCCGCGGACGTCGCTAGTCTTTCAGGAGATTACAGATAAGGGTCGCTGATGCGGCCCTTTTTCTTTTGTCGTTTATGCCTGGATTCGGGTGCTTCAGATAAAATTCTTCGCATGAAGATTGTTGCAGCCTTCCTCGTCCCCGTCCTTTCAGTCTCCTTTTTCGCACAACAGAAGACATCGTCTCCTTCGGCCAATTCCGCTGCCGTGAAACAGATCGAGAAGCAGGTGAATTTCCCTGAACTCGAGAAGCAGCTTGCGCAGTGGAAGGTCGTACACATGCCTTTCAACTCGAAAGGCCTGACTGCGAACCAGGTGAAAGTGGTCGAGAAACTTGTCACGGCCTCGCAGTATCTGGACAATATTTTCCTGCGGCAAAGCGATCCCGAAGTTGTTGGCATGATGCGGACACTACAGCACAGCTCCGATCCGAAAGCGAAAGCGATCTTGCGCATGCTGCGCATTCAGGGAACGCGCTATGACCTGCTTGCAGAGAACAAGCCTTTTATCGGCACAGAGCCGATGTCGCCCGACCGCGGGTTCTATCCCGCTGGATTGACGCGCGATCAGATCGAGCAATATGTGAAGGAGCATCCGGAGAAGAGAGCGGAGTTATACAACTCGCTGACCGTCGTCAGAAAGAAGGGTGATGAGTGGGTGGGGATTCCATATCACATTGAGTATCGGCGCTTCCTGGAGCCAGCGGCAAAGGCATTGAAGCAAGCGGCAGCGCTCAGCGAAAAGGATGATCCGGCATTTGCGAATTATCTTTCGCTACGCGCGGATGCGCTGCTGAGTGATGACTACTACAAGAGTGATCTGGCTTGGGTGGATCTGAAGAATCCGAAGATAGACGCCATCATGGCGCCGTATGAGACCTACACGGACGACGTGCTGGGCGTGAAAGCCACGTACGGGACTTCCGTTCTTGTCCGAGATGACGCACAGAGCCAGAAGCTGGCGCTGTTTGAAAAGTATGTGCCGGATATCCAGGATGCGTTGCCGCTCGACAAAGCCGACTTGCCGTCAAAGCACGGGCAGCCGACTCCGATGGAAGTCTCAGACGCGCCGTTCCGTGCGGGCGACCTGCGGCATGGCTACCAGGCGGTGGCAGACAATCTGCCGAACGATCCGCGTATTCATCAGGAGAAGGGAACGAAGAAGATCTTCTTCAAGAATTTCATGGATGCCCGCGTGAATTACGTGGTGATCCCGATCGGCAAGCAGGTGATGCAGGCCGACCAAGCGGCGAAAGCTTCACTCGATGGATATCTCTCCGTCGTGATGATGCATGAGATCTGCCACGGCCTTGGGCCGGCTTTCGCGCGAGTGAATGGTAAACAGGTACCGATCAATGAATCCATTGGGCCGACGTATTCTGCGCTTGAAGAAGCGAAGGCGGACATTGTGGGGCTGTTCGGCATGAAGTGGCTAATCGACCACAATGCGTTGCCCAAAGACCGGTTGCAGGAGTATTACGCGTCATATGTCGCAGGAATATTTCGCACGGTGCGGTTCAGTGTGGCGGAAGCTCATGGACGCGCAGAGATGGTGGAGTTTAACTATCTCGCGGAGCATGGTGCGATCCACCGAGATGATGCGTCGGGACGGTACGTGATCGATCACAGCAAGATGCCCGACGCGATCGCTAGCTTAGCGAAGGAATTTTTGGAGATCGAGGCGACGGGCGACCGGAATCGTGCGGAATCTTTCATGTCGAAGTATGACAAGATGCCTGCGGATTTGAAGGCAGCTTTGGATAAGGTGACCGGAGTACCGGTGGATGTTGACCCAGTGTATTCATTCCCTGAGCCCATCTTTGCGGGG
>JAICLA010000176.1 GCA_025927695.1 Terriglobales bacterium | reverse complement strand
GCGCACCCAGGTCATAAGCAGCAGGCCGCTCATCAACGCCAGGCACATGATGACGGTGATCCACGGAAACCAGGGCACGAACGGTACTTTGAAACCACGTGGGCGATTCGGCTCCGCCTTTCGCAAATAGACCACCGCGAGAGACACCAGCACGAACGCGAACAACGTGCCGATATTGGAGAGATCCGCCGCATCGCCGATGTCCACAAATCCAGCGGGGACTCCAACTACCGCTCCTGCGATCCACGACGACCAATGCGGCGTCTTAAACCTCTGATGTACAGCGGAGAATATTTTCGGCAGCAATCCATCACGCGACATCGCATACCAGATGCGCGTCTGTCCGTATTGGAAAACAAGCAGTGACGACACCATGCCGGTCAGTGCGCCAATGATGATGATGGATTGATATGCCGGCTTCGCGCCCAGCGTTTTCAGCGCATATGCGACCGGAGCGTTGGCCGCGTCACCCGATGCAAAAGTTGAATATGGCATCATCCCCAGCAATACCAACGCCACACCGACATAGAAGATCGTGCAAACGATCAGCGAAGCGATGATCCCGATCGGCAGATCTTTCTGTGGATTGCGGCATTCTTCCGCCGCAGTCGAGACCGAATCGAAGCCGATATAGGTGAAGAAAATGATGGCGCCGCCGCTCAAAACTCCCGCGAACCCAGACGGCGCGAACGGATGCCAATTCGCTGCCTTCACAAAAGTTGAACCGACGGCCAGGAAGATGACGATCGCGCCAAGTTTGATCGCCACCATGATGTTATTCGCTTCCGCAGATTCGCGAATGCCGCGCACCAACAAAACGGTAAGCACAAATACGATGAGGAATGCGGGCACATTGAATAACGAGCCAGTCCAATGGCCGCCGCTCCATACGGGCGTAGACCACCTGTCACTCATGTGAATGCCGAAGGCCTCTGCCTGCGCTTTGAAATATCCGCCAAAGCCAACGGCCACCGCGATATTGCTCACAGCGTATTCAAGGATGAGGTCCCATCCAATGATCCACGCGACGAGTTCCCCGAGCGTCGCATACGTGTAGGTGTATGCGCTTCCCGCAATGGGGATCATGGACGCCAGCTCGGCATAGCAAAGCCCCGCGAAGCTGCACGCGATGGCGACGAGGATGAAGGAGATGGCAATCGCCGGACCTGCCGGCGGACGACCATGCATCACCGCGCCAGATAGATTGCCATGCTGTACCAGGTTTTCAACCAGATCGAGCACTTGTCCGTGCCAGATCGAGGGCAGCTCGAAGTGTTCACCGGCGGCTGCTGTCCCAGTGAGGACGAAGATTCCCGAACCAATGATCGCGCCGATGCCGAGCGCCGTCAGCGCCACCGGTCCCAGCGTCTTTTTGAGGCGCGTCTCCGGGTTCTCGGAATCAGAGATCAGCTTGTCGATCGATTTCTTGGCGAACAGTTGGCTGGGAATCGTGTGCTCCTGTGCTCTTGCCTTTAGCAATCAGCCTCGACGTGTAAGAATCAACGCCGAGGCTGACCGCTTGATGCTCGATGCTAGTTGCTAGTGCCTACTAACGCTTGCTCTGTCCGCGGGCCATCTTCTTCACTTTTTTCTTGGCTGAACCGCGTGCGTGGGTGCGTTTTGCTTTGGGAGCAGCCTTCTTGCGCGATGCCCGCTTTGCTTTTTTACGTTCTTCTGCTGAGAGTTTCGATGTGTTTGCCATAAGTCCTTTTCTTGATTTGACCGCGGCGAGTTGCCGCTAAGCTTTTTCCAGCTGCGCGTACTTCTCTACCAATTTCTTAATTCCGAAGCGAGGAAATTGTACCGTAATCTTAGCGGTATCCCCTTCTCCTTCACGCTGAAATACCGTTCCTTCGCCATATTTCGGATGCCGCACCTTTTGACCCACGCGAAATCCCTTCTTGCCGGAGGTCGCGTCGCCGCCGCGCGAGACTACGGGGGGGGTGAACTTCTTCCCGCGCGACGCAAAGAATTGTGCGATGTTGTCCACCGAATTGTACGTGTTGCCCGAGTAACTCTTACCCTTCGCCGCCGGACGCTGTGCTTGTCTCCCATATCGATTCGCACTCTGGTCTTCATCCTCGTAACTGAAGTGGCGCTCGCCGTAGTCATAGGTTTGGCTCTGCGAACCCGCACGCTCACTACGCGATGAACTTCCGCCGATCTCTTCGAACAAGTGCGGCGGGATCTCTTCCAGAAACCGCGAAGGCACGCTGGCTTCCGGCATGTCATTGCCATAGCGGCGGCGATACCGCGCCCGCGTCACGATCAGCGAATCCATGGCGCGTGTCATTCCTACGTAGCAAAGCCTGCGCTCTTCTTCGAGTTGGTCAGGATCCAGCAGCGTGCGCGAATGTGGGAACAATCCCTCTTCTAAGCCGACTAAACACACGAGAGGAAATTCGAGCCCTTTGGCTGAGTGCAGAGTCATCAGCGTGATATTCGCGCCTGCGTCGTATTGGTCAACGTCGCTGACCAGTGCGGCGTGGTCAAGGAATTCGTCGAGAGTTTCACCACGGTCGCGCGAATCGCGCGCCGCGTTGACTAATTCCTGTAAGTTCTCAACGCGGGCATACGCTTCAGGTGTGGCTTCCTGTTCTAGTGACTTGATATAGCCAGAACGATCGATCAGGAATTTCAGGACTTCGGGCAAGGTAGCCACATCGCCCGGCGCACGGAAACCTTCGACCGCGGTCGGCGATGAACTTACTGCGTCCAACTCTTCCGCGTTGCCGCCAAAATCAAAGCTGATGTTCTCCGCCTCCTCCGGCAGGTCATCTACTTCTAGTTCTTCCGTGGGAAGATCCGTCGCGTGCGGAGGCGTGGGCGCAATACTCTCTTGCAACTTCTCCGCGAAGTTCCCAAACAGCATGGCACGAGCTTCATCAATGATCTCTTTGAATGCTCTCAAAGCCGCACATGCTCTCGCCGGCAGCAATTGCTCGCGTACAGCATGGCCCATCGCCGCCCAAAGCGAAAGACCAGTCTCCAGCGCGATGCGTTCCAGCGTCTCCATAGTAGATTTCCCGATTCCGCGCACCGGCGTGTTGATGACGCGCTGCAGCGCGATCGAGTCGTCAACGTTGTTGACCAGCTTCAGATAGCTGATCATGTCTTTGATCTCAGCTCGCTCGTAAAAACTGAACCCGCCTACCACGTTGTACTTGAGTCCGTAGCGGCGCAACGCTTCTTCAAACAAGCGTGACTGAAAGTTTGTGCGATACAGCACCGCAGCGCGCGGAAGCTCTTCTGCCCCGTGCTTCGTCGCTTCTTTCATGTATTTCGCAATGTAGTCAGCCACGAACAGCGATTCGTTCTCGCCATCCGGAGCTTCGTAGTAGCCTATCTTTCCGCCGCCTTGCCGCTCCGTCCAAAGATTTTTGCCTTTGCGCTGCTTATTGTTCGCCACCACCGCCGACGCAGCTTCAAGGATCACCTGTGTCGAACGATAGTTCTGCTCCAGGCGGATCACCTTTGCGCCGGGAAAATCCTTTTCGAATTCCAGAATGTTCTTGATGTTCGCGCCACGCCACGAATAGATCGACTGGTCTTCATCGCCCACCACGCAAACATTCTGATGCCCGCCGCCGAGCAACTTCATCAGCTCATACTGCGGCCTGTTCGTGTCCTGGTATTCGTCGATCAGCAAGTATTGATATCGTCGGTTGCACTTCTCGCGCACTTCACCGCTCGACTTGAAGAGCCGCACGGTCTCCAGCAGTAAGTCGTCGAAGTCCATCGCATTCGCCTTGCGCAACTCCTTGCGATAGATCTCATAGATGTGCGCCACGCGCTCGGTCTTCGGGTCGGCCGACTGCAAGTAGTACTCTTGCGGATCGATCATGTGGCTCTTCGCCCAGGAGATATGCGAGAGCACCGCCGTCGGCTTGAGCTGCTTGTCGTCGACGCCCAGCCGCTTCATCGCCTGCTTGACGATGTTCTGCTGGTCCGCCGCGTCATAAATGGTGAAGTCTTTCTTGTACCCGCTATCGCCAATGCGCAACGCCTCAATGTCCCGCCGCAACACGCGCACACAGAAAGAGTGAAACGTAGAGATGGTCGGCTGGGCCAGAGACCGCCCCGCGATGATCTTGTTCACGCGCTCCGCCATCTCCGCCGCAGCCTTGTTAGTGAATGTGACCGCCAGAATGGAATCCGCGGGAACGCCTTTGTCCTCGATCAAATGCGCGATGCGATAAGTGATGACACGCGTTTTGCCCGAGCCCGCGCCGGCAAGAATGAGCAGCGGACCTTCCACGGTCTCAGCAGCTTCACGCTGCTGCGGGTTGAGTTTGGCGAGTAGGGAATTCAAAGGGCAAACATTTTCGCCGCAGATGGCGCAAAGGAATGCGGTTATCTCTATTTTAAATGATGTCGGGAAGGCGTTCGGTGTGCAAGTTTTAGTGCTTCAGCAATGCGTCGCGCCGTTCGTCAAAGGCTTTAGCCTCCTCGGGGCGGCCCAATTGGCGCAAGCAGTCAGCTAATAAGTAGAGCGTGCCATTGAGCATAGGGCTGTCTTGGCCGAATCTTTTTTCATACAGACCAAGATTGCGCCGATAGACTACTTCCGCTTTGTCGTACTCCTTTGCTCGGACGTAAAGTGCACCCAGGTGGTCGAGTGGTACCGAGACATTAGGAGCGTCCGCACCATAGAACTCCTCCGTGATCTTTAAGTATTGGTCGAGGAGCGGCCGAGCTTGGTCGAACTTCCCAGCACCTGAATATGCGCTCGCAAGATGGTCCATTGCCAGTCCAAGTCCAGGATCGCGGGGACCTAACCATTTCTTCTGGAGATCTAAAGCCGCGGTAAAAGTCTGGATTGCATCGTCATATTTCGATTCGACAAGATAGAGATCGCCCAGAGAATCAAGCGATCTTGCTTCGAATTGCGACCCTACGCCCATATTCTTGCGGCTGCTAGCCAATGCGCGCAGCATCAATTCTTCAGCTTTCGAAAAATCTTTTTGGCGCACGTACAAACCTGAATACAGCTGCAGGGTTTGTGCTGTTTGATCGCCGGTCTGCTCTATCTTTCCCGCAGCCTCCACAGCTTTTTCAAACAGGCTCGCGGCTTCAGAGTACTTTCGTTGGTTCATAGCGGTGGTGGCTGCTTGCAACTGTGACTGCCAGTTCAGAAGGGCCGGATCGCCAGCAACTGGCGTTGCGGGCCCACTCTTACCGCGATCGCTGGCGGCAGGGGTGTTCGCGTTTACCGGCATCACGTGCCAGAGCGCCAACATCTCGTCATATTTCTTTTGCACCGCGTCCGTGACCGGCTGGTACTCAGAGCCGGCGGCTCGCATAAGCCGCAGTCCGTTCTTGTAATCCGAATCGGCTTGGGGATATTTTTTTTCTGCGGCAAACAGCAGGGCGCGCTGGGTCAACGCAAGGCCGTACTCCTTGCTGTCATCTCCATATTGCTGCTGGGCAATGGCTATCAATCGATCATAAAGGGGTTCAGAGTCTGAGAGACGGCCGAGCGCCCAATACCACTGACACATCCAACGGAGCATGGGTTCATCTTGCGGCTCATAACGCAGGAACTGCTCACCTACCTCTACTGCTCCCTTTAGATCGTTAATAGCAGCAAGCGACTTGGCCAGGCAGGGCCGTGCCATGTTCCACGTTGGATCGATCTTGAGTAAGTCGCGAAATTCGCTTATCGCTTCCGCATGGCGTTGCTGTTCGCAGTATGTGGCACCGAGGTTTTGCCGCACATCCAAAAAATTGGGATTGAGAAGTTTTGCTCGCCGATATGCCGCGATCGCATTCGTGAAATCGTCTTTATGCGCATAGGC
>JAICLA010000093.1 GCA_025927695.1 Terriglobales bacterium | reverse complement strand
CGTGTTTAAAGACGGCGTCGGCTGGGATTCAAAGAAGCTGGTCGATTCTTGCCTGGGGCAGGTAGGGATCCGGTGAAAACCTTTCTACGATTCGTCATTTTGCTTTCGTTGATCGTTTGGTTGGGCGGCATTGTTTACTTCTCCGCAGTAGTAGCGCCGCGCGTGTTCGGGGGGTTGCTGCCTATTACAGGCGGTTCTTATCTAGCGGGTGAGATCGTGGCTAGGGCACTTCATGCGTTGCATGTGATGGGCATCATCTGCGGCTTGGTCTTGCTGCTCTGCTTGACCATCCTGCGGAAGACCATTATGCATGCAGCCAATTTCCTCGTCCTGCTTATGTTGTTTCTTACATATGCCTCACAGTTCGTTGTCACACCCCGCATCGAGCAGATTCGTCTGGCGGCATACGCAAACAAGCAAGAGCCTGTTAACAATGAAGAATTCAACAAGCTGCACCATGCGTCGGTTGCGCTTGAGGGCGGGGTCCTGCTGCTGGGCCTCGCCATGGTCTGGCTGGTTGCGAGAGACTCCGACACTCGCTGATTCGCCAGATTCACCGCGCACCATTTATCATTATTAGTCGTCTTCGCCTCAGTCTTTTCCGCTGAGTGCTGACCGCTCCCATATGAAATCAGGAATCATCGGCCTGCCGCAGGTGGGCAAGACATCTCTGTTCCAGATACTCACCAAGGTGGACGTTTCCACATCATCCGGCAATCCGCGCGAAGGGCACCTGGGTATCGCCAAAGTCCCGGACAACCGTCTCGATCAGCTCTCAGCGCTTTATAACCCCAAGAAGCTTGTGCATACATCCGTCGAATACGCTGACGTGGCAGCCATCGGCAAAGAGGCGCTGAATGACAGCGCATACGCCAATGCCCTGCGCGGGGTAGACGCTCTCGTTCACGTGCTGCGCGCGTTTGATGATCCCGCAATCCCTCACGTGGGTGAGAACGACCCCCTGCGCGACATCAAGAATGTGGACTTCGACCTCGTGGTGAACGATCTCGGTCAGGTAGAAAAACGCCTGGAGCGTTTGCAGAAAGATTTGAAGCGCGGCAAGACGACCGAACTTGAGAAAGAAAATGATTTGCTGCAACGTTGCAAGGCGCATCTCGAGACGGAACGTCCGCTGCGCGAAATGGAGATCAACGCCGACGACAAGAAGCGAATACGCGGTTTCATGTTCCTCAGCCAGAAACCGATTCTCTACGTTGTGAACGTGAATGAGAGTTCGCACCTGGGCAAAGACCTGGAAGAGGCGGTTGCGAAGTACGGTCTCACCGAGGTCGCATCTCGCCCGAACGCAGGAGCAACTGCCATCTGCGGCAAGGTGGAAGCGGAACTCGCTTCGATGTCTAATGCCGATGCAGCAGACTTCCTCTCCAGCTACGGGCTCACCGAGAGCGGACTCACACGCCTCATCCGCAAGACCTATGAATTGCTGGGCATGATCTCGTTCTTCACGGTCGGCGAAGACGAATGCCGCGCTTGGACGACCGAGCGCAACTCGCGCGCACAGAATGCCGCCGGAGCCATCCACTCGGACCTGGAAAAACATTTCATCCGCGCAGAGACCATCCACTGGGACAAGCTGCTTGAGGCCGGCTCGGAGGCCAATGCCAAATCAAAAGGCTGGCTGCGCCTCGAGGGCAAAGAGTACATCGTGCAAGATGGCGACGTGATGCACATACGCCACAGTGGCTAGTTGCTAGTGACTAGTGGCTAGTGAATCACAAGAGCCGCTCTGGTATTCTTCACTGCCGAACTCATGTCCCCACTCATTCTCAGCCTGATCCTCGGACTCTTTGCTGCACTCGCCAATAGCTTTGGCGGGTTCATCATCGTGCAGAAGAATTGGAGCCGCGCATACCTCAAATATTTTGTCGCGCTTGGTTCAGGTTTCATGCTGGCCACGGCGATCTTGGAGATGATCCCCGAAGGTACTAAGCTCGCGGGAACGCGAACGCCGCTTTACATCCTCGCCGGATATTTGCTAGTTCACTTCTTTGAACACACGGTCACTTCTCATTTTCATTTTGGCGAAGAGACGCACCACCATGAGTTCGAGCACGCGCATCGCAGTTACTCGGTGCTCGCGGGACTGATGATCCACACCTTCTTTGACGGCATCGCCATCGCGTCAGGCTTTTTGGTTTCCAGTTGGCTGGGATGGATCGTATTTCTCGCCGTGTTCCTGCACAAGATCCCAGAAGGCTTCACGGTAGCGAGTGTCATGCTGGCCGGCGGCAGCAGCAAGAAGATCGCATTCGGCTCATCGGCAATGCTCGGAATCGCAACCGTCGCAGGCGTACTCGCCATGAGCCTGCTCTCGCGATGGCTGGACATCGGTCTGCCGCTGGCGGCCGGCGTCACCCTTTATGTCGCGGCTTCAGACCTGATCCCTGAAGTGAACAAAGAGCCGGGCGCAAAAGTCGCGCTCACGGTCTTTGCGGGCGTCGCGTTGCTGTTCGTGCTTGACCGCTTGTTCCGCGGCGTTTAACTACTCCACCACCTGCTTCGCTTTGTAACCTTCGCGCGCGATCACCTGGTACTTCACGTTCTTGTTGTGCTGGTCAGTGATCTTCAGCGGAGAACCATCCGGCCCGACCAATTCCACTTTCAGTTTGCGGTACGTTCCATCGAGCTTCGTGTTCGTCGGATGATACGAAAGCACGTACTGATTGCGAATATCATTGCCGATCTGCTGGAAGATCTCCGGGAACTCGGCTTCGAACCGCGGATGAAACGCCGCGCCGCCCGTCAGCTTGGCAAACGTATTCATCTGATTGTCAGCCTGGAGGTAATCCAAGCGAGTGATGGATCCCATCATCCCGTGCGAGTCATACCACTCGCGTGCCGCCTCGCCGGTGCTAATGGCGTAGATGGTGATGTTCTGCGTGTTCTTCAGCTTGTTCAATATCTTGTCGTAAGTCAGCTTGCTGAAAGTGTCCCGTCCGCTGGATATCAGAATGATGTACTTGCGGCCTTCGAGTCCATCAATGCGATCGACTGTGTCATAGAGCGCGTCAAACAGGTTAGTCTCGCTGAATCCCGGTATGCGCAACATGTTCAGGGCAGAAGCAACAGCGCGCTTGTCTTGAGTAAAATCCACAAGGATCTGTGGTTTCATGTCATAGCTAACGACCGCAGTCCAATCTTCCGGTTTCAACATTCCTAGAAAGCTGTACGCACCGTTGAGCATGTCAATGATGAACCCGTAGTTCGTGTTTGCGAATTCAACCAGCAAAACTGCAGTGATCGGCGCCGTGGTTTGATTGAACGCCGTGAGCTTCTGCTCTACGCCGTCTTCGTAAACTTTGAAATTGCCACCTTTCAAGCCGGGAATGAACTGCCCGTCTTTCGTAAGCACGCTCACATCAAGGCTAACAACCGGCACGTTCACGCGCAGCGAAAAATCTTCCAGCCCTTCTGGATTCTTGATCTTCGCCGGCTTCTCCGGCGGAGGCTCATCGGCGGGCTTCTTCTTCGGGACAGCGATCGGTCCGGTATCGCCTTCCGGCCCACCTGCTTCCGGCACTTGCGGCTTCTGCGTCTGCTGGTTCGGTGTCGTGGATTGTCCGCTTTGCGGTGTTGTTGACTGTGTCTGCGGGATCGCCGGTACGGCGCACAGAATTAATACCAACGCTAAAAGGATTGCGGTGCGCACTCTTAACCATCGCATAAACACTGGTGTTACGTAGGTCATTATGCTTACCTTCTATGAAAAATTCCTATGCTAGTATAGATGCACTTCACGCTAACTCAGCTCGTTTTAAAGCGTCTTTAAGGCATGCTGAGCATGCGCAGTCAGTTTATGAAACGTCTTTCCTTCCGCTCGCTGGTCTTCTTAGTCTACTGCTCATTCCTGGCCGTTTCGGTCTCAGCAACAAAAAGTAACGACGACAAAAAGCCTGCGGCGCCAACGAAGGCTGTCACGGTGACCTCTGCGGAGGCTTCGACTCCATCGCAAAAGATCATGCCGCTGGATCAGATCAAAGTCGGCATGCGAGGCGTCGCTTACACCGTCTTTCAAGGCGTGAAGCCCGAGCCGATGGACGTCGAAATCTTGGGCGTGCTCAAAAACATGAACGGCCCCAAGAGCGACATGATCCTCATTCGCCTGCACGGCACCAAGCCGGAATTCACGGGCGTAGTGGCCGGCATGAGCGGCAGCCCTGTTTATATAGACGGAAAACTCGTCGGAGCGTTGGCATATCGCATCGGCAGCTTCTCAAAGGAACCCATCGCGGGCGTCACGCCCATCGAAGAGATGCTTGAGATAAACGAACTCGATAAATCCGTTCCCGCGCAGAGCGTCTTCACGCCCGTTCCCGGTGATCATAAAGCCGATTCCAACAAGAGTGCGGTAAGTGGCGGCGATCCGATGGCGGGATCAAGTTTGGCGCAATTGGCCACGTACATGAAACCGATCGCCGCACCACTTGTCTTCAACGGGTTCACCGAAGAGACCATCAAGCGTTTTGCTCCGCAGTTTGAAGCGGCGGGCGTAGTTCCAGTGATGGGCGCCGGTTCAGCCAGCGACGCCAAGCAGCCTGAACCTCTCGAACCTGGCTCATCAGTAGGCATCGTTCTGGTGCGCGGTGATATGGACATCTCCGCCACCTGCACCGTCACATATATGGATCCGCAGCGCCTGCTCGCCTGCGGACATCCGCTCATGCAATTCGGCCGCGTCGACATGCCGATGACGAAGTCCACCGTACTGGCCACGCTGCCGTCGCCGCTCGATTCCTTCAAGATCGCCATGACAACCGAGACCGTCGGCTCATTTGTGCAAGACCGTCACACCGGCGTCATGGGACGCTTCGGCACCGAAGCGCACATGGTTCCCGTAACGCTCACGCTGCACGGCACGCATCCCAAAGAATTTCATTACGAAGTTCTGAACAGTCCCAAGCTCACGCCCACGGCCCTCACCGCCACGGTTTACAACGCGCTGCAAAGCTTGAACGAAACCGGCGAAGACGTCAGCTATCGGCTCGAGGGCAATATCGCCGTGCAAGGCTTCCCTGCCGTGCAACTGCGAGACATGTTCGCTCCCAGCGCAGAGATGCCGACCGCCGCTCTGCTCGCGATCTCACTCGGCGACCGTTTCGGACGAATCTATGACAACTCTTACCAAACGCCCGAGATCAACGCCATCCACCTTGACGTTGACCTCATTCCCGAACGCCGCTGGGCCAAGCTCGAATCCGCCCGCACGGATGTGACCGAAGCTCGACCGGGTGACGATGTGACTGTCGAAGCAGCGTTGCGCCCCTATCGCGGAGAGCGCGTCGTCCGCCAAATCAAAGTACACATCCCGCCATCCACGCCGAAAGGTACGCTGAGAATACTAGTAAGCGACGCCGACACGCTGGAGAAAACGCGTCATGAATCGCAGGCGTTCGTTCGTAAGTTCGACCTAGGTGCCACCATCGCGGCGATCAACAAAGAGCGCAGCAACCAGAAGCTCTACGTCTCCTTGTTGCAATCGAATCCGCAGGCCGTGGTCGAAGACAAAGTCATGCCCGGCTTGCCACTCTCAGTCATGAACGTGATGGACGGCATGCGCGGCACGCAAGACATGGTCGTGACCGGCGAATCGGCAGTAGACGAATCCTCCACGCCGCTCGACTTCGTCGTCTCAGGCTCGCAGGTCATCACGCTCACCATTAAATAGCTCACCGGAACGCGAACTTCATAATGAAAAAATCCGCACGGCTTTCTCTCGCACTTCTTTTTCTTAGTACATTCGGTTTCGCGCAAGGCACACAGACCTGGCAACAGCGCACCTACGAAGATTTCTCCAAAGGTACCACCAAGGGCATTGCTGTACGCAGTGATGGCACGCTCTCACTCGCGCCTGGCTTCGACCCGGTCTACACGTCGCCATCTACATATATATGGTCGGCGGTCTCGCAACCGGACGGCACCATCTTCCTCGGCGCCGGCTCTCCGGCGCGCGTATATCGCGTGACGCCAGACGGAAAGGCGAGCGTGATCTTCGAGCCGAAAGAACTTGAAGTGCAAGCGCTCGCCCTCGACAAAGACGGCAGCGTTTATGCCGCCACTTCGCCCGACGGCAAGGTCTACAAATTAACGCGCGGACAAAAAGATTCTGACTACACCGCCAGCCCCTACTTCGATCCGAAAACGAAATACATATGGTCGCTCGCGCTAGATAAAGACGGACGTCTTTACGTTGGTACAGGCGACCGCGGCGAGATCTTCCGCGTGACAAAAGGCAAAGACGGCAGCGGCGACGGCTCTGTGTTCTTCAAAAGTGACGAAGCCCACATCCGCGCGCTCGCGTTCAACGCCGCGGGCAACCTGATCGCCGGCTCTGACGGCAGCGGTCTCATCTATCGCATCTCGCCGGCAGGCGAAGGCTTTGTGCTCTATAGCGCGCCCAAGAAAGAGATCACCGCCCTCACCCTCGACTTGCAAGGAAACATCTACGCCGCCAGCGTCGGTGAGAAGAGCCATATCTCTCCAGGCCAAAGCTCTCCGATTCTTTCCGCTCTCGGCCCCGGTCTCAACACAATCCCCGCGATCGTAGGCCCGAGCAACGTAGCCGCAGCCGGCGGGTCAGACGTCTATATGGTCACGCCAGAAGGCGCGCCCACCAAACTCTGGACGACCAAAGACGACATCGTCTATGCACTCGCGTTCGACTCACAGAACCACCTGCTCGCCGGTACGGGAAACAAAGGAAGGATCGTCTCTATAGAAAAAGACGGCACCTTTTCTGACCTCGTAAAAGCAAGCGCCACGCAGATCACAGCGTTCGCTCCGGCGCCGAACGGCGCGTTGTACGCCGCCAGCAGCAATCTGGGAAAAGTATTCCGCTTGAGCGCAACCGCCAACTCCGAAGGCTCCTACGAAAGCGATGTCTTCGATGCACACACGTTTTCCCGCTGGGGACGCATGCAAGTTCGCGGCTCCGGCAACTTTCAAGTCTTCACCCGAAGCGGCAACGTGGACAATCCCGACCGCAACTGGTCCGCATGGAAGCCTGTACAAGGTGAAAAAGACGCCCGCGTGGAATCCCCCTCCGCCCGCTTCATCCAATGGAAAGTCGTGATGCCGCCGCGCAGCAATGCCCTGCTTGACGACGTTATCGTGAACTATCTTTCTAAGAACGTTGCACCCGTCGTCGAAGAAGTTGTAGTCCAGACCGGCGCGCGCTTCAACAGCAACAGCATGATCAAGCCGCCGAACGACACAGTCGTGGTCGCCCTCAGCAGCCAGCCACAAGGTATTACATTGGGACTCTCGCCGAAATTTGAACCGCCCATGACCGCGCAGAAAGACAAGACCGGCATCGCCGTGCGTTGGGCCGCGCATGATGACAATGACGACGACCTCACCTACTCGCTCTACACTAAGGGCGACGGCGAGAAAGATTGGAAGCTGCTCAAGCGGGATATCACTGATAAGTCCTATTCATTCGACGCCGCCCTCTTGCCCGACGGCGGCTACACTCTGCGCGTGGTCGCCAGCGATTCACCTTCGCATACCCCAGACGACGCCCTGACCGGCGACAAGACCTCTCCGCGATTCGAAGTGGATACCACTCCGCCAGTGGTAGATGCACTCACTGGAAAGGTTGAAGGCGACAAACTGCACATCACCTTCACCGCGCGTGACACTTTCTCTCCCATCCAGAGGGCAGAATATTCCATCGACGCGGGCGATTGGCAGTACGTGGAACCCATCGGCCAGATCTCAGATTCGCCAACAGAAAAATATGACTTCAGCGCTACGATTCCGCATTCGTCAGACAAGTTCGCCGCGAATTCGGGCGAGCATGTCGTCGTCGTCCGAGCCTATGACCGCTACGACAACATGGGCAGCGCAAAAGTGGTTGTGAAGTAGTTCGACCACGGAGGGTGAAGCAGGCCTTTAGGTCTGCGTTTCCGTGTCCAGTGGAATGAAAGGGGCTTTAGCCCCGGCGTCACTTCCCCTTCGCCTTCAATATCTCCGTCAGCATATCCGGCTTTGATTCATCCCTCACGAGGTGCGCATAGCGCTCGCCATCGTGATAGTCCAGCTTAATCGTCTTGAAGAAATCGCCGTTGGCCACAATCAACTCGATAGGGTCTTTTGCCTTCGTAGCCTGCTTCACGGCTTCCCGCATCCACTGCGAAGAATATTTGCGGCCATTCACGGCAATAATCTTGAATGCAGGAGCGATGCCCGCCTTCTCAGCGATACCGCCCATCACCACATCAATCACTCTGCCTTCACTTTCCGCGCTCATGTCGATCATCATGCCGAGTGAGGCGGTCATATCGAGCTGTTGTTGAACAGCTTCTCTTGAACGTCCCACAACCGTCGGCTCGTCTTCATAAACGACCTTCCAGCCGCTATTGGTCAAGCCCGCAAGCGGCGCCTGCGGCGCGACATCATAGATACGCGTCTGGAAAAATCCCTTCCAGTCATACGGCGCAATAGAGTTCAGCGCCGCCACAATGTCATCTTCTGTGTACGGAATGAGCTTCGGCGGGCCACTCTCGCCGCCATAAAACGCCTTGCAGAAATCATCCAGCGACTTCGCGCCCTTCGTCTGTTGGCGGATGATCGTATCCGCCTCCAGCCAGATGAGCGCGCCTTCGCGGTAGTAGTCCACATTGCGGCGCCAGTTGTCCCACTCCGGCGGCGCGAAGTACAACAACTGCGCAGCCGCCGCCGTATCTTCCAGCGGACGCCACTTCTTCCCGCTGCGATATGTCATGAGCTGCGCCACTTCCGCGATATTGTCGCGATAAACATCTTGTGACCATAACCCGCTGCGCGCGGCCAGCAAGTATCCAATGTGCTGCGTCAGGCCTTCATACACCCAGAGCAGATCACCTTGCATATGCTCCTGGTAGTTCGGTGTGGCGAGCCCCGCCGGCCTCCGATATTTTCCATTCCACGAATGCGTCATCTCATGAGCCAGCAGATAACCATAAAGATTGCGGTAGTCCGAATTCGCCAGCCCCATCTCCGGCAGCAGGTCTTGGCTCGACTGATGATGCTCCAGGCCATTCATGTCCGTTCCGTGCAGTGACACGAGATAGCGATAGCTGTTGTAATGACGCGCACCGAAGAGCGCCCCGCTCTCGCGCACCAGACCTTTGTAAGCATCGATCCAATCCCACGGGATGTCATTGATGGCTGCTTCGCTGTCGGCGGCTAGGTCCAAATAATGTTTGCGCGATTCCCCTGCCGGCGTGACGTCGATCTCTTTGAAGTAACGCCCGGCGAGGACGGGAGAATCTACGAACTGGGTAAGCGCTAGCGGTTCGAAGGTTACTGTATTAGCTCCTCCGGCGCTCTCCTGCCCATTGATTCGCAGCGCCGTCGCATACTTCCAGCCGGTCGGCAAAATTAACCTTCCCTCAACAGAAATCGAATCCGTCTTCGTTCCCGCCGGATACATCATGACCTGGTTCCAACTGATTCCAGTCAGATTCTCAGTGGACGCATAGCCCAACAGAAAGCCGCTCTTGTCGGCATTGCCCAAACAGTCGAACTGGGCCTCGATCTCGCTCGCGCCGTCAGGCACGTTCACGTGGAAGGCATACATGTCATTCAGATCACGCGTCCACGGGATGGTCTTGCCCGCAGCTGCGAAGCGCAATCCCGCCACATCAATGATCGGCCCGGTCGGTCCATGCTCACCAGGTATCCACTTGGGATAAACAATAGTCATCGGCCCAGGCTTCGCCGGCATGATCACACGCGAATGCAGGATGTGCCGGGGCGCATCGCTCGCATCCACAGCGAGTTTGATCTGCGCGACTGAAAATTGTGACGCCACCGCACACAGGCACACGACCGCTAAGCACATTCCGAACTTTCGCATGGCTTCTCCTGAAATCCGCGCACCGAGTATATACAATCAGCAGCGTGCTTTATGCCGCGCTCACGCTCGCCTGGCTCCTCAGCCTGATCTATTGCTCTATCCCCAGCTACTGGCTCGTAGTCCACCCGTTCGCAGATAAATGGCGCGCGCGCAAAGGCCGCATCTACACACCACTGGGATTCGCATGGCTCGGCTTCATCATTCTGCTCGGTCTCATCACCGGACGCTGGCGCTTTATTACTTTGTACGAAACATGGTGGTCGTTGCTGCCAGGCGGCATCCTCTTCGCCGCAGACATTT
>JAICLA010000075.1 GCA_025927695.1 Terriglobales bacterium | reverse complement strand
CTGGTACAAAATCAAACCGCCCCGTCACCGGTTAAGGCGCCGAGGCGGGATGAAACAACTTGGGAAGCGGCGTCCTGGTCTGTCTACACTCCGGTCAGGGATGAGACCAGACCGAACGCCGCTTGACTCTTATTCGCTCCAGAAGTTCTTGCGAACTTCCAGAGTTACGTATTACGCGTTCGTCACAGCTGCCTTAGCAGTAGCGTTCACCATTCCCAGGCCGGCAGAGGTTTGTTTCTGCGGCGCGCGGAAGAAGCGGCGATACGACTGGAACAGCATGAATGCGACGGGCAGGACGGCGATCGAGGACTCAAGTCCGAAATAGACGTTGATGCTCAAGACCATCGTAGCCAGACCGGCGCTGACAACGTAGTACGGGAATGACAACAGGCAAACTTCCTGCCACACGGAGAAGAAGTTTTTGCTCTCAGTAAGAGCAATCACGGCCGCGACGCAGAGCGTGTTCGCCAACAGGTACACAGTGGTGGCAACCGCCACGAGCACTGCAGCAACAGGAGCGTAAGACTGCACGCGTCCCATGTGAATCGCGAAATAAGCCAGTCCGATGGCATTCGCTACGTTGCAAACGTTAAACAGGACTTGAATCGGCTTGGGTTGACGACCACTTGCCCAGCTCTGAACCAACACTGAACCGACTGTGATGATCAAGGTTTCCGCAAAGCTCATCTGAATGAGCGATACGAGAATGAACGGCAGGGTGACAGACATGCTGCCACTCAGACCGGGAAGCGACACCTTGAACCTCGCAGCGACCAGCGTCAGCGCCAGAATCGCCAGGAAGCGTGGAAGTTCCACGGAGGTGTGCAGGTTGAACGCCTGGAAGAGCACGAACAAACTTGCCGCAGCCATCAAGCCAATGAACGCTTTCGTTGAAGTTGAGACTTTCATTGTCTTTATCCCTTTCTGAGAGCCGCCTTAAATGGCGCGCTCTCGGCGATACTGTTACTGGTTAATAGGATCTGTGCCCACGGGGACGTCTTCGTCATCCGCGCTTAGACCCTGCATAGAAGCATCGGAACCCCAGATCACTGAATCACCCCAGATGACGCTGGAGGCGGTGTCAGCAACGCTGGTATCACCCCAGATCACTGAGTTGCCCCAGATGACGGAGTTAGCGTCGATCACATCGTTGCCCCAGATCACTGAGTTACCCCAGATGACGGAGTTAGCAGCGCACGCATCAGCGCCCCAGATCACTGAGTCGCCCCAGATCACTGACATGCCGTGCGAGATAGTGGAACCTTTGAACACGATCTGACCACCGCTGATGAAGGCAGACGGAGATAATGCATAGCCTGTACCCTTATCGGTGTTGTTCAGAGCGGCCCAAGTGTCAAGGTAACCAGCGCCGACAGTGAAAACGTCATACTGGTTGGTATAGATGTTGCCCCTGCGATCTTGAGCGCGACCGTAGGTCCGTCCCAGTTTGCCGGCGGTCTTCATGATGCGCGCCTTGATCTGGTCAGGAGTCAGAGTGGAGTCTTTCTGGATCATCAGAGCAGCAGTACCGGCAACGACCGGGGTCGCCATGCTGGTTCCGCTCATGGTGAGGTAACCGTTCGGCAGAGACGGAGCGCAGCCAAGCAGGCAGAGTACGTTCGATACCGTGCCTAAAATAACGTCCCCTGACAGAAGGTTGGTCAGCGTGCTGCCCGGAACTTGCAGTGAGGTGACGTTGTTACCCGGTGCGACTACGTCCGGCTTCACGATGTGATCCACGACCGAAGGTCCCTTGGAAGAGAAGCTGGTCATGGTGTCATCGGAACGGTTCGGAGTGCCGTTGGTGTTAGTGGCGCCGACGGTCATCACGAAAGGATCGTTGCCAGGAGCATCGATCGTCGCGTAGCCGTTGGTGCCGTATGAGTTGTCACGTCCGTTGTTGCCGGCGGCGACTGCCACGAAGATGCCGGCCTTCCACGCCTGTTCCACAGCCTGGCAAAGAGGATCCAGGGTATAAGACTCATACACCGGACGGCCCAACGACAGGTTGATGACGCGGATGTTGTACTGGCTCTTCAACTGGATGGCGCGATTGATGGCTGCGATGACTGAACTGTCATTACCACCGCCATTGTTATCAAGCGCGCGCAGGTTGATGATGTTCACATTCGGAGCGATACCTTTGAAAGTACCGCTTGAAGAGTAGCCGTTGCCAGCGATGATGCCGGCGACGTGCGTACCGTGACCATAGACGTCATTTGCATTCTGTCCGGTCACGAAGCTCTCGCTGTAGACCACGCGAGTGCCGGTGTTGTTCTTGTTCTGCAGATCGCGATGCGAACCAACGCCGCTGTCAATGACGGCAACGCCGACGCCGGTACCGTCATAACCATAGCTCGCAGCCAGAGTCGCGTTAACGGTCTGGGCCACATAAGCTGTGTCAGTGGTAGCTGACATCGAGGTCTTACGGTCCGGTGTGATGTACAGAACGTGCTTGCTATTTTCGAGCTTGCGAAGCTGCTTGATGGTGACGTGATACACATTACCGTTCACCAGGCCAAGGCTCTTAAACCGGACGGCACCGTTCTTCGACAGATCATTCTCCATATCGGAGGTGTATTTCTGGTCGAATTGAACGATGACATCCACATAACCATCTGTGGAGGAATCTGCAAGAGCTTGCAGTTCCGGCGACAGGTGGCTGCCATTGTTAGTGCGATGGTACAGAGCGTTATCACTCTGCGCGTACGCCGCAAACGGCATCGCGAGAACAAGGAGGAACATCAGGTTCCGCCACGCTCCCATCGCTGTAATTTTTTTAGTCTTGCCCATTTTCCTAATCTCTCCGTCTTGAACTTTGTTCAGACTGCTGACTTGCCAGGTTTAACCACCCCATACAGCGCTAGCGCTGCATGTGACCGCGAGACCAAACACCGCAGCCATAACCAGAAGCGTAAGAACCAACTTTTTTGTGCTGCTTTTCATAGTTGTTTCCCTTCACAGATTTTGAATCGGGACAATACTTCCCGCCTCTCTTAGTGCACCCTAGTCACCAAACGAAACTTTGGTTAAGTGATTGACAATAAAGGCTAATGTTTATGTGAAAATGGTCGATGGACAGGACGGCCGGACAGGTTGTCAGCCGTTCGTACGGTGGGCTGGACAGATTGGCGCAAATGGATCTGGATGGCTTTCGTGGGATTTTCGTTGGTGACAGAGTAATTCTTAGGAATTGAAGTTTATGGAAGGGTTAACAGGCTTTTTGCGATTGTAAAGCTGTTGGAGCAAGGGCTGGAAAGCGGCATCTAAGGGTACAAGAAGTTCCGGCCCCTTCATCATCTTTAAATCATGCGAAAAGTTCATTCACTAGTGGTGCGTTCGGCGATCTTAGTCGCCGCTTTGTTTATTTGCGCTGTAGCTTCCGCAGAGACGATCCGCGGAGTGGTGGTTGACGCGAGCGGAGCCGTAATCAGCGGCGCGAAAGTCGAAGTCATGCATGGGAGCATGAGCAAGAGTGCATCGAGTGCTGCGGACGGGACATTTGCTATCGACGTACCCGGCGCAATCGCTACAGGATGGAAGGTGCGGGTGAGCGCGGTGGGATTCGCTGATGTAGAAGTGGCTATTCCCGGATCAGGTCAGGTTACCGTTCAATTGCGCGCGAAGGATGCGGGGCAAGTGATTGCTGTGAGTGCACGGCGATCAGAAGCGGCAGTGAATGAAACTGCCGAATCACTCACACTGATGGACGCCGAAGTGTTGCGGCAGTCCGGCAGCTTTGTGCTCGACAATCAGTTGCGGCAAGCGCCGGGATTCAACTTGTTCCGCAGGTCTGACAGTCTTTCGGCGAATCCGACTTCGCAAGGGGTTTCTTTCCGCGGGATCGGCGCGAGTGGAGCCAGCCGCACCCTCGTTTTGAATGACGGCGTGCCATTGAACGATCCCTTCGGTGGATGGGTCTACTGGGACCGTGTGCCGCGGGCCGCGATGGAACATGTGGAACTGTTGCAGGGCGGCGCCTCAGAACTCTATGGCAGCACCGCGCTGAGTGGCGTGATCGAGGTATTTCCGCAGAAGCCTGCGAATGAATGGCTCGTATTGGAATCATCTGGAGGAACACGCACAACACCTGAAGGTTCGGCATTCTTAGGAAAAGATTTTGGCAAGTGGACTCTCAGCGGCAGCGGCGGCGGATACAGTACCGACGGATTCATTGCAACGCCGAATAGTGTACGTGGCTTAGTGGACACGCCGGTCGCGTCCCGCGATTCGAACGCGATGGCCAGCATAGGACGAACGTATTCCAGTGGTTCTATCGATCTGAGTGGCATGTACTTTCATGAGTCGCGCGATAACGGAACGCCGATACAGACGAACGACACCAACATTGGTGAAGGTGATGCTCGCTGGACGCAATCGTTTAAAGGTGGCGTGTTGAGTGGAACATTGTTTGGAAGCGGCCAAAGCTACAACCAGTCATTCTCTTCCGTCGCCGCCAATCGCAACTCAGAATCATTGACGCGGTTGCAGCATGTGCCCGCGCAAAGGATCGGCGGCGGACTGCAATGGTCTAACTCAGCCGCACGTCGTCAGCAGTGGACGTTTGGCGGAGATGCACAGAACGTTCGCGGATTTAGCCTGGAAGAAGGGTTCGCTGCTGGGAACGCGACGGTAAAAACGTCCGCGGGAGGAACACAGCATTCATTCGGATTTTTTGCCCAAGACACCATCCGCGCCGGAACGCGATTGATCTTCGGCTTGGGTGCCCGCGTAGACCATTGGGCGAACGTGAATGCGACCAGCGCTAGCAAGTCGCTCTCAACCGGAGTTGTGACTGCGACACCCTTCGCCGACAAAGACTACAACTTTGTGAGTCCACATGCGTCGATGCTCGTGCGATTGAACGATGCGTTGGCGCTGACGTTCGCGGGGTCACGCGCGTTCCGCGCACCGACTCTGAATGAGCTTTACCGCTCGTTCCGTTTGGGAAATGTTTTGACCAACGCAAACGACGCGCTGCGGGCAGAACAGCTTTACGGCGGGGAAGGCGGACTCGTGGCGAATGTGCAAAGAGTCCGCTTCCGTGCAACCGGCTTCGCGTATCAAGTGCTGGATCCGGTGGCGAACGTGACTCTGTCATCCACCCCGGCATTGATCACGAGACAGCGTCAGAACCTAGGCGAGACCGCAAGCCGCGGACTGGAGTTGAGCGCTGGGTCAGAAAATTTTTCGCATTTGAGCTGGAACGTCGGATACCAGTACACACACGCGACGGTGCAAGACTTCCCTGCCGATCTGTCGTTGGTGGGCAAGCGCGTACCACAGGTGCCGGCGCACGCGTTCACATTTCAAGCTGCTTGGAATGCGCGTGAATGGAGTGTTTCCGCACAAGGGCGCGCGAGCGGAAATCAGTTCGATGATGACCAGAATGCATTCGCGTTGGGCCGCGCGTTCTCACTGGATGCCATGCTCTCAAAACATTTCTCGCGGGGCGTGACGGTGTTCGTTGCGGGAACAAACCTGACGAATGATCGGGAACTTACCGCGCTGACGCCAAATCCACAGATCGGCGCAGGCATCGGCGGGCGCGTGGGCGTTCGCGTGGCGTTGCCGCAGCGCGACATACACGATTGAACTTTCGCCGGTGAAGACGTCTGGAATTTCTCCTATAATTTGCGCAAGACGAGCGGACCTGAATGCAGATGAATCCCATTACACGGAGAGGCACGTTTTATGTCGCGGC
This sequence comes from Terriglobales bacterium, assembly GCA_025927695.1. Taxonomy (GTDB): domain Bacteria; phylum Acidobacteriota; class Terriglobia; order Terriglobales; family Acidobacteriaceae; genus JAICLA01. The sequence goes on along the minus strand of JAICLA010000075.1, from coordinate 5,643 downwards.
GCTCACAACATTGCTGACTTTTGCGAATGCGCAGAGTCCAGCGGTCTTCAGTAAAGGCAATTACCTCAACTTCGGAACAGGCGACAAATCTGTGCCATTCGTTCTTGAAAAAGATTTCGTTCCGATGGGGCTCTCAGCCAATAGTCGGGTCTCCGGGACCGTCGTCTTCGCGGGCTACGGCATCAGCGCGCCAGAGTTCAGGTACGACGATTATGAAAGCATTAATGCGAAGGGCAAAATCGTGCTGGTGTTAGAGCACGAGCCGCAGGAAAATGACGAAAAAAGCATTTTCGCCGGAACGCGACTGACGTCGCATGCCGAGGTCTCAACTAAGGCGATCAATGCGGTGAAACACGGCGCAGTCGGCATGATCTTGGTGAACGATCCGGGTAATCATGCGGGACACGCCGCCGCAACATTGGAGAAAGCGGAAGATTTGGGATCGGCGACGCGAGTAAGTATTCCCGTGATTTATATGACGGCAGCGGCAGCTGACCAGATATTGTCCGCGGCAGGTAAGTCTTCTGAAGGATTGCGGCGAGAGATCGATAAAGACCTAAAGACACAGTCGTTCGCAGTAGATGGCTCGAGACACATCGATCTGAGTGTGAACAATTGAACTCAATCCGTGAAGAGTCCCCATCCAGTCGCCCAATCGCCGGCGATCGGATGGGAACATCCTTCAACAATAATTAGTTGCGCAAAAATCCTGCGAGCTTCTCTAGTTGCTGGGCGAAACCGTATTGCATTCCTTCCACCGCCATCTTGGCGCCGGGACCGACTTTGTTAATGGCGGCTCTGAGCTTGATGCGGGTCTTACCGTTTTCTTCTGAAAAGATGATGTCTGTGATCTGATCGATTTGCGTCTCTTCGTTCTGGTTCTTGCCTTCGGTCCAGGCTTTAGCGGTGTAGGTCAGTCGCTTCTTCGGCTCGACTGCTGTGAAGTGGGCTAGCATCGGCCACTTGGTTCCCTTGTATGAGCCCATGGCCTCTCCGGCTTCCATCACGATGTAGAACTTGCCGCCGACGCGCAACTCTAATTCGCATTCAGGGATGGCGACACCGTTCGGTCCCCACCATTGTTTAAGCTGGTCGCATTCCGTCCACGCTTTCCAGACCTGGTCGATCGGCGCGTCATAGACGCGGTCGAAATTCACTTCTTTAATCGGTTGCATTGAAAGCCCCTTTCGGCTGGTTGATTCTCACTTCTTCTTTGTGCTTGTTCTAGCGGCATGATTTCTTTTCTTTTTTGTTTTCGCGGATAAGTTTGGCTCTTGGTTAAGTTTTTTTAGATAGAGATCGAGGCGGTCGAAACTCTCCGTCCAGAATCTTTCGTAGTGAGCGATCCAATCGGCGGCGTCCTTCAGAGGTTTGGCCTCGATACGGCACGGGCGCCATTGCGCCTCGCGTCCGCGAGCGATGAGGCCGGCGCGTTGCAGTACTTTTAGGTGCTTGGAGATCGCGGGCATGCTCATATCAAAGGGTTCGGCGAGTTCGGTCACCGAGGCCTCACCGTTTACGAGACGCGCCAGAATGGCGCGGCGGGTGGGGTCGGCCAAAGCGGAAAAGGTGCTGCTAAGCTGATCAGTCATGTTAGTAACCGTATGGTTAAATAACTTATCGGTTAAATATAAATATCCCATGGCTCCCTGTCAAGACGTCGTTTCTGTTAGGCTTTTCTCGCTTTTCGGGAGGCTACTGTGCGTCGTTCGATTTCATTCATCCTGTTCATTTCCTGCACGGCAGCTTTCACACAGAACAAACCACAACCGCCAGTGAAGCGGATCGCCATTCGCGCTGCGCGGCTTATTGACGGCAAGAGTGATCAGGCGATCGTAAATCCGGTGGTGGTGATCGAGAGAGACAAGATCGTTTCGGTAACAAGCGGAGGTGCCGTGCCGGCAGCAGTTGAGGTCATCGATCTCGGGAATGCGACGCTTTTGCCGGGGTTGATCGACACGCATACCCATGTGCTGCTGCAAGGCGACATTACTGCCGCGGATTATGACGAACAATTGCTGAAGGAGTCGATCCCCTATCGCGCGATCCTGGCGGCGCGTAATGCGAATATCGCTTTGCAGCACGGGTTTACCACCATCCGCGATCTGGAGACGGAAGGCGCTATGTATGCCGACGTCGATGTAAAGATGGCGATCCAGCGCGGCGAGGTACCGGGTCCGCGAATGCAGGTAGCAACCCGGGCGATGACGCCTACGGGGATGTATCCACTGCTGGGTTATTCATGGGAGCTCAAAGTCCCGACCGGGGTGCAATATGTTGACGGCGTGGACGAAGCCCGAAAAGCTGTGCGCGAGCAGGTGATGTACGGCGCGGATTGGATCAAGTACTACTCAGACCGCGGATACCACTTTGAACCCGATGGCATCTTGCATTCGCGGGTGAATTTTACTGATGAAGAGGCGAAAGCCATCGTGGATGAAGCGCACCGGTTGGGGAAGAAAGTGGCGGCGCATTGCATTGGGAGTGACGGCATTGCGGCAGCACTGCGTGCGGGTGTCGACACAGTCGAGCATGGTGACGGGCTGACTGAGCCAGAGATGGATGAGATGGCCAAGCGCGGCATCTACTGGATTCCCACAATCACGGTCGGCCTGTACGTTGCGCCGGGCCGTGGCGGCAACTGGCCCAAGATGGCGGAACTGCAGCGCACAAATTTCCCGATCGCCATGAAGAAGGGCGTGAAGATCGCAATGGGGACCGACGTTGGTGGATTCGACTGGCGCGCACTGAATGAAGCGAAAGAATTCGAATACTACGTACAGTACGGCATGACGCCGATGCAGTCGATCAAAACAGGTACATCCGTCGCCGCAGACTTGCTCGGTTGGAGCAATCGCGTCGGGACGATCGAAGCGGGCAAGTGGGCAGACCTGATCGCAGTGTCAGGTGATCCGCTAAAAGACATCTCAGAACTTGAGCGCGTGCAGTGGGTGATGAAGGGCGGCGAGGTGTTCAAGAACGAAATCCATTCGCGTTAATTCCAACTCCGTTACCTTACTTTGGCGAACTGACGACCCTTAGGGAAACTGACAGTTCATCACTGCTTTCTGAATGACTATCACAAGCGCGCTATCCTCGCGCTGAAATGCCAATCTATCGCTTCGACCATCCGGTCGGGTCGTGCTATCCAGCACGATCAGGAGTCGAGGCCATGCTTTCCCTTTCCGTTCTCGGTGTTCTTACTGCGGCCACTCTTAGCTTGTTTATCGATCCCGATCACGTCGGCCATGTAACAAGCAGTTATCACCCTTCGGCCTTGCTATCGGTTGTGAATTCGACGACGAAGAAGCTGACCTTTTCAGTGGACGAAGCGCGCAATAACGCAAGCAGCAGCGGACCGGCTTATCTGTCAGTGCAGCCGGGCCCGCTGTTACAGCACCATGGCGACGCGATCAAGGACATGGAAGACAAAATAAAAACGCCGACCGCATATGGTTTCAGCCAGATCTTCGCGTACACGGTATTGGACCAGCGGGGCAAGCCAATCCGCAAGCGAGGCATGCTCGCGAGAGAAAAAATCGTATTTATTGGCGGGAATGTGGACGTAGGTATGGAGCCTGGCGAGGTGAGCTTCTCTTCGACTCGAGTTGACGACGAGGGCAGGTTCGCAGACCTGCACGCATTGTTCACTGAGACGAAGCCGGCGCTACCGCCTGGGTCTCTCGTGAGATTCAAACAAATCCTCAGCGTGATCTATGAAGGTTCGGAGTACACGCTCGGCAGTATCTGCATCGACAAATATGTTGACCGAGTAGACCTGCGTTTGTATGCGACGGTGGATGTCAGTTGCGATTGAGCCCTAAGCGTGAGAACACCGCTGCCGAATGTGAATCGCAAAGGCCTAGAATCAAGCTATGCCTATCACGAAACTGGACCAGAAATCCGCATTAGTGGTGATTGACTTGCAAAGAGGCATTGTGGCTATGCCGACGGTGCATCCCGCGACAGAGATCGTGAAGCGCGCGGCAAAGTTAGCAGCAGCGTTTCGCGTAAAGAGGCTGCCGGTGGTGTGGGTGAACGTGGCGGGCTCAGCACCGGGACGGACAGATGCGGGACCGTTCAAGGGTGAGCGTTCGGCAGATTGGGCGGAGTTGCTGCCAGAACTCGACGCGCAGCCGGAAGACCATTATGTGACGAAGCGGCGGTGGGGAGCCTTTCTAGGAACGGAGCTAGACGCCTACCTGCGCTCGCAAGGTGTAACGCAAATCGTTCTCGCGGGGATTGCAACCAGTATTGGCGTGGAATCGACCGCGCGCAGCGCTTTTGACCTGGGATACAACGTAGTTATTGTGACCGACGCGGTCACCGACCGCAATGCGGACGCGCACAAGAACAGCATTGAGATGCTCTTCCCGCGAATGGCAGAGACAGACACCACGGAGAATCTGCTGAAGCTTCTTCAATGAAATGCGCTTCGCGCCAATAGTCCCAGCATTCATTTTGGCTGCGAAAATCAATAGTGCGGCTATAATTGCGCGCACACATGCCACTTACATCGGGCGCCAGGTAGGGCCATACGAGATCCTTGGGCAGTTAGGCGCCGGAGGCATGGGAGAGGTGTATCGCGCGCGCGATACACGGCTCAATCGCGAAGTCGCTGTAAAGGTCCTGCCGGCGAATTTTTCTTCCGACGAAAAGCTGCGTGAACGCTTTGACCGCGAAGCTCGCGCCATCTCTTCGCTGAACCATCCGAATATCTGCACCCTGCATGACGTTGGCCGCGAGAGTGGCATTGACTATCTCGTGCTGGAGTACATCGAAGGCGAATCGCTGGCGCACAAGTTGGAACGCGGTCCGCTGCCGATGCAGCAAGTGCTGTCTTACGGATCGCAGATCGCCGAGGCCCTGGAGCGCGCTCACAAGCAAGGTGTGGTGCATCGCGACCTGAAGCCGGGCAACATCATGGTGACGAAGACCGGCGTGAAGCTGCTGGATTTTGGCCTAGCGAAGCCGATGGCGGGCGCATCGATGGCGGCGGCGGCTCTCGGCTCCATGACCATGTCACAGCAGCAAAAGCCACTGACCGCGGAAGGGACGCTGGTCGGAACGTTTCAGTACATGGCGCCCGAACAGCTCGATGGCCGCGAAGCGGACGCCCGCTCTGACATCTTCGCGCTGGGATGCGTCTTGTATGAGATGGCCGCTGGAAAGCGACCGTTTGACGGAAGGACGCAAGCCAGCATCGTAGCCGCCATTCTGGCGAAAGAGCCGCCGCCGATCAGCGAGCTCATCCCATTAACACCTCCGGCGTTCGAACGGTTAGTGAAGACTTGCATCGCGAAGGATCCAGACGATCGCTGGCAGACAGCCCATGACGTAAAGCTGCAGCTAAAATGGATCGCCGAAGGTGGATCTGCTGCGGGCGTGGCTGCGCCGGTGATAGCGCATCGCAAACATCGCGAGTGGACGGCGTGGATCGCGGCAGGTATCTGTCTTTTGGCTGTGCTGGGTGTCTCTGCCGCTTATTGGAATGTTTCATCAAAAGCGCAGCGCCTGGTCATCAGTTCGCTCTTGCTTCCTGAAAAGGCGCAGTTCACTTTAATGGGACGGAACGGGCCGCCGGCGATCTCAGTCGACGGCACCAAAGTCGCTTTTGCCGCCACGCGTGACAATCAACACCTT
>JAICLA010000309.1 GCA_025927695.1 Terriglobales bacterium | reverse complement strand
TACCAGTGCGACCGTCACCTGGCACGCCGACAATGACTGGGTCCTTCCCATTACCGATAGCCCCGGCAACGCTCGCATGATGCATGGCTATCTCGACAACAGCGCCGCCAATCCGGCTACCGCGACAGTGGCCAATCTTCCTGCCAGTTCCAGCGGTTATGACATCTACGTCTATACCGCCGGCGACAATGGTTCGGCCACGCGCACCGCGACATTCCAAATCAGCGGCCCGGGCATCACCACCACCAGCGTCAGCGCCACCGACTCGGCTGGTACTAGCTTCAACGGTGTTTTCACGCAAGCCAACAACTCGCCGGGCAATTACGTCAAGTTCACCATTGGCGCTTCCGCCACTAGCTTTACTCTCACGGCCACGCCTGGAACTTCCACCGACCCATACAAACGAGCGCCTATTAACGGCATGCAGATCATTCCCCATTAAAGGCTTTCAAACTCATGTCATCCCATACCTCCGTCGCCAACGGTAAGGGCATCCTCGTCACTTCTCTGGATTTCGAACTGTACTGGGGAATCCGCGATCTGGAGTCTCTAAAAGAAAGCAGAATTCGACTGGCGAACGCCCGTTCGGCAGTAAGGTCGATTTTGCATCTTTTTAAGACATTCGAGATTCATTCCACCTGGGCGACAGTCGGATTTCTTTTCCTCAAAAATCGTGAGGAACTGATTCAGACATCGCCTGCTGTCCGGCCGGACTATCGCGCCCGCTCTCTGTCGCCCTATGCGGATATCGAAGCGATAGGAGAAAACGAACAGCAGGAGCCTTCCTGTTATGCACCCTCTCTGGTGAAAGAAATCCGGAACACGCCCTACCAGGAAGTTGGAACGCATACGTTTTCGCACTACTATTGCCTGGAAGACGGCCAAACTCTGGCGGCATTCCAGAGCGACCTGACAGCCGCGGTCGCTGCGGCGAAACACTGTGACCTGAAAATGCGCAGCATTGTGTTTCCGCGCAATCAGGTCAATTTGAGCTATCTGGATGCCTGCGCGGAAGCGGGAATTGTTTCTTACCGCGGCGCCGGATCGCACTGGATGTACCGCACAAGAAAGCGATCCGACGAGACTTTTCTCCGGAGAGCCTCTCGGGTGCTCAATGCGTACCTGAACCTTGGCGGGCATAATTCAGTGCCGATGGAAACGATAGCCCGTCAACGCGCACCATTTAATTTCCCGGGGAGTTTGCACTTGCGCCCACCTTTGATGACCATTCGGCCGTTCGAAAGACTAGCCCTCCGGCGCGTTTATAAGGGTATGGACTTCGCTGCTAGGCGCGGCCATATGTATCATCTCTGGTTCCATCCCGAGGATTTTGCGAACAATTCACAAAAAAAACTGGATATTCTCGCGAAGGTTCTCGAGCATTTTGCTGCGTTACGCGCTCGTAATCGCATGGATAGCCTGAATATGGGCGAGTTAGCCGGCCGCCTATTGACGGGCGCGACAGTAGACAAGGGGAGTTGCATGGAGCTTGCTAAGCAATCACCGTGAACGTCGTAATTTCTCAAGAACACCGCTTTGATCGCACCCCCGACGGGGCCATTTGGACTACCGCCGCGTTCCCGCGATCTTACTATTCTCAATATCTGGAGGTATTTGAAAGCGCCAAGATAGTCGCACGAGTTCGGGATGTCAGCTCTCCGCCGGCAGGCGCCAAGAGGGCCGATGGCGATGGCGTCAGCTTCCATGTCGTGCCTCACTATATTGGACCGGAGCAATTTCTGCTTCGTTTTCCAGAAGTGAGGCGCGCGACTCGAAGCGCGGTAAAAAGGCCCGACGCGGTGATTCTCCGCGTGCAATCGCAGGTGGCTGCGACCATGGAGCCGATGCTGCACCGCAGCCGGAGGCCCTACGCGCTCGAGGTCATGTGCGATCCCTATCAAATGTTCGCGCCGGGAGCAAACGATCACCCGTTGCGCTTCTTCTTTCAAACGATGTTCTATCGTCAGATGAAGAAGCAGTGCCGCCGGGCCCCCGCCGTTTCTTACGTAACCGAAGACTCACTGCAGAAGATCTATCCGCATGCTCCCAATGCATTCTCGATTTCCTACTCGACGGTCGAAATGCCGCCGGAGGCGTATGTTCCGGAAAGCCGTTCCGTATCTTCTCGTTCCGGACCCCACACGATCATCACCGTCGGTTCCCTGGATCAGCCATATAAAGGTATCGATGTCCTGATCGATGCAGTGGAAGCAAGTATCGCGGCGGGCTGCGATCTGAAACTGGTAGTGGTAGGAGACGGCAAATATCGTCCGTCGCTCGAGGCGCGCGCGAAGCGGCTGGAAGATCGGGTGCGGTTTCTGGGACAGATCTCGTCGGGCGCCGAAGTGCGGGCGCATCTGGATCAGGCCGACGTCTTT
>JAICLA010000216.1 GCA_025927695.1 Terriglobales bacterium | reverse complement strand
CATCCTGCTCATTGCGAATAACCGGCGAGTCATGTCCACCACCAACACGCGTTCCCAGAACTTATGGATCGCGGGTGCGATCGCGGGAATGGTGATATCCAATTTATTGTTCCTTGTCGCGCACTAAGCGTTTCAGTCAGCGCGCATCTTTCTTGGCCGCCGCGCCCGGTGTCACCGGCATGGGAGCTTCACCTTTTGCCGCATGCCACAAGATGAAATTCAGCGTGGCCGTGTCTGCGCGGTCAGCGTGCGTAAAGTCCATCTTGGCGGATGCGGCTGCGCCTTGGCCTTTCGGCGGGTTCGTCTTGTAGAGATTGCCGTTCTCCAAGTTCCGATAGTCGGCAGAGTACGGTGCGTGGTCGCCTTTCCCCGAAAAGACACTTGCGATAGGAGACGCATGCGCGTCATTGCTGTTCATGGGCGGAAGTCCGAGTAGGACCTCAAGCGTACGGACCATATCCACAGTGCAATAGAAATTGTTTTCCACGAGTTGTTTCTGCTCCGATGCGGGCGAGTATTTGCTTACGAGCAGAGCAATGCTGCGATGGGCGTCAACATGGTCGGGCCCGTCTTGCGCGTCGTCTTCCAGAATGAGGATGGCCGTGTCATCCCAATAAGGGCTGTGAGAAACGGCATCTACCACGCGTCCCACAGCTAGATCGTTGTCACTGACTGCGGCGGAGGGAGCCGCCTTCAAAGCCTTGGTGCCCGAAGTGTGGTCATTGCCTAAACGCAACAGGATGTAGTTAGGCAGTTCTCGCGCCGCGCCTTTTCCGCGATTGGCTACGAACTTTTTGAATTCCTGAAGGAATTCATCGGCGCGCCACTGGTCTGGGTAATCGAGATTGAAGTCGGGGAATTTTGGATCGAAGTGTCCGCGCAGTTCCGGCTTGGTCGCAGTATTGGTGGCGATGATTGGCACTTCCCAAGGCCACGGACTTTCAGCGCCTGACTCGTGACCCAGGTTCGCCGGAGTCGGCTGGCCTTTCTTAATGAACTTCTGCGGGCAATTGGCCGCATTCCACGGGCTGCCTTCCATCGGCGAGGCCTCAGCTGTCTTCTCGTTGCACCACTCGGTACGAACGAACTCGCCATAGTGTCGATACGTGAGATGGTGCGACGCGACGTTGCCCCAGATGTATCCCGTGCCCGTCTCGTTCACGTCTGGCATGTCATCATCGAGCGGAATGCGATTGTTGTTCTCGCCTTCGTAATCGTAATTGCGCTCTTTGCCCCAGTAGCTGATAGGGATGGTCTTCTCCAAGTAGTCACTTCCCGCGGCCGACGTTGACCAATTGTGGCCGCTGCCCGAGACTTCACCGCTGTCATAAAAATTGTCGAGGATCCCAAACTCACGCGCGAGTTTGTGCTCATTGGGCGTGACCTGTTCGCCGTACATCACCCAGTCTGGGGCGCCATTTGCATTGGGCAAGTCGCCAAAGACCTGGTCGTAGCTGCGGTTCTCTTTAATGATGTAGATCACATGCTTGATGGGACTGTTGCCGCTGGCGAAGAGCTGCGTGGATTTACGGTCAAGATGATTGTCAGCAATCGCTTGTTTTGTGAATGCGGCGAGGTTAGCGGCTTCGAGCGGTACCTTCACATGTGCGATAGATCCGCGGGTCAACGAAAGAATGTACGGGAAGGGCTTATTCGCCTTCTTGTCATGGAGCGCAACGTCGTTCGGTCCCATACCGCGGCCCTTGCCGCTCGCAATAAAAAGTTCGCCGTCGCGAAGTGCAAGAGCCATGGGATACCACTCCGTGGGAATGAACCCCTGAGGATTCATGGTGCGGCCCGCATTTTTATCACGCAGATTGAAGACGGCGACTGAATCTGAACCGGCATTCGCAACATATAAACGTCCGTCATTAGCGAGAGCGAGTGAAACCGGGCTACCACCGAGATATTCCTGTCCCGGAAGTTTCGTGGAAAGTCGCTGCATGACGGCATTCGTCTGTGTGTCGATCACAGCCACTTCATCGCGATTGGCCAGCGCAACGTATAGCTTGCGACCTTCTCCGCTCAATACCATCTCGGTGGGGTGTGAGCCGCTGGCGGTCGCGGTGCGCGGGCGCTCTACATCGATCTTGGTGATCACTTGCCCGGCAACGAGATCTAGTACTGCCACCCGCGAAGCATTCCAAAGACTCACATAGCCGCGCTTGCCGTCAGGCGAGACGATGGTGGAGTGCGGATAAGAGCCGGGAACGACCTTTTCCGTGCTGAGGTCAAAGCGTTTCAGAACTTCGCCCGTCTGCGCGTCGAGCAAGAGGGCATCGTCAGAAAGATTGTCTGCAAGCAGAAGGCGCTCGTGCGTTCCATTGCTGGCAGGGATCACGGTGATGCCGGCAGGAAAGGGAATCACTTTTCCGGCCGGCATCTTCTCGATGATCTTGGCAGCGATCTTACCGGGTCGCAGTGGTTGCAGTGGGACTTTGATGAAACGTTCGGGGGTAACTTTGCCCTCGTCGAAGGAATACACGGCGATGCCGTTGCCGGTGTCGTCTTTCTTTGTGCCTTCGGCGTCGGTCACTGAGGACATTGACGCGTAAAGATGCTTGCCGTCGACACTGAAGGTGAGCCCGAGAAAATACACCTGCTTAGATTTTTCGCCGAGGCGATCATCAGGAAAGTCGGTGACGCGGTTCGTGCTCGTGTCCAGCACAGCGAGGGATTCTCGCAGACCCGTCTCGGGCGTGCCGAAGCCGCCGTTCAAAGAAACAACGTATCGGCCATCAGGGCTGACCGCGAGCTTCGAAGGCATGCTGTTGACCGTGGCGGTGTCAGATGCGGGAATCAGGACTTTGCCGTCGGGTAGGTAGCTAGGCTTGTTGTCTTGCGAGAAAACGGTGATTGCAGAAAAGATGATCGCGACTAGGGTGAAAGTCGTATTTCTCATCGGTGATAGGCCCTCCGCAGCGTCTTTCTGGCGTCATCTTTCTATCACGGAATTCATCAAAAGGTGATGAATCGCCACAACTCAGACGGTACAATTGAGCAACTCTCAATACAGCCGAGGTAATTTTCAATGTCGGAAGAACAACAGCCGCAGTTCCACAACTATGACGATGGCAGCAGCGGCAGCAGTGTTTTGCGCAATGTGATCCTCGGCGTAGTGGCCGTGTACATCATCTTTTCGCTGTACTTCTCTTACGAGCTCAACGATCGCATCAACAAGCTGGAAGCGAAGCAGACGGTCGCCGAGCAGACGTTGGACAAGAAGATCGCGGCAACCCAGTCAGCTGTCGAGAGCAGCAGTGCGGACTTGAGCAAGCAAGTCGGGCTCACGCAGAAACAGATAGCCGCACGGGCAGCACAACTGCAACGCGAGCAGAAGGAATCCGAATCGCGTCTGACCGAAGAGCAGCAGAAACAGCAGGCAGCATTGGGTGCGGTCGGCACAGATGTGGCCGGCGTGAAGTCTGAAGTGGCCGGCGCGAAAACGGATATCACTACGACTCGCTCTGACCTCGATGCCACGAAGGCCAAGCTCGAGCGCACCATCGGCGATCTGGGAATTCAGACCGGACTTATCGCCACGACGCGCGATGACCTGGAAGTTCTGAAACACAAGGGTGATCGCAACTACTACGAGTTCACTTTGAGCAAGTCAAAGACGCCGACGCCCGTGGCCACCGTTAGCCTGGTGCTAAAAAAAGCTGACCAGAAACGCGGCAAATATACGATGAACGTGATCGCGGACGATTCCACCATCGAAAAGAAGGACAGGACCAAGAACGAACCGCTGCAGTTCTATACGGGCCGTGACCATCTCCTGTACGAACTTGTCGTGTTCACGGTGGAGAAAGATAAAGTCACCGGCTACGTTTCCACACCGAAGAACGCACCCGTGCCCATGACCAAATAATGGGAACCAGTTGGCACACGCTGGGTGAGATCGCATTTCGCTCGACTGCGGTCTATCTGTTAGTCATCTTCGGTATCAGATTGAGCGGCAAGCGTGAGGTCGGGCAGATGACACCCTTCGACCTCACGCTGCTCCTGCTCCTCAGCAATTCCGTCCAGAACGCGATGACCGGTCCCGACACCTCGCTGGCCGGAGGCGCTGTCGCAGCTTGTACGTTGCTGATATTGAATTTTTTGATCGGTCGGTTCTCAGGCACCAATCGCCACTTCCGCAAATTCGTTCAGGGCAAGCCGACACTTCTGGTCCACAACGGAGAAGTCATCGTCGATCACATGCGCCGCGAACGCGTCAGCATGGACGAGCTCAAACGCGCCATGCGCGAGCACAATATCAATGACGTGAGTCAAGTGGCTCTGGCGGTGCTGGAGGTCGACGGCACCATCAGTTGCCTGCGCTTTGACGATGTGAAACAAGGCGCGGACCATCCCCACGCGCATCACCTGAAATTCCTGCAGAAGCATTAAGCGCAGACGCTGCGATAGAATCCAGCATCTCACGTTTGTTAGGAGAGATGCATGTCAGGAACTCCCCAACCTCCCGCGCCACCTAAGCCCGCAACCAGCTCCTACCAGGAGATGGATTCTCCCGCACGCTCGCTGCCGCCTATCGTACCGGTGCTGATCGCGGCAGTTGCGATTGGTGCCATTGTGTTCTTCATAGCGCGAACTAATCGGCAAACGCCGCCCGCAACCGGGAGCATCACAAAAGTCTTTGCCGTGGAGCAGACTTCCAAAGATCGCGTGCTCGTTGGTGTCGAAGTCAACATAAAGAACAGCGGTGACGCCGCTATTTACGTGAAAGATGCATCTGTAAAGGTCTCATTGCCGACCGGCGACCT
>JAICLA010000288.1 GCA_025927695.1 Terriglobales bacterium | reverse complement strand
TTCAGCGGTGACTTTTACACCGTGGATTCCTACGCGACCTGGCAATTCGCGCGCACGTTGAATTGTCCTTTTCCGCCGTGCATCAATCCACTGCAGCGTCCCATCTCGCAACTGGGCGCCATCAGCGAATTTGATAGCGAGGCCGAAAGCAAGTACACCGGATTCACATTCTCTGCGCGCCGCCGCATGACCGCCGGACTTTACTTTCGCCTCGCATATACGTGGGCGCAGGCTTTTGACGACGGCCAGGACGCGCTGCTCACAACAACATCCCAAGTGCAAACATCGAACAGTACCGTTTCCGAATTTGGACGTAGCGTTACCGACCAGCGCAATCGTCTGGCACTTTCGTGGACAGACGACATAAACCCGTTTCACCACAATCACAACGTAATGCGCCACATCTTCAATCAATGGCGCCTCTCGGGGATCTTCACCGGCGGCAGCGGTCGCCCCGTCAACGCGAAGGTCACCGGCGACGCCAATCAAGATGGCAATCCGGACAATGATCGCCTTCCCGGCATTAGCCGCAATTCGCTAGTAGGCCCTGATTATTTTTCCGCGGACACGCGCATCACCCGGGTCTTCGAGCCGCGATACGCTGAGCGCCTCAAGATCGAAGCCAGCATTGAATGTTTCAACGTGCTCAACCACGTGAACAAGATGCTCGACTCCAGTGACAACGGCTTCTCCACAACGGCTGCCGATTTCACTTTGCTTGACCAGAAAATCGGCGCCAAGACCTATCCCGGCTACTTCGCTGCGCAAAAACTTTTTCTCACGCCCACGAACGCCTACGCTCCGCGCCAGATCCAGTTTTCTTTGCGAATGAAGTTTTAAGGCCGGGGAGCGGTCTTATACTCTTAGTGCATGGAACGTCGCGTCGCCCTCGCTGTCATTACCGTCGCTTTGGTCTGGCTGTCATTCTTCCGGCTGCAGCCCGCGCATTTAGCTTCCGCTGCGGACGCCAAAGTCCCAGTGATAGTGGAACTTTTCACTTCCGAGGGCTGTTCTGATTGCCCGCCGGCAGACTTGCTGTTGCGCAAGCTCGAGGCCCAACAGCCTGTCGCGAATGCTGACATCATTGTTCTCAGTGAACACGTTGACTATTGGAACTCGCGTAAATGGAAAGACCGTTTTTCGTCAAGTGAATTGACTGACCGTCAGAAACGGTACGTCGAAGCGTTCAAGCTCGATTCCGCCTACACGCCCCAGATGGTCGTGCAAGGCGAGGCGCAAATGAATGGAGCCAATGCCGGGAAAGCTTTGAAAGCCATTGCCCAGGCGGCCCAAAACGAGCGGACGGAAGTGAGCCTGCAATTTAAGAGCGATCAAGGACAGCAATTCGCGGTTTATGGTGTTGACGATTCAGCGAGTCCACGCGATGCCGAGCTAGTTCTCGCCGTCACGGAATCGGGCCTGCAAAGTGAAGTAAAAGGCGGCGAGAACGGGGGACACACTCTCCAGCACACCGGCGTAGTGCGTTCCTGGAAAACATTTCCCGTGAAGAAGATGTCAGTAGGCGGCATTATGCCGCTGAAGATCGATCCCTCTTGGAACCGTGCTAACCTGCGCGTCGTCGCATTCGTTCAGGACAAAAAAACCATGCACATCCTCGGCGCTACCAGTGAGAAGTTTCCGCAATAGCTGACGGCATTAGTGCATAGCAACCGGCCCGCTACTTTTCGGCGGCTTCTTCATTATGAAGATCAATGGCAACATGGCGAAGCCTAGCCCCGCTAGCAAAAGGAATGCATCGTTGTAGGCCATCATCGCGGCTTGCTGCTGCACCATGCCGAAGGCTGCAGCGTAGGCTTTTTTGGTGGCCGTCACTGGGTCACTTCCGGCATTCATCATCATCTGCTGCATGCCTCGCAGCATCGATTGCGCGCCGGGATTGTATGGGTTGATGTGCGCGCCCAGCGTGGACGTATGCACCTGCTGCTGCCGCGCCAACATAGTCGTAACGCTGGCGATCCCGATGCTGGCTCCGATGTTGCGCATCAAGTTGAACAGGCTGGTCGCATTGCCCATCTGCTCTTTGGGGATGGGACCGTTCGTTACTGTCGTCAGCGGAATGAACACCATTCCCGTACAGACGCCCTGAAGTACCATCGGCCACATGAAGTCGGTGTATCCAGCACTCAGGCTGAGTCGTGAGAAAAAGTACAGCGCGGTAGACATGCCAGCCATGCCGAAGAACAGCATTTTGCGCGGCTCAAACCTGGTAAGCATGATTCCCACCAGTGGCATCGCCACAAATGACGCAGCGCCGCGCGGCATGGTGGTGAGTCCCGCTTGGAAGGCGGTATAGCCAAGCAACGTCTGCATCAGCAGCGGCAGCAATACCGTACTGCCGTAGAGAACGAAGCCGAGTATGGTCATGAGAAAAACCCCGGCTGCATAGGTGCGCCGCTTAAAGATGCGCAGGTCAACGATGGGATGGTCAGTGATCAACTCACGAATGACCAATGCGGCCAGACTCACAACCGCCACTACGACAAGAGTAGAGATGAAATGAGACCCGAACCAATCCTCCTGCTGGCCCTTGTCGAGCGCGATCTGCAGCGCTGCAATGCCAACCACCAGCAGGCCGATGCCCCAGTAATCCACCTTCTCAGATTTTTGGCCGATGTAATCCGGATCGAATACGAACATCTTGATCAGGATCAGCGCCATGATGCCGATGGGGATGTTGATATAGAAGACCCATCGCCATGTGAAATTGTCTGTCAGCCAGCCGCCCAGTACCGGCCCCAGCATGGGCGCAACCACGATGCCGAGTCCCCAGAAGCCCATGGCTTTGCCACGGTCGCGTTCAGAGAAGCTTTCCATCAGGATGGCTTGAGATAGAGGCTGCAATCCGCCGCCGGTCGCGCCTTGGATCACGCGAAAGATGATGAGGAAGGGAAGTGTGGGCGCAAATCCGCAGAAGAAGGATGCGAGCGTGAAGCCCGCAACCGAGCCAAGCAGCAATCGTTTGCGGCCGAACTGATTGGCCAGCCATCCCGTCATGGGCAAGACGATCGCGTTTGCCACCAGATAGGAAGTCAATGTCCATGTGGCCTCATCCGGCGTGGACGACAACGATCCGGCGATGTGCGGCAAAGACACGTTCACTACCGTC
>JAICLA010000071.1 GCA_025927695.1 Terriglobales bacterium | reverse complement strand
TTTGTCCGGCTGCTTCGAATCGATGTTCGCGATCGGATTCGGCGCCTTATTGTTATGGCAGCCAACCATTACGACCATGGCTGCAGCCATCACCAGCAAAGTGCTTATCTTGCGAAACTTGTTTTCCTGAAACATGAATACCCCGCTTTTAGACCCTTACTAGATTTGCTTCTCGTCCTGCCTTGAGTAGGCGTTCGGTGTTCAACTTGGCGTCACCCGAACCGAAGATGGCATTGCCGCATACCAGTACTTCTGCTCCCGCCCGCACGACATCCGCGACCGTCTCCATCGCCACGCCACCATCCACCTCGATCATGAACTGCGTGCGAATGGTCGCCTTGATCGCCGACAACTTCTTGATTTTTTCCAAGCTTGCCGGAATAAACTTCTGTCCGCCGAAGCCGGGATTCACCGACATGACTAACACGTAATCCACGATGTCCAATACTTCGGTCAGCGTGCCTATCGGCGTTGCCGGATTGATCACCACACCCGCTTTCAGTCCCAAGCTCTTGATTAGGTGCAGCGTCCGGTTCAGATGGACACATGCTTCTTGATGAACGCTGATCCAGTCCGCTCCTGCATCAGCAAATGCAGGAATAAATTTGTCTGGGTCCTCGATCATGAGGTGGCAGTCCAGCGGAACATCCACTGCTTTGCGTAAAGACGCCACTACCGGAGGCCCAATGGTGATGTTCGGGACAAAATGACCGTCCATCACGTCCACGTGGAGCAGGGCAGCGCCCCCCTCGATGACCTGTTTGGCATGGGCTGCCAAGCGGGAAAAATCCGCTGAGAGGATGGAGGGTGCGATCTGTATCTCTTGACTAGCCAATAGCTTTTCCCGTGGGATTACCTCGATTCTAGCATGCTAAAGTGCCTGATTTTAGCGGCAAAATGCACGTCACCCGACCCGCCAACCTGCGCCTTAACCCGGTCATCTCAATCTACAAATTAGCACTATCTTTCAGTGTTTCTGCGGGCAAGTTTTCGGCCGAATAAACGCTGTCATTGACATAAGGGAGAGGGATCATGAAGTCTCGTTTTCTAACCAAGTTCTTAGCCACGCCTGTTCTGGCGGCGGGCATGCTCATGCCTATGGGCACATGGGCGCAGACCACTACGCAATCCACTACGCCCACCCGCCACCATGTTGTGCACCACACGACTGTTAAGCGTCGCTCCAAGAAGAAGTCCGCGATGATCGTGGGCGGCAGCGGATTGGCCGGCGCAGGTGTTGGCGCATTGGTCGGCGGAAAGAAGGGCGCATTGATCGGCGGGCTGGCAGGCGCAGGCGGCGGATACGTTTATGACCGCAAGACGCAGAAAAAGCCGGTGATTCCAAAATAAAGTGCTGAACTGCCGCGAGCCCAGGCCTGTGATCCCGGCTCGCGGCAACGCCGAATTGTTGTTGGCCATCAAAGCTTATGTGTTAAGGGCCACGATCGTCTTGAGAAAAGCTCTCTCCATAAAAGCATTCATTGTTGCCGCCACGCTGATGTTCGTCGCTCAAGCGTGGGCGTTCCCCATGAAGCCTGACGTAAAAGCGCTCATACAGGAGGCCAAGCAGCCCCAGCAGCATTTTGTACCCGCACGGGCCGGTTGGAATGGGCCTGAAGAAGCTTCGCAAGCCGCGCTCAACCCGACTCTTGAAGACCTTCGTCGCGAACCTACTCCGGCGCAACGGCGCGCACGTTTGATCGCTGCAGCAACGCCGGATTGGCGAGTATTGGCGGCCATCGCCCTTTGCATCGGCTTTATACGAGTCTCCAGGAAGCCCTCAACCCGCTCTTCGCGGCCCGCCAACATCCTCCCGTTTCCAACGACGGTCATTGCGAAACCTGCAGAAATCTCTGACGCAGCGTAACTCGGTCGTCGTCAGTTCGGCTCACGATACGAGTTTTTTGTCACAACAAGATTGCCATAATGGTACTCTTCCCTTGTCGCACTCCTGATCTTGCGTTTCGTGTTCCGGCGGAGAACAGATGTCGCTCCCTAGAATCCTCTCGATCTCGTTTGACAATCTGAGCGGTATCGCCCGGAACGCGCATCTCGCTCACGCCGGATACGCAGTCTCTCCCGCCACTAGTACTACCCGCGCTTTCGAATTATTGAATGAGTTGCGGTTTGATTTGGTCATCATCGGTGACACAGTGCCCACGAATGAACGCCGTCTTCTGTTCTTGGAGATCAAGCGCAAATTCAACATCCCCGTACTACTTATGGATTCTGACGAAGTCGACACTCTCATGCGCGCTAGCGCGCATATCAGCAAAGACGCTTCACTTGACCAGCTGATGAAGACCGTGTCCTCGGTCGCGCCCATCAAGCCCATGCGCAAACCGGGTTCGGACCGCCGCACCGCCGAACGCCGCACCACCCCCGCCGAACCCGCCGGCTGTTAAAGTCTTCTCATGCCATTGCTGGAAATCGAAGGCCTGACGAAAGTATTTGTGCGTTCGGCCGCTCAGGGCGCAGATTATGAGCACCGCGCAGTCGATGTCGTGACTTTCAGTATCGACGCAGGAGAGACGTTAGGTTTAGTCGGTGAATCAGGATGCGGCAAGACCACTCTTGGTCGCATGATCCTTCGCCTTATTGAACCAACCGCAGGACGCGTGCTGTTCAACGGCGAAGACGTCTTGAAAGCCCCTGCTGGACGCATGCGCGAGTTGCGTCGCGACATGCAGATCGTGTTTCAGGATCCATTCGGCTCGCTCGATCCCCGCTTTCGCGTCTTCGACATCGTCTCGGAACCGCTTCGCATTCACGAGTCACTTCCCAAACCGCGCTTGCGCGAGCGCACAGTTGAGCTGTTGCGCAATGTCGGTCTCGATGAATCCGCGCTCGGACGCTTTCCCCACGAGTTCTCCGGTGGACAACGCCAGCGTATCGGCATAGCCCGCTCCCTCGCGCTTCAGCCGAAGTTCATCGTGGCCGATGAGCCAGTGTCCGCCCTTGACGTAAGCGTTGGTGCTCAGATCGTGAACCTGCTGGCGCAATTGCAGCTCGACTTCGGCCTGACTTACCTATTCATCTCACACTCGATGCCCGTCGTGCGTTATTTGGCCACTCGTATTGCGGTGATGCGACAGGGCAAAATCGTGGAGATCGGCTCCGCCGAGCAGATCACCGAACGGCCGCAGCACGAATACACCAAAACGCTTCTCGCCGCCGTGCCGGAGATGGCAGACAGCAAGTAGCTGCTCTGCTTTTATAAATTGTTCACTGATTAGCGCGCATGGCGCGGTACAATCTGCCCAACACTGCCCTCGGCATTTGCAACTTTATTTGTTCTCAATCGTAAAGAAGTCACAATCTTAGGAAGATGAGGACTTACCCATGAGCACTGCCGTCACTCCGCCGGTGGAACCCACAACGCCAGGACTTTCGGAGCCGCAACGCATCATCAATGTTTACACGGCGCCAAGCAAGACGTTCACTGACATTCGTCGTAACGCGAGCTGGTGGGCGCCGTGGCTGCTTATGTCTATCGTGGGCCTTGCTTTCGTTGCCACGATCGACAAGAAGGTCACTTGGGAACGCGTGACTGAGAACATGATGGCGAACATGTCTGAAGCGCAAAAGTCGCGGCTAGAGTCCGCTCCCCCGGCGGCGCAAGAGCAACAAAAGAGGATCACGCAAAAAAGCATTCAGTACACCTCTTACGCCTCGCCGATCTTGCTGTTGCTCATTGTTCTGATCTATGCAGCAGTCTTGCTCGGCGTCTTTAACTTTGGTTTGGGCGCCGAGATCAACTTCAAGCAGGCTTATGCCGTGGTCATGTATGGATTTCTCCCACGATTGGTTCAATCCATACTCGCCATCATCATCATCCTGTTAATGCCGAACCTGGATAACTTCAACCTGGAAAATCCTGTTCCAACAAATCCAGCGGTGCTGGTCAGTTCGATGGACCACCCGGCGCTGTACCGCTTCCTGGTGTCGTTCGACATCATCAGCATCTGGATATGTGTGGTGCTGGGCATCGGTTTCGCGTCTATCTCCAAAGTGAAACGGAACACGGCGATCATCTCCATTATCGTGCTGTTCTTCGTTTGGAACTTGTTGGCCACAGGGATTAAAGCCCTGTAGGAGCGCCAAGAAACAAAGGGCGACGCTTTTGCGTCGCCCTTTACTTTTTCAGATTGTTCTCGTTATGCGGGAGCAGGTTCGCCGCCGCTTACCGGCTTGCGCTCCGGCTTGAGCACTGCCTGAAGGGCGGGCGGATTCGGGTCATCCGGCTTCTTCATCGGCGGAAGGTCTTTACCTTCGAGGATCAGCTTGATCTCCGCGGCGTCGAGAACTTCGCGCTCCAACAATGCCTCCGCCATGGCTATCAGTGACTTGCGTTCGGTCTCCAGAATGTTCTTGGCAGAGCTGTAGCCGTTGTTGATAAGGCGCTGCACTTGCTGGTCGATCTTGATGGCAGTGTCTTCTGAGTAGTCACGATGTTGATTGATCTCGCGGCCCAGGAATATCTGCTCTTCCTTCTTGCCGAAAGTCAGTGGTCCCAGTTCGCTCATGCCGAATTCGCAGACCATCTTGCGTGCCAGTTCCGTGGCCCGCTCAATGTCATTGCCTGCACCAGTCGTCATATCGTCAAGGAAGATCTCTTCGGCGATTCGTCCACCCATCAGGATGGCAATGCGCGTCTCAAGATAATTGCGGCTGTAGCTGTGCTGGTCGGTCTCTGGCAACTGCATGGTCACACCCAGTGCCATTCCACGAGGAATGATGGTGACCTTGTGCAAAGGATCGGAGTTCGGCAGCTTCGCAGCCACAAGCGCGTGTCCGGCTTCGTGATAGGCCGTGTTGCGCTTTTCTTTGTCAGTGAGCAGCAGTGACTTACGCTCCGCGCCCATCAGGACTTTGTCCTTAGCGAGTTCGAAGTCGTACATCAATACTTGTTTGCGATTAAAACGAGCAGCCACAAGAGCCGCCTCGTTAACCATGTTGGCCAAGTCGGCGCCAGAGAAGCCGGGTGTTCCGCGGGCCAATACGCCGAGATCAACATCCTCGCCCATCGGGATCTTGCGGGTGTGAACGCGCAGGATCTCTTCGCGTCCGCGAACGTCAGGCCGTGAGACCACGACGCGGCGGTCGAAGCGTCCAGGACGCAGCAACGCCGGATCAAGTACGTCAGGCCGGTTGGTCGCCGCCACAAGGATCACGCCGTCATTCGACTCAAAGCCGTCCATCTCGACCAGCAACTGGTTGAGTGTCTGTTCGCGCTCGTCGTGTCCGCCCCCGAGGCCAGCGCCACGATGACGCCCCACAGCGTCGATCTCGTCAATGAAGATGATGCAGGGCGCGTTCTTCTTGCCTTGTTCGAACAGGTCACGTACGCGGCTTGCACCCACGCCTACGAACATCTCTACAAAGTCTGAACCGGATATGGAGAAGAACGGAACGTTCGCTTCACCGGCAACAGCGCGCGCCAGCAAAGTCTTACCGGTTCCCGGAGGCCCAACGAGCAATACACCTTTCGGAATTCGTCCACCCAGCTTCTGGAACTTCTGCGCCTCGCGCAGGAATTCGATGATCTCTCGCAGCTCTTCCTTGGCCTCGTCAACGCCGGCCACGTCTTTGAAAGTGATCTTCTTCTGCTGCATGCTGAGCAGACGCGCGCGGCTCTTGCCGAAGCTCAGCGCCTTGTTCCCGCCGGCCTGCATCTGTCGCATCATGAAGATCCAGAACGCGATGATGAGCACGAATGGCAGTGCGTTCACTAAAACCGTCAGCCAGAGTCCGCCCTGCTGGTCAATGACCTTGGTGTCTACGCCTTTGTCATTGAGGAGCTTGTAAATGTCAGGATAGTTGGCTGGGATCGTGGTGTGATACGTCTGGGCATTCTTGTCATTGCTCTTGAATTTGCCCGTGACTTCATTGCCGCGGATCGTGGCATCGGCAATAGTCCCGTCGCCGATGTCCTTAGTGAACTGGGAGAGTGTGATCTCCTGTTCCTTCTGTCCGCTAGTGCCTTTGGCCACTAACAAATAAAGGCCTGCGGCCGCGATGATGATTACCGCCCACGTTATGATCTGTTTTACTGTTGAATTCACTTATTGCTCCTGCTTTGGTCCACCAAACTGCAAGGATATAGATTGCTTTTAGGCCCTTACAGCGTCAAAAAAAGAGAGCTCGATCGCTCCCGGGTCGTGCAACATAAGCATGGCCGAGGAGCCGATTGCTCCATCGAATGATTCTACCCCTTTTAGACGGACATTGTGGCCTAATCGGCCGCGAAATCAGCGAAAAAAGCGCTGATTTTCCCGGAAAAGCACCTGAGAGGTACTAAGAGGGCTGATAAGAATCAGGGGGTTGCAAAGTGGATCTTGCTTGCCACTAACAGATTTGCACCCCGCAATGGTCAGTTTCGCTGCAGGGCGCCTATGAATGGAAGGTTGCGGCCAAGGTCCGGCGCTCCCAAACCGTATCCCACCACAAAAGATTCATCCAGCAGGAATCCGAAATAGTCAGGATGCAGCATGACTTTACGCTCAGATTGCTTATCCAGCAGCGCGCACAGCTTCACTGACTTTGCACCACGCGTGCTGAAATTGCGGATAAGGAACTCGCTCGTTATACCGGACTGCACGATGGCCTCAACAATAAGCACATCATGGCCCTTCACATCGGTCTCCGGTCCGTAGTGAATCTCGCGCGTAACGATGTTGCCCTGCACTTTTTCCCGCGTGTCAGTACGGACGAAATCGCAGATGACCGGGACCTCGATCTGCTTCACCAGATCGCTCATGAACATGAAGCCGTTTTCCAGCACGCAGATGGCGTGCACGTTCTTGCCGGCGTAATCGGCGCTAATCTGCCGCGCGATCTCAGTCACCCGTTTCTGGATCTGCTCCGCGGCAAAAATGGTTTTGCTGATGGCTGGATTCTTCTTCGCGCCGTTATCCAATCGTTTCCCTCTACGTACCGGTTTCTTGGGCTTCGATCACCAGCCGCTGCAGCCCGCCGCGTTGATCGGCAAACCACAATGGCAACGCGCGCGTGCCCCTGACCCAGATGACCCTGCCTCCGGAACTCACTACCGGCCAATTGCGCCGCTGTTCCTTGGGCACCTTCAAGTCTTGCAGAAGGTCTTTCACTTTCTTCTCACCGCTCGAATGCGCCTGGCGAAAACGATCGCCCTCGTGCCAGTTGCGTACACGCAGAGAACCAGCCTCAGCCAATTTTGTCAGCCGACCAGCCTCAGCCAAAAGCACTTGAGATGCATGAGAAGCTTCGAGATTATACGATGGCTCTTCCTTTTCAAGTGGTACTAAATGCAGGTGAATAGATAGGTTCACGTCCGGTATGGACACTTGGCCCGGAATGGGAGCCGCAAGGTCATAGCCGGCAGACGCCGCCGCTTTCACCGCCGCTTTTCTCTCCAAGCGCAACTCGCGGTGCGACCGCACCAATCGCCAACCATCAGGCAGTTCGCAAGACTTCGCTTCGCCCGACGCTACGCTTAGTGCTCTCGCCACGTGTTGGAGATCAAGTTCGAGTCCAGCAGACTCTGCCGCCGCACGAATGATGCGCCTCTGCAGCGCCAACGGGTGTTTTGCCAGCGTCTGAATATCCAACCCGAAACTTTGCTCAGCTCCCGTCGCCACTGCGCGTCCGCCACCGCGGACTGGAGTTCCCGGAAGCAAGGTCAGCGGCAATAAGCGCTCGGCCTCATCCTGCCAATAATCTTCTTCCGCCCGCGCAACATCAGCGCTGCGTGCCAGCGATTCCACCACCGCGGGATTGAACTCCCGCAGCTTCGGCATCAACTCATGCCGGATCGAATTTCGCGTATGGGCGGTATCTTGATTGGTCGCGTCTTCGCGCCACTCTTGTGCTCGCTCACGCAAAAAGGTTCCGATGGTAGCGCGGCTGGTTCCCAAAAACGGGCGAATGAACTTCACACCTTCTTCTGTTTTCTCCGGATAAATGCCCGCCAAGCCGCGCGTGCCCGCCCCGCGCAACATTCGCATCAACACCGTTTCCGCCTGATCATCCAGAGTGTGCGCCAGCGCGATCTTGTCCAACTTGCCGCTCGGCACGAGTGCGCGGAAAAACCCGTAGCGCAAACCCCGTGCCGCCGTCTCCAAGCTCTGTTTCGTGTCCTTCGCTCGCGCGGGCGCATCACCTCGCGCTGCAAAGAAGTCGAGTGCGTACTTTTTCGCTAGATCCTCGACAAACCGTTCATCGGCATCCGCTGCTTCACCACGGATCCCATGATTAAAATGCGCAACGGACAGCACCACCCCCAACTCGTCCTTCAACTCAAGCAGGCACAACAACAACGCCACCGAGTCCGCGCCGCCCGACACGGCCACACCGATGCGATCGCCCGCCTTTACTAGTCCGTGGCGTTCGATACAGGCCAGCATCTCCTCCCTCAGGCGTGATCTTCCACTCATAGGCCAATCTTACAACGGCAATGAATCGATAGAAGCATGCCTAGAAAAGCGCGAAGGTAGCTGGCGGAAGTTGATCTCGCCTCCGGCAAGATCGTGAAGGCCAGCGCGGTGCAATCATTCGAATTCAATCCCACCCTCGAAGCTTCCGCTATGATTCGAACCAGTACTGCGTTTTGAGCGTGACACGGTCGCTTCACCCGGCCAAACCCGCATAACTGCTATACTTTTCCCCCGCTCGGGCCTCCGAACGAGCACGAATATTATGAAAGTCGTAGTCATCATCCCTGCTGCCGGACTCGGTACCCGCATGTCCGCCGCGACGGCAAAATCGGCCCAGGCGCCTCGCTCCAAGCAGTTCGCGGAACTCGGCGGCACTCCCATTCTCATCCATACGCTCCGCTGCTTCGCCGCCAATTCGCAAGTGAATGAGATCTACGTTGCACTGCGTAAAACCGAGATCAAACAATTCCAGCCGCGCCTGAAACAAGAGTCCTTCGCGGACAAAGTGCAACTCGTAGAAGGTGGCGACAATCGTCAGAACTCCGTAGCCAACGCACTTAACCAAGTTCGCGCCGCGGCAGATGACATCGTTTTGGTACACGACGCCGTCCGCCCATTTGTCGACGACAAAGTCATCGCCGACGTAATTGTTGCCGCCAAGAAGTACGGCGCCTGCATCGCCGGCATCCCAGCGGTGGACACCATCAAGCAAGTCGACCGCACCGCCGACGGCGCCATCATCACCTCCACCATCCCGCGCGAGCGCATCGTGCTGGCGCAGACTCCGCAAGGCTTCACCTATTCCGTCATCAAGAAGGCCTTCGATGAAGCAGCCGCAGACAACTTCACCGGGACCGACGAGGCGTCACTGGTCGAACGTAGCGGCCAAAGCGTGGCCGTGGTCATGGGCTCTCCCCGCAACATCAAGATCACTACGCCGAGTGACATGCCGTTGGCGGAGTTTTATTTGAAAGGCCAAAAGTGAGAATTGGTTACGGTTTCGACTCCCATGAGTTCAAGCCTGGCGTTCCCCTCGTCATTGGTGGAGTCAAGATAGATCACGCCAAAGGCCTTGCGGGACACTCCGACGGCGACGTCCTTCTCCACGCCATCACTGATGCCCTCCTTGGTGCCATCGCCGCTGGCGATATCGGCAGCTTCTTTCCGCCGAATGATCCCAAGTGGAAGGGCGCTGACTCCGCCATCTTCCTCGCGGAAGCTCTAAAGCAAGTCAAAGCCAAGGGATACAAAGTCGAGAACGTCGATTCATCGCTAGTGATGGCTGAGCCGAAAATTGGTCCGCATGCCAAGGCGATACAGAAGAACATCGCAGACCTGCTGGGTATTTGGCCGGACTGCGTCGGCGTGAAAGCCAAGACGCCTGAAGGTTTGAATCTTGAAAACACGGCGGTGGCGCATGCCGTGGTGCTGCTCTCGACCAAGGTTCGATGAAGCGGCTTTGGACCATCATTGGCGTCAAGGATGTTGCCGCCAGTTTTCGCTGGTATCAAACTCTCTTGGGACAAACGCCTTCGCAGCCCGCGCACGACTACTTTGGCCAGATCCTCGATAACCATGGTACCGTCCTGCTCTGCCTTCACGCGTGGGGCGCGCATGAACATCCGTCACTGGCTAGCGCCGAGGTTGCAAAGCCCGGCAATGGGCTGCTGCTATTCTTTCGCGTGGACGATTTCGAGGCTGCCTTGCAACGCGCTCGAAGCCTGGGCACAGAGTTCGAGGAAGAGCCGCACGTCAATCCCAACACGACAACGCATGAATTTTCACTTCGAGATCCCGACGGCTATTACGTCACTATCAGTTCACTCGATTGATGTCTTTCGAGCGACGAACTGCCGGTCAGTAACCATTCACTTTTTGATTTAACATCAAAGCGTGGCCACAGATTCCAACATCCGCGTCCGCTTCGCGCCATCACCCACCGGATACCTCCACGTCGGCGGAGCGCGTACTGCGCTCTTCAACTGGCTGTTTGCCCGCCATTTCGGTGGCAAGCTTGTCCTGCGCATTGAGGACACTGACTTCGAGCGCTCTACCGAAGAGATGGTCGAGGGCATCATCGAGGGCATGAAGTGGATCGGGCTTGATTGGGACGAAGGCCCGTTCTTCCAATCGAAGCGCCTGCCTATGTACCAAGACACTGCACAGAAGCTGCTCGATTCCGGCCACGCTTACTACTGCTTCTGCACCAAAGAAGAGATCGAGAAGCGCCGCACAGAAGCAACCTCTGCCGGACGCAATCCTCGTTACGAAGGCCTCTGCCGCAAATTGAGCAAAGAAGAGTGCACACAACGCCGCGGCGCGAATCAGCCCGCAGCCGTTCGTTTTGCTGTACCGGAGACTGGCGTGACCACGATCCCTGATGCAGTCTTCGGCAATGTTGAGTTCCAAAACAATGAGCTAGAAGACTTCGTGCTCCTGCGTTCTGACGGCATTCCTACTTACCACCTTAGCGTCGTCACAGACGACATTGACATGCGCATCACGCACATCATCCGCGGCGCGGACCATCTCTCCAATACGCCCAAGCAGATGCTGCAATATCAGGCGCTCGGCGCGCCCATGCCCGTCTTCGCGCATGTGCCACTCATCCTCGGGCCGGACAAGACGCGCCTTAGCAAACGACACGGCGCCACCAGTGTCACCGCCTATCGCGATCAGGGTATCGTGCCGGAGGCGTTCCGCAATTTTCTAGCGCTGCTCGGCTGGACTCCGGCCGATTCCGGCAAAGAGGTTATGGGCGACAAAGAACTCATCGCCGCGTTTGGCCTTGAGAACATCTCACACTCCAACGCGGTCTTTGATCTCGATAAACTTGGCTGGTTCAATACTGAATACATACGCGCTTATCCGGCGGAGAAGTTGTTGCCGCTCATTCGCCGCGAATGGGGAGCCGCGAATCTCACGCCCGAGTCTAAGGACGAAGCCAAGTTACGTTCGCTGATCGATCTGCTCAAGCCGCGGGCGCGCAACTTGAAAGACTTCGCAGAAGCTTTCCGCGGATATTTCACTGATGACTACAAGACCGATCCGGCGGCTATTGAGAAGTTCCTGAAAGA
>JAICLA010000298.1 GCA_025927695.1 Terriglobales bacterium | reverse complement strand
GTGGGGACGGTCTCAATGGCGGTGACGATCTCTGGGGTGAAATCGCGTGGGTGTGATGTGGTGAAGCGCACGCGACGAATCCCGGGAACCTGGCCGACTGTGGTGAGAAGTTCCGCGAAGGACATTTTGCCGCTGGGATCTTTGTAGGAATTCACGTTTTGGCCGAGGAGTTGAATATCAGTGAAGCCGGATTCTGCCATGCGGCGGGCTTCTGTGAGTACAGACTCCGCGGTGCGGCTGCGCTCCTTTCCGCGCGTGAACGGGACGACGCAATAGGCGCAGAATTTGTCGCAGCCCTCAATGATGGTGATGTATCCGCGATGTTTGTTGGTGCGGGCGGTGAATTCGGTATCGAATGTTTCATTGGTCTGGCGGTCGTCGAGGCCGGTGACTCGACTGTTCCCTGCTTCCAGTTGCACAAGCATTTGCGGCAGATTGCGATAAGAAGCTGAACCGGCGACCAGCGAGACATACGGCGCTCGTTCGAAGATCTTCTCGCCTTCTTGCTGTGCTACGCAGCCGAGCACTCCGAACTTTTTGCCTTGCTTCTGGAATTTCTTGTAGTCGTTGAGGCGGTTGAAAACTTTTTGTTCGGCTTTGTCGCGGATGGAACAAGTGTTATAGAGGACGAGGTCAGCCTCTTCCACAGTGTCAACCTGCGCATACCCTTCGTGCACCAGAGTGCCAATGACTTTTTCAGAGTCATGTGCGTTCATCTGGCAGCCGAAGGTCTCCAGATAGAATTTTTTCTCGGCGTTAGGCTTTGCGGGCATGGATACGCCCAGTATATCGCGTTGCGGCAACTCGATACGAACGCCGTGTCGCAATCCCTTGCGGCGCGGCCTGGTCTGTCGGACTACAGAGAACAACGCCGTTTAACGGTGGGTGTCTGGACGCAGCGAACTCTTAATTGACGTGAACCAGCGGTAAACCTCGTCCATACGATCAATGTTTTTGGCGAGTTGGCCGCTATCGGCTGTTGCGAGGAGCTCATCAGGGTCAACCCTTTTCTTGAGTTGTTGAGTGATGGCAAATAGCTCGCCGACCTTCGCGTGGAGGATGCGCAGGTCAGCTTGTAACTCGACGTGTTTCCGATGTTGGTCAATCCTGGAAGGCATGTTGGCTCCCTTGGGTATGAAGACAGTATAATCATGTAGGTGACTATATAGCAATGTAGTCATATACTATTCACACGATGACTGAATTAAGACGTTTCAAGGCGGACTTCTTTAAAGCCCTTGCTCATCCGCTGCGAATAGCGGTGGTGGACGCGCTACGTGATGGTGAGATGGGGGTCAATGAACTGTGTTCGAAGCTGAAAACGGAACAAAGCACCGTATCGCAGCAACTGGCAGTCCTGCGAAGCCGAAATATCGTTGTAGGACGGAAAGACGGACTGAACGTTTACTATTCCGTCCGCGACGTGACTGTCTTCAGGCTACTGGATGTAGCCAAACTGATCTTCACGAACCATTTCACCGGTGTGCAAGGCATGTTGGCTGAATTGAAAGCGCCTCAATCGGGAGCGCGCCGCTGAGATGAATGGGGCCTCCCGAAAAGCAATGATGAGCGAGTGGCTACCCAAGTCACTCCTCCTGGTGTCAGATTATGACCGGAAGCAACTTGCTTCAGATGTGATCGCAGGAGTAACGGTCGGCTTGGTCGCACTTCCGCTGGCCATGGCTTTCGCGATCGCCTCCGGAGTACCGCCGCAAGCCGGGCTGTACTGCGCCATCGTCGCAGGGTTCCTGATCTCTGCTTTGGGGGGCTCTTCAACACAGATCGGCGGCCCGACGGGCGCATTCGTTGTAGTCGTTTTCGGCATTGTGGCCAAATACGGCATCGATGGCCTGTTTATGTGCACTCTGATGGCCGGAGTGATGTTGATCGCAATGGGTGCTACCGGGCTCGGCTCCGCCGTCAAGTTCATTCCCCGTCCGGTGGTAGTGGGTTTCACTAACGGTATCGCGGTCATCATCGCGAGCACACAGATCAAAGATTTTTTCGGCCTCAAGATCGAAAAGGTGCCGGGTGATTTCATGTCACGCCTGGAAACGTTATCACGGAGCGCTCACACTTTCTCTAACGGCGATACGATCCTGGCGGTGATCGCATTGCTGCTGATCATTGGTTTCAATCGTTACGTCAAAAGAATCCCGGGATACATCGCCGCCCTTTTTGCGGGCACCGCACTGGTCGTGATCTTGAAACTACCGGTGGCGACCATCGGATCTCGCTTCGGCGGTATCCCTTCCGGAATGCCAGCGGTTCACATCCCCACATTCCGCGCGGACCTGTTGAGGCCGCTGGTATCGCCGGCGATCACGGTAGCAATGCTTGGCGCTATCGAATCCCTGATGTCAGCGGTCGTGTCTGATCGAATGAGCGGGGACAAACATAATCCCAATGTTGAGCTTATCGGGCAAGGAATTGCGAACGTGATCTCTCCACTGTTCGGAGGCTTGCCCGCCACCGGCGCTATCGCGCGCACGGCAACCAATATCCGTTCCGGCGCCAAAACGCCGGTGGCTGGTATGGTCCACGCTTTGACTCTCTTGATGGTCGTCATAGCCGCCGCACCGCTGGCACGATTCATACCCATGTCAGTACTGGCCGCGATCCTTTTGGTGGTGTCATACAAGATGGGCGAGTGGCATGAGATACCGCAACTGCTGAAACTTTCACGGCTGGAAGTAGGAACGTGGCTGGTGACATTCCTGTTAACGATGTTTGCCGACCTGACCGTAGCTGTGGAAGCTGGGATGATATTGGCGGCGCTGGTATATATCCGCAAGGTCACAACGACGACTACAGTCTCAGAAGTGACGCAAGAATATCTGCAAGAGGGTTACGCGCACAT
>JAICLA010000283.1 GCA_025927695.1 Terriglobales bacterium | reverse complement strand
GGTAATGATGTTCGGCTCAATGCGTTCCGTTCGCGTACGCGAGAAAAGAGAGTGCGGAGTCTGCTTCAGGTGCACGCGGATCTCAGTGAGCGGCTTTGCCAGACGCTTACCCGCCCGCACATAAAATGGAACACCGCTCCAGCGCCAGTTTTCAATATGGAATTCCACTGCAGCGTAGGTCTCTGTGCGTGACTCTCTGGCCACTCCTTTTTCGTCTCGATAGGCCGGCACGGCTTTGCCGTTGATGGCGCCGGCGCTGTATTGCCCGCGAACCGTGTGCGTGGCAACATCCTTTGCATTGGTCAAAGGACGGATGGACCGCAGCAGCTTGACCTTCTCTTCACGCACCGAATCCGCGTCAAACGCGACTGGCGGTTCCATGGCAGTGAGCGTGAGCAATTGCAAAAGATGATTGGCGACCATGTCTCGCAAGGCGCCGGTCTCTTCGTAGAATCCTGCCCGGCTCTCTACGCCCAATGTCTCCGCCGCGGTGATCTCGACGAAGTCCACATAATTACGGTTCCACACCGGCTCGAAAAGAGAATTGCCGAAGCGCATCACCAAAATGTTCTGCACCGTCTCTTTTCCCAGATAGTGATCGATACGATAGACCTGATGCTCATCAAAGACAGTCGCGATCTCGTGGTTCAGTTGGCGGGCTGAGGTCAGGTCGCGTCCGAATGGTTTCTCAACGATGATGCGTGACCATCCTTTTTCATTGCCTGCCAATCCCGCTTTGCCCAATCCGGCCACGATCGCCGGGGCCACCGAGGGCGGCACTGAAAAATAAAAAAGATGGTTGGGACTCGCCCCCTGACCGCTCATCTCCTCAAGCTTCTTTGCCAAGCGCGGATACATGCCTGGATCGTTCGGGTCGCCTTCAAAAAAATAAAGCGACTTCGCGAATGCCTTCCACTGTTCGTCTTTTAGATCTTTGCCCTTCGCGGCCTTCAGCGCTTCATCCATGGTCGAGCGGAATTGGTCATCTGACATTGCCGAGCGCCCAATGCCGAGAACACGGAAAGCGGGCGGCATACAGCCTTCGCACGCCAGATCAAACAGCGCCGGGATCAACTTGCGGCGCGTGAGGTCACCGGTAGAACCGAAAATCACAAGGACGCAAGGATCGGCCTTGGCCAGCGGCGGCGGCGCGGTCTTGATCATGGGTTTGGCGTCAATCGTGGCTGACATAGCTCAGGAAGGCCTCCTCAGTGCGAATGGGAGATTATCACGAAGGTAAAAGAAAAACCCACCTCGCAAGGTGGGCGGATCAGACAATTACTTTATTTCTTGCGGGTTATACCTGTGTGACGCCGCAATCCTTCTTTCACGCTTACAAACCATAGATAGATGTCATCTACCCGCTCGATGTCTTCATTCAGTACAGGCTGGTCAGCATACTTTGGAATGTCAGCCTCATGATGGCGGCGCTTCAAGTTGTCAACGATCTGGTACAACTCGTCGACTTTAGAATGCATTATGCGAAGATCGCTAACGAGACGTACCTCGTCAACGGTCAGCCACCGCTCTTCTATGGGTTCTTTTGAAAGCTTTTTCGTCATCGCCGCACGATTCTAACAAAATTAAGCGCCACTTGAACGGGCCTCTTTGAAGAAAAAAGTAACCGCACGGAAAAGTTACTTTGGAATTAAGCGGGCTATTTTTTCATTAGTTCGTGCCACTCACTATGCACAAACGGACCCGTAGCATCGTCTGTGCGTTGATACGTATGTGCACCGAAGAAATCCCGTTGCGCCTGGGTCAAATTCTGCGGCAGCTGCGCGCTGCGGTAGCTATCAAAATACGACAGCGCTGCCGACATGGCCGGAATGGGAATTCCCAGTTCGGTGGCTGTGGTCACTGCTTTTCGCCAGTTCGGCTGCGCGGCCTCAACGCGGCGCGTGAATTCGGCGTCGAGCAAAAGGTTCGGAAGGTTCGGCTGTTTCTCGTACGCCTGCATGATAGTGTCAAGCAAGGTTGCGCGGATGATGCACCCGCCTTTCCAGATGCGCGCCATCTCTTTGAGGTCGATGTTCCACTTCCACTCGTCCGATCCTGCGCGGATGAGTCCCATACCCTGCGCGTAGCTGCAGATCTTTGAGGCGTGCAGTGCGTCATGAATAGCGGTGATGAACTGCTTTTTGTCGCCGCTGAACTTGCTGGTCGGCCCAGGAAGTTTCGAGGCTGCCGCAACGCGTTGGTCTTTCATGCTGCTCAGTACGCGCGCATCGATGGCGGCGGCGATGGTCGGGATGGGCACGGCGAGGTCCAGCGCTACCTGCGCGGTCCACTTGCCGGTTCCTTTCTGTCCGGCTTTGTCGAGCACCATATCGACGAGCGGCTTCTTCGTCTTCGGATCGATGGCGGTGAATATCTGCGCCGTGATCTCAATGAGGAATGAGTTCATTGGACCTTTGTTCCACTCGGCGAAGATGTCGGCGATCTCGCTTGCTTCCAGGCCGAGGCCTTTGCGCAACATGTCATACGACTCCGCGATCAGCTGCATGTCGCCGTACTCGATGCCATTGTGCACCATCTTCACGAAGTGTCCGGCGCCATCCGGGCCGACATAGGTCACGCACGGACCGGAATCAGTCTTTGCAGAGATGGCTTGCAATACAGGCTTCACGTGCTCATAAGCATCTTTGCTTCCGCCCGGCATCAGCGATGGCCCGTTGCGCGCACCCTCTTCGCCACCGGAGACGCCCATACCGAAGAAATTCTGATTCTTCGCTTTGAGTGTGGCTTCGCGGCGCTGCGTGTCTTTAAACCATGAATTTCCGCCGTCAATGACGATGTCGCCCGGCTCCATCAGTGGCATCAGCTTTTCCAAAGTCATGTCCACTGGCGCCCCGGCCATGATCATCATCAGGATCTGCCGCGGGCGCTTCAGCTGCGCGACTAGCTCTTCGAGGGTCTTTGCGCCGGTAAGCTTCTTGCCAGGGTTCTTGGCGAGGAATTTATCGATCCAATCGGTCTCGCGGTTCCAAACCGCGACGCTGAATCCGTGGTCTTCAATATTGAGCGCCAGGTTCTCACCCATCACGCCCAACCCGATCACTCCGAACTGCGAAAGTTCTTTGCCGGCCATCTCGCTCTCCAAAAATCTAAGCTTTTGCCGCGCTGGCTTGCTTCATCGCTTCGCGCGCTTCTTTTACGACATTCTCTACAGTAAATCCGAAATGTTTCATCAGGTCTTTGATCGGAGCCGAGGCGCCAAAATCTGCGCGCGCCACTATGCGTCCATCGAGCCCGACGATCTCGCGCCATCC
>JAICLA010000254.1 GCA_025927695.1 Terriglobales bacterium | reverse complement strand
TTTCTTATCGCTGCTACCATCGCCAAAGTGTTCCTCTCAGACCTCAGTAATCTCAGCGGCCCTTGGCGCGTGATGAGCTTCATCGCATTGGGTGCTTTGCTGATGGGCATCTCGTTTGTATATCAGAAGGATTGGCTGAAGCTTTCAGGGAAAGCAGAATGACACGCTTGCGGCAAAGGTTCATATCTTTCTTTCTCTGTTCACTTACGGCTTTGCTTTCGGCTGCGGCTGCTCCCGCTGACAGCGAGCTTCCTTATCTCGCTCACACACGCACCGTCTCCATCACCTCGCCCGACAAGCAAAACTACATCACGTTCGATGAAGCTATATTCCAGCACGCCCGCGCTGATCTCGGTGACCTGCGCTTCTACACTACTCAGCAGACTGAAGTGCCGTACGCCATCGCTGAGCGCCGCGGATCCAGCGTATCTGCTCTCTCCACCGTCCCTATCTTGAACAAAGGCACCGTGGGAGGAAATGCTCAGTTCGTGGTGGACGTCGGCATTCCTGAATATGACAACCTGCATCTTGACCTTTCCACCAGGAACTTTGTCGCCCAGGCAAAGCTGGAGGGCGCGAATGACGCGGCAGCAAAGTCCTGGAGTGACCTGGGCACGTTCAGTCTCTTTGATTTCTCAAAAGAAAAGCTAGGCTCAAACTCTACCGTCCAATTGCATACACCATCGCGGTTCCGCTACTTGCGCATCACGATCATCGGTCCGGTGTCAGCGGAAGATGTGAAAGGCGCGAGCATAGCGAATCTTCAACAAGAGAAGGCCAGCTACATCGATCTGAGTGCCGCACCGGTTGCCCGTACCGATGGAAAGAAGACCGTCTTCGAGTGGGATACACCAGAAGGCGTGCCGCTTGACCGCATTCATTTCGCGGTTGATGCCGCGGAGGTCAATTTCAATCGCCCTGTAACGCTATATTGCGATAAGCGCGAGATCGCCACCCGGGACATCAGCCGCATCAAGCTGCAACGCAAAGGCCGCAAGATCGATTCGGAAGACCTCGACCTTCAACTCTCCGGTCTGCATTGCGCGCATTACCGGCTTGAGATCTCTAACGGCGATGACTCCGCCTTGCGCAGCACTTCGATCCATCCGCAGATGCTGGAGCGTCGGGCATACTTCGATCCTCACGGCGAATCTTCCCTTAAGCTCTACTACGGTGATGACAAGCTCGACCCGCCCACCTACGATTATGCCAAGCTCTTCGAAGTACCCGAAGCATCGCAAGTAGCGGCAGCCGCCCTCTCGCCAGACGCCAAGAACCCCGCATTCACCGGCCGCCCAGACGAACGCCCCTGGTCAGAAAAGCATCCCGCCGTGCTCTGGATCGCCATGATCGTCGCCATCGGCCTGCTAGGCGCCTGGGCCTTAAAAGGATTTAAGCCTTAGCCAGCTCATCGTCAGATCGGCGGGCGGTCCAGCATCACCATTTACTAAATTCGTCCGCCTTATTCCAGTGTTTTGGGAATAGGGTGGGAACATAACTCCGTGGGCTGGTGTGGAGGGTGGCCCACAGAATCGCAACACCACGACAATGGGTGCCCCATAGATTCTCGACTGTTTCATCGTCGAGAATCTGTGGGAATCCAACCAACCGCGAATCCGCCTTTGCTCCGGTGCTCCGGAAGGAACGCCGTGTTTATAGCACCGCTGATTTCATGATTAACTGAGCTCCGTAGGAGCGGTATGAAGATTAAGACATGAAACCCAATTGCCGCCGCTCATTGCTAAGTGTTCCCCGACACAGTCCCGAAGGGACGGAATAATGTTAGCCGGGGGCGTCAGCCCCGGGTAAGCAGGAAAGACCAACGAGCCCCGTAGGGGCGGCAGCCTTCGAGCGTGTCAATACGCCAATTCGCACGAATCTCTCGCAACTCACTCATCCCACGCCAAATAAAAACTCACCACAGCTGTCTCATTCACCCACTCCGGTTTGCTATGCTGGATGTAGGGAACAAAAAAGGACGCCGTCTTCGGCGTCCTTTTCATTTTGACAGTGCGACTTCTATTCCGCTGTCTCCGCCCGTCTTGCGCTGAGCGTTTGAGTGAATCTCAGCCGACGCGCCTCCGGCCGAATCGCCGTGCCGCAGGTCCGTCGCCGCTCGCCAAGATGGTCCTCACCAGAACAGCGC
Source organism: Terriglobales bacterium (assembly GCA_025927695.1). GTDB lineage: Bacteria > Acidobacteriota > Terriglobia > Terriglobales > Acidobacteriaceae > JAICLA01. Next base: position 1,683 of record JAICLA010000254.1, on the reverse strand, counting down.
CCGATCCCCGCGATTTTTCAATTCCCACAACGTTCCACGTGGAACTTGAGCCGTGTTGCCGACGTGAGCGAAGCGGGAGTCGGCAGGCGAAATCCCGAGCGTAGCGAAGGACCTGCTTTTCGGGAAACGGGAAACGGGAAACCGGAAACGGTCTACCGCAACGTCTCCTCTACCTCATTCAACCAATCCGGCTTCTTCAAAATCTCACGCGGCTTAGGCCCGTCCGCCGGACCCACGATCCCGTCGCGCTCCATCAGATCGATCAAGTGCGCTGCGCGGCCGTATCCCACCCGCAGCCGACGCTGGATCAGCGAAGTAGACGCCTTGCCGAATTCCAGCACCAACCGAACGGCATCCTGGAAGAGTTCATCGTTCTCATCGCCACCTTCGCCCGCATCGCCGAACTCGCCGTTGGCTTTTTCTTCCTTCGGCGCGGCCAAGAACTTGTCGTCGTACTGCGCTGCGCCTTGTTGCTTCCAGAACTCGACGACCGCCGCGATCTCTTTTTCCGTAACGAACGGGGCATGCACACGCTGCACACGCGAGGAGCCCGACGGCAGATACAACATGTCGCCGCGACCCAACAGAGACTCAGCGCCGTTCGCGTCAAGAATGGTTCGCGAGTCAACTTTCGTAGCCACACGGAACGAAACGCGCGCAGGGAAGTTCGCCTTGATAAGGCCGGTGATCACATCGACTGACGGACGCTGCGTCGCAAGAATAAGGTGAATACCCACCGCGCGCGCCATCTGCGCCAGCCGAGTGATTGACTCTTCCACGTTCTTGCCGTCGAGCATCATCAAGTCGGCTAACTCGTCAATGATGATGATCATGTACGGCAGCGGCTTGTGTTCTGACGCATCGTCAAACAAGCTCGGCGTGGTTCCTTCAAACAGCGCATTGTACTGTCCGATATTGCGCACACCTTTTTCCGCCAGCAATTTCAAACGCCGTTCCATCTCGCGCACCGCGTTGCGCAGCGCATAGCTGGCCAGCTTCGGCTCGGTGATGATGGGCGTATAGAGATGCGGAATGCCTTCGTAATTGCCAAGCTCCAGCCGCTTCGGATCGACAAGTATCAATCGCACCTGCGCCGGCGTCGCTTTGAACAAGATCGACATGATCATGGCATTGATAGCCACTGATTTACCCGCGCCCGTCGAACCAGCGATAAGCAAGTGCGGCATCGTCGCCAGATCAGCAGTCACGATGCGACCGTTGATGTCTTTGCCCATTGCCAGCGTGAGTTTCGATTTCACGTCAATGAAGTCGCCCGACTCAACCACTTCGCGCAGCCAGATGGTCTCGCGGTTGGCGTTCGGGACCTGAATGCCAACGGTGGATTTGCCCGCCATGCGCTCAATGAGAATGCTCTCGGCCTTCATCGCCAGGCAGAGGTCTTCTGACAGTGCGGTGATGCGGTTGTACTTCACGCCCGCTTCTGGCTTGAGCTCGTACGTGGTCACCACCGGGCCGGGATTGATGTGTGTGATCTGTCCGTGCACATCGAACTCCGCGCACTTCTCCGTCAGCACGACCGCTTGTTGCTTCAGTTCTTCTTCGTCGATCTTCTCGTGCGCATCAGGGCGGTGCAGCAACGCACTTGAAGGCAACTTGAAGTCGCCGGACGACTTCGGCATCACGGTCTTGGCTTTGCGGTTCTCGTCCGCACGCGCGCCAACT
>JAICLA010000103.1 GCA_025927695.1 Terriglobales bacterium | reverse complement strand
TGTTCCCAAAGGCAATCATTTCTTCTATCAGGTGTTCTCGCCGTTCGAAGGCAAGGAGCCACTGCTGGCGGTGCGGGCGCTGGTGCCGGATGTGGCTATCGTCCACGTGCAACGGGCTGATGCCCACGGTAACGCGCATTGCTGGGGGAATTTCGGTGTGATGATCGAGGCGGTGCGCGCGGCGAAGAAGGTGATCGTATGCGCGGAGGAGATCGTTGCGCCTGAAGTGATCGCCAGCGATCCGAACCGGGCGGTGATTCCGGGATTTCTGGTGAGTGCGGTGGTGGAGTGCCCGCTGGGCGCGCATCCTTCGCCGGTGCAGGGATACAACAAGCGCGATGACGCGTTTTTTCAGCAGTATCACGCGGAGACGAAGACGGAGGCGGAGTTCGATGCGTGGGCAAAAAAGTGGGTGCTTGACGTGAAAGACCGTGCGGCGTACGCTGCGCTGCTCGGCAAGGAGCGCGTAGAGGCCCTGCGCACCAAAAAGCACGCGTACGCCGCGCAGACGGACTATGGATATTAGAAAGTGGTTCAGAAAGGCCGAACCGACGGATGGACCGAAGAAGAAGCTGACACGGACGTTCAAGGTGGTGCACAAGCCAATGCCCGCGGAGATGAAAGCCGCGCATGACCACTCGCTGCATAATCGTTCTGAATTGTTGTCGAGTGAGATCGTGGGATGTTTTTACTGTCAGCAGAATTTTGATCCCGCTGACATCGTTGAATGGCATGACGATGAGCCTGATACCGGATTTTGTCCGCATTGCGGGATCGATGCGTTGATCGGGTCGGCGTCTGGATTCAAGCCGAGCTCGGATTTTTTGAAAGAGATGAATCAGTATTGGTTTTAGTCTCAACTATGGGCATCAAGCGGCCAGTCACACCGAACACGAAATGTGGATGTTATTACTGTCTGAAGATCTTTCGGTTTGTAGAAATCAAGGAATACACCGATGACGGTCTTACTCCCATCTGCCCTCATTGCGGAATTGACAGCATAGTTTTGGACGCTCCCGGGACTACAGTCACAGCTGAAGCTTTGAAAACAATGAATCGTGAACGATTTGGAACTTCATGATCACCGCGCTCGACAACGCCGAACATTATCTATGGGGCCAGAATTGCGATGGATGGCATCTGCTGAAGTCCGATTCGCTCAGCATCATTTACGAACGCATGCCGGCAGGGACGCAAGAGGCGCGACACTTCCATAACAAGGCACAGCAGTTCTTCTTGGTGATCGAGGGCGAAGCGGTGATGGAGCTCGATGGAAAAGAGATTGTCATTCATTCGCGCGAGGGTGTGCATGTTCCCGCGGGCAAGCCGCATCAGATGTTCAATCGCAGCAAGGCCGACGTATTCTTTCTGGTAATCTCGCAGCCGCCGAGCCATGGCGACCGGATGAATTTGTAGACGCGCCTCTGGCGCCGGTTTGGGCGCCTTACCTCGCACTTCGCGCGGGGCTAATCTCTAAACGCCCGCTTTGCGGGCTCCCGGCCCACAACTCTCGACGATGTCACGACCGTCACAGTTCCCGTCGATCATGTCACGACGGCCGCAACTTTTGTACGTTGATGTCACGATTGCCACAGTTCCCGTCAATCGTGTCACCACGGCTTTCGTCGTTGATGTCACGACCATGGGATTCCTTGTGGTGTAATCAGCGAATCGACACATATATACTCAATGTGTTCACTGACGACCGATAGCTGAGAGCTGATAGCCGATTTTTTCATGAAAAAAGAACTCATAGAACTCAAGGTCAACGGCCGCAGGCATGAGATTGCCATTGAGCCGAACAAGCTTCTGCTCGACACGCTACGCGAAGACCTGGGACTGACCGGCAGCAAGCGCGGGTGCGACGACTCATCCTGCGGCGCTTGCACCATTCAAGTGGACGGCGTGCCGATGCTGGCTTGCACGATGGTCGCGGCGTCTTACCAGAGTGACAACGGCGGGAATGAGATCACCACCGTCGAAGGCGTAGCTCAGCACGGCGCACTCGCGGCGATCCAAAAAGCTTATGGAGACTGGGGCGGCTCGCAGTGCGGATACTGTACACCCGGATTCATGATGACGGTGCGCGCTCTGATGGATCGCAATCCTGAACCGACAGACGAAGAGATCCGCCACGCGCTGAGCGGCAATCTTTGCCGGTGCACTGGGTACACGCAGATGTATCAGGCGATCAAAGCGGCGATCACTGCTGAGCAGAAGGGGATGGCGGCGAAGTGAGAACATCAGTTTCTAGTTTCTCGTTTCTAGTTTCTAGAAAAACCAAACTGCTTGTCGCTGTCCGATCCGGTGTGACTCATGTCTAAAGAAAACTTTTCCATCATCGGCAAGCCGGTGGCGCTGGTTGACTCCGCGGGTAAGACTACGGGACAAGGCAAATACGCTGACGACCTCTCCATCCCCGGCATGTTGATCGGCAAGATCCTGCATTCACATCTGCCGCACGCCAAGATCAAGAAGATTGATTTCTCCCGGGCGTTGGAACTGGAAGGCGTCGTCACAGTTGTCATCGGAAAAGATGCGCCGAATACTTACGGCATTCTTCCTGTTGGACACGATGAGACCGCGCTTGCCGTAGAAAAGGTTCGCTATGTGGGCGACAACGTCGCATGCGTGGTTGCAGAGACGGAATCTATTGCCGAAGCGGCGCTTGAGTTGATTGATGTGGAGTACGAGCCTCTTCCCGCGTGGTTCGATCCAGAAGATTCGATGAAAGCAACCGCGAACTTCATCCATGAGCAGCGCCCAAGCAATCTGGAAAAGGATTACCACCATTCGTTCGGCGACCCTGACGCGGGTTTCGCGCAAGCGGATGTCGTTCTCGAGAATCGCTACGTCGCCAACGAAGTCACGCACGCGGCCATGGAACCGCATTGCACGCTGGCGTCGTTTGAGTTCGATCCGCAAACCGGACTCGAGGGGCGGCTGACCGTGCAGTCGTCCACGCAGGTGCCGTATTACCTGCAACACAAGCTTTCCATCGTGCTGGACATGCCGATGTCGCAGATCCGCGTGATCAAGCCGCTGGTGGGCGGAGGCTTCGGTGGCAAGAGCGAAATCATTCCGCTGGAGATCATTGCCGCTGTGGCTGCGCGCAAAGCCAAGGCTCCGGTGAAGATCACTTACACGCGCGAAGAGGTTTTCCTCGCGCATCGCGGACGCCCGCGCACCATCATTGACCTGAAGACCGGCATCAAGAATGACGGCAGCATAACCGCCGTGGCAGCGAAGGTGATCCAGGATGGCGGCGCGTACTGCAGCTATGGCGTGGTGACTATCCTTTATTCAGGCGCGCTGCTGGGCGCGCTGTATGACATTCCTAACATTAAGTATGACGGTTATCGCGTGCTCACGAACAAGCCGGCGTGCGGCGCTATGCGCGGGCACGGTACGGTGAATGTGCGCTTTGCATTTGAATCGCAGTTGGATGAGTTGGCGGCGAAGATTGGGATGGACCCGCTGGCTGTGCGCCGAAAGAATCTGCTGAAACCGCCTTGCATCACGGTTAATGGGCTTCGCGTGCAGAGTTATGGGCTGCCGGAGTGTATAGATGTTGTTGCGCGCGAATCGAAATGGAGTGAGCGCGGAAAGAATAGGAAGAAGTCTCGCGGGCTGGGCATGGCGTGCAGTCACTATGTGAGCGGCGCGGCCAGTTCGATCATCCGGTCAGACATGCCGCATTCGACGGTGAACATCAAGATCGATCGCGACGGCGGCGTAGTGGTTTACACGGGAGCGAGTGATATTGGCCAAGGTTCAGACACGATGGTGGCGCAGATCGCAGCGGAAGTTCTCGGATGCAAGCTGGGTCGAGTGAAAGTAGTGGCTGCGGATACTGATCTCACACCGGTGGATATTGGCTCGTATTCCAGCCGCGTCACGTTCATGAACGGCAATGCAACGTTGCGCGCGGCTGAAGAGATAAAGCGGAAGATCGTTGCGGCGGCTTCGCGGAAAATGGCATGTTCGCCCGAAGACGTGATCATGCGCGAGGATGTGGTCTACAAAAAAGGCATGAGCCCACAGACGAGTTCATTGCTGGAGAAAGTTCTGGGAAAGAAAGATGACGCGCCGACTGTCTCCGGCCACGTAGAGGGACAGATCCTACGCGGCTCTGTGCAGCAGAAGCGCAAAGAAGAAGGTCCGAAAGATAAATTGAGTTTTGAAGAAGCGGTCACCGCTGCCATGGACAACACTGGCGCGCTCACCGGCAGCGGTTCATACGCGCCGCCGCTCGAGGCCAAAGGCGGCAAGCATAAAGGTGGCGGTGTGGGGCCGTCGCCCGCGTATTCATATTCTGCGCAGGTGGCAGATGTGACTGTGGACGAAGAGACCGGCGAGGTCACCGTGAACAAGATCTGGGCAGCGCATGATTGCGGACGCGCGCTGAATCCGGTCTCGGTTGAAGGACAGGTCATCGGCTCAGTGTGGATGGGCCTGGGTCAGGCGCTGCAAGAAGAATTCGTTTGGAAAGATGGCCTGCTCATGAACGCAGGCATGCTGGAGTACAAATCGCCCAGTGCGACTGAGTCGCCCGAGATTGAGAGCTTCATCGTTGAGAGCATCGATCCCGAAGGCCCTTTTGGCGCGAAGGAAGCCAGCGAAGGAAGTTTGGCCGCGGCGATTCCCGCTATCGCGAATGCGATCTATGACGCGGTCGGCGTGCGTTTGCGCGAATCGCCATTCACGCCGGAGCGCGTGCTTAGCGCCATTCGCGCGAAGAACAACTTGAAGAAGATTGAGATGACGAATCGCGTTGATCCTACCGCGCCGCACAAATTGCGTGAACATGGCGGCTCGCTGTGGTTCAAGGGACGCGGACCGAAGCGGCATGAGGATGATCCGGCGCGACGGGCGGAGCACGCTGACTGATGTCACTGCCCGAATTCAAATTACTTCGCCCACGCTCAGTTGAAGAAGCGGTCGGCATGTTGCATCGGCATCAGGGTGAGATACAGATCTGCGCCGGCGGCACAGATTTGTTGCCATCGATGAAGCAGCGGTTGTTCGCGCCGAAGTACTTGATGGACATCCGTGGAATCGATGGATTGGAGCGCATACGCGTTACGCCCGGGCTCGGCGTGGAACTTGGCGCGCTTACCACGTTGTCTGCCGTCGAAGACTCCGGATTCATCAGTAAAAATTATCCTGTGTTGCATGAGGCCGTGAAGACGGTGGCGTCGCCTATATTGCGCAATATGGGCACGATGGGCGGCAACATCAGTCTGGACACGCGCTGCCTTTGGTACAACCAGTCGCTGCAGTGGCGCAAGAGTTGCGGATTCTGCATCAAGAAAGATGGCGATCTCTGCCATGTGGCGCCGGGCGGCAAAAAGTGTTGGGCGGCGTTCTCGGCGGACACGCCGGCTGCGCTTTTGTGTTTGAGTGCAGAAGTGAATATTGCCAGCCCCCAAGGGTATCGTCGCGTGCCAATCGCGCAGCTCTATAACAATGATGGTGTGGACCGCATCAAGCTGGCGAAGACGGACATGATCACCAGCATCTACCTGCCGGAGTCGAGTGCGGGGTGGAGCGGCGCATATAAGAAGTTGCGCATGCGTGGGTCGATCGATTATCCGCTGGCGGGAGTTGCTGTGGCGGTGAAGTACCGTGGCAAGACGGTGGAGGATGCGCGCGTGGCCATCACGGGCGTGAATCCTGCGCCGCACCTGATTCCCGACGCGCCGCACGCGCTCGTCGGCAGGGAATTGAATGAGCACGCCGCGATGGTGGTAGGCGAGCTGGCTGCTCGAGTGGCCAAGCCGCTCACGACTAGCCTGCTTACGCCGGAGTATCGGCGTGAGATGGTGCGGGTTTATGCGAAGCGGGCGGTGATGGCTGCGGGGGCTGCATCGAGCAACTAGCGCCTAGCTAGGCGGCTACATACCCAGAACTTATAAAGCGGTAAAAAACGTTTTTTGAATCCGCACGTCTATAACCGCATCTGAGTGCTGCTACTTCCCAAGCCTTACCCCACGAAAGGAACAACCCCATGCGACGCAAATTATCAAGCCTGATGGTTCTCGTGCTGTTCGCGCTCCCGATGTTGGCGCAAGATGCAGCCAAGAAAGACTCTGAGCCTTCCGCGCAGAATAAGACGCAAACGAAAGCGGAATTACTGAAATACATGCAGCAGACGCGCAAGGATTTTGAGAAATCAGTGAAGGGGCTCAGCGAGGCGCAGCTGAACTTCAAGCCGGGTCCGGACAGATGGTCAGTGAAGCAAGTATCTGAGCACATTGCACTGGCGGAGAGCTTTTTGGGCGATGCGGCGCAGAAGGTCTTGACCACGCCAGTGGCAGAAAAGCCGTCAGAAGTGAACGACAGCCAGTTTCAGGCCAAAATCACTGACCGTTCGAAGAAGGCCCAGGCACCGCCACCGTTGGTACCTACCGGCAAATGGGCGACAGAGAAGGAAATCCTGAAAGCCTTTAACGAAGCCCGCGATAAGAATGAGGCTTTCATCAAGAAGACGGATGAGAAAGACCTGCGCGCCCACGTGTCGGAAAGCCCGGTCGGCGTATTGGACGCGCATGAATGGGAGCTGCTGGTAGCGAGCCACACCGCGCGGCACATCAAGCAGATCGAAGAAGTGAAGGCCGACCCGAATTTTCCGAAGAGTTAGTTCAGCAGCTAGCACCGAGCATCGAGCATCAAGCCGTGAATTGTGGAGCAAGCGAGCCACGATTTGCGGCTTTTGCTTTTGCCCTTTCATTTCTTTATCTTCTCTAAACACCGTCGCCGTCGTATCGGCGCGGATAATAGTCACTTGATGCTCGCTGCTAGGTGCTAATTGCTGATCACTGACTGCCACATCCACATACAACCGCTGGAGATGTTCAAGCCGCACGCATTGGCGCTGATGAAGGCTAAGCGCGCGGACTTCGCGCAGGTCGAGGAGTATTGCAAGTCGCCCAGGGCATTTTTGAAACACCTGGATTCGATCGGTATCGACCGTGCGGTGCTCATTAATTATGTGGCGCCGGATGTGATCGGGTTCACTTCGGGTGTGAACCAGTTCATTGCGAACTATGTGAAAGAAGATCCTAAGCGGCTGATCCCGTGTGGAAGCTTGCATCCGCGTTACACGAAAGACGCACAGGCTGATATGGATGAGATCGTGCGGCTGGGTATCCGGATGATCAAGATCCATCCGCCACACCAGTTGCTTTATCCGAATGATTATCTGAACGGCGTGAAGGAATTGGAGATCATCTATCGCACGGCGGAGGCGAATGGGATTCCCATCATGTTCCACACGGGCACGTCGATCTTTCCCGGAGCGCGCAACAAGTTTGGTGACCCCATCTATGTGGATGATGTGGCGGTTGATTTTCCCAGGTTGAAGATATTGCTGGCGCACGGCGGGCGTCCGTTGTGGATGGGGACGGCATTCTTTTTGTTGCGGCGGCATAAGAACGTGTATCTCGACATCAGCGGAATTCCGCCCAAGACGTTGCTCAATAATTTTCCGCGGCTGGAAGAAATTGCGCACAAGACATTGTTCGGGACCGACTGGCCCGGGCCGGGCGTGCCGGAGATTGAGAAGAATGTGCGCGATTTTCGCGCGCTGCCGATCGCGGATGCGGCGAAGCAGCAGATATTGAGCAGGACGGCGCTGGAGATTTGGCCGGCATGAGAAAGCTATCTTCGTTGGCAGCCATCCTCCTTTGCGCGCTGTATTCTTTCGCGCAGACCGACCCCCATGAACTGGTCAAGGCCCTTGAGCCCGTGTTTAAGGGAAATGCCTTCCTGCTTCGAGGCTTTCCATTGGAAAGCGACTTAAAGTTTGATTCCGAATGCAATGCAGAAAAGACATATCAGAAGGGAAGCTGGACCGAAGCGGAACTCAACGTAGAGAGTATCGAGGTAAAGGGCAAAAACATCATTTTGAGTGGTCACCGGGCTGGCTTCGCGCGCCTAAAACCATCAGGTCCGCTTGTGAGAATGCTTGTTCCCGAGGAGAAATCTGTCTCCGGAAGTCGAATGATCAAGCTCACTATCAAAGGGCCATTCTTGCTCACAGCCGCGGACTTTTTGGAGAAAATCAAGCAGAGAATATTTGTCATGGACATCAATGAACTCGGGAGCCTTGCGCCGGCTTGGTGGTTACCATATTTGAGAGGCGACATAGTCAGCAAAACGAAGAATGGTCATCCTATCTACATTCTCAAGGAGTACGGAGAGCCCTCGGACGAAACTGAAAATGCAAAGATTGAACCGTTCGGGCACATGGCGAATGGAGACCCGCTTTATCGCGTTGCGAAAGGGGGTGTGTCGGCGCCTAAGCCGCTTCACTCACCTGATCCTGAATATTCCGATGCTGCTCGCGCTGCCAGATATCAGGGGACCCTGGTGTTGTCGGCGATCATTGAGAAACAGGCGATGTCGGTGAAGTAAGAATATTGAGCCCCTTGGGAATGGGTCTAGACGACAAGGCTGTCGCAGCCGTCCAGACTTGGAAGTTCAATCCTGCACTGAAAGATGGTGCCCCAGTTTCCGTAGTGGTAAACATTGAAGTAGCTTTCAATCTTTACTGAGCTGCCCGTTTGCCCAACATCGCTCCAATGATTTATAACAAGAGGTTGCTGTCCTGATGTTTTCTGCATCGTTCAGCCCTGCTTGGCAATCATAAATTTTGGAGTCTGAAAAGAAATGCCTACCACCACCGCACCGTCAGCAGGCGCACCGCCCACTAAAGGACTTGAGGGCGTAGTCGCTGCAACTTCAAGCATCTGTTTCATTGATGGCGATAAGGGCATACTTGCCTATCGCGGCATTGACATTCATGAACTTGCGCAGCATTCCACGTTTGAAGAAGTCTGCTACTTGTTGTGGTTCGGCAAGCTGCCCACCTCGAAGGAACTGGCGGATTTCAAAGGCCAATTGGCAGCAGAGCGCAAGCTTCATCCTGACATTATCAAGCTGCTGAAGAGCTTCCCCACCAGCACCCCGCCGATGGAAGTACTGCGCACCGCGGTGTCTGCGCTGAGCATGTATGACCCGGACGCTGCGAAGAACGATCACGATGCAAACATCCGTAAGTCGATCCGCATCACTTCGCAGATGGCGATGATCGTGGCGTCGTTCGATCGGATTCGAAAAGGCAAGCAAGTTGTTGAGCCGGACAAGTCTCTGACACACACCGGTAACTTCCTGCTGCAGCTCAACGGCGAGAAGCCTTCA
>JAICLA010000240.1 GCA_025927695.1 Terriglobales bacterium | reverse complement strand
TCACTTTCATTCCTCACCATCGGATATGCGGCACAGAACGGTCAAAGCCAGCCGCCCGCACAAGCGCAATCACAGACTCCGGCCGCTCCCGCCGGCGGCGAGACCGCCGGGCAAAGTAAACAGTTCACTAACATCCAGGTGATGAAAGACATTCCCGCTGACCAAGTCATCCCCTCTATGGAATTCATCAAAGGAGCTCTCGGAGTTGACTGCAATTTCTGCCACGTGACCGACAAGGGCCACGCCGGTTTCGCGCTGGATGACAAGCGCGCCAAGAAGACCGCGCGCGAGATGATGATCATGACCAACACCATCAATCAGAATCCCGCCGTGGATAAGCACGTGACCTGTGCCACCTGCCATCAGGGCCACAATCAGCCCATCAACAACGCGCCCGTGCTTGATGAAGCCACATGGCAAGAGCGGGTAGACGCGAAGGCCCGCCAGGCGCAGTTCCAGCAGCAACGCGCGGCAAATGGCGGACAAGGCAACACTCAGGGCGCAACGGTCAGCTCCGCAGCTCCGCAACAGTCACGCGAAGAGCGCCAGAAAGCAGCACAGGCAGGTGCGGATGCGGCATTCCAGAAATATCTTGATGCCGTCGGGGGACAAGCAGCCGTGGCCAAGTTGAAATCGCTACAAGAGAAAGGAACCACCACCACGCCGCACGGCGACACCTCCAATTTTGAAGTCATCCGCAGCACCGGAGACAAAGTGGCATTCACACAGACTGCCCCTCGCGGCAATTTCAAGCTGGTATATAACGGCAGCGAAGCCGTGGCCGAATCAGGCGGTCACGCGAATCCAGTCACTGGATTTGAGCTCAACGCGCTGAAACTCGACGCCGGCATCTTGCGCAACATCGATCTCAAGCCGCAGTATTCCCGAGCTCAAGCCCTGCCATTCACACAGAAAATCGAGGGCAAAGAATGTACCGTGGTCCGTGCCGCATTGCCCAACGGACAGGGTCAGGAAACGCTCTATTTCGATTTCCTCTCCGGATTGCTCGTCCGACGCGTTGTCGTGTTGCGTACTGCAATGGGCGGCATTACGCAGCAGACTGACTTTTCTGATTATCGTGATGTGAACGGCGTAAAGATCGCCTTTGTCGCCAAAATCGCAACCGATGAGAACATCCAGACCCGTACCATCACAGAAGCCAAGATCAACGTGCCGGTGAGTGATGACACGTTCAAACTTCCCGCGGTAGAAACAGCGCATCCGGGCGGGAACTGACCGGCACTCAACCGCTCCTGAAATCCTTTGACGCACGCGGTTCTCGTCTCTAGAATCGCGTGCGTCAATTCATTTACATCCGGCCCCATTCCCAAAATCCAAGGAGTATTTTCATGCGCACCCGATATTTGTCATCGTGCGTGACAGCTTTGGCGGCCCTGGTGCCGCTGAGCCTGTCCGCACAGATGTCGCCCAAGCCTGTGCCGCAAGACACAGTGATTAAGGGCGGCACTATTCTTACCGTGACTCACGGCACCATTCAAAACGGCAGCATTTATATCCACGACGGCAAGATCGCGGAAGTGGGCCAGACTGTGCACGCGCCCGCTAACGCCATTGTGATCGACGCCACAGGCAAGTACGTGATGCCCGGCATCATTGATGCGCACTCGCACTCCGCGCTCGATGGCGACGTAAACGAGGCCACCAGCCCCGTAACACCGCACATGAAGATGGTTGATGCGTTTGATTACACTGACAAGGCGCTCTATCAATCGCTGGCCGGCGGCGTCACGACTTCACTCCTGCTGCATGGCTCAGCAAATATGATCGGTGGCGAAGCCGTCGTGATCAAACACAAGTTCGGACTCGATCGCGACGATCTGCTGTTTCCCAACGCGCCGCGCTCCATCAAGTTCGCCAGCGGTGAGAATCCGAAGCGCGTCTATGGCAGCCGCAACCAGCTACCCTCGACTCGTATGGGCAACTTTGAAGTGCAGCGCGCCGCTCTTCAAGAAGCCAAAGAGTACATGCGCGACTGGGACGCCTACGATGCGAAAGTGAAAGCCGGCGACAAAACCGCCAAGGCTCCAAAGAAAGATCTGAAGTTAGACGAGCTCGCTGATGTTCTGCGCGGCAAAGTAATGGTGCAGATCCACTGCTATCGCGCAGATGAATTGCTCACCGAGATCCAGATCGCTAATGAGTTCGGCTACAAGTTGCGCGCACTGCACCATGGTCTTGAGGCCTACAAAGTTGCCGACAAGATCGCAGCCGCTCACGTTGGCTTGGCCACCTTCGCAGATTGGTGGGGCTACAAAGTCGAAGCTTGGGACGCCATTCCTTACAACGCCGTCATGGCCATGCGCAAAGGCGTGATCGTCGCCATCAAGAGTGATTCCAACGATTTTGCCCGCCGCCTGAATCAGGAAGCCGGCAAGACCGTCCGCTACGGCGGCGCGACGGAAGATGAGGCATTACGCATGATCACGCTGAATCCTGCGTGGATCATCGGCGTCGATGACCGCGTGGGTTCTATTGATGTGGGCAAAGATGCAGACATCGGCATCTGGAACGCGGATCCCCTATCGACTTACGCGCGCGTTGAGAAAGTGCTCATCGATGGAAGCGTTTTCTTTGACGTCAACGCCGGCAAATACGGCCTGCCGTTCTGGAAAGATGCGCCCATGACCGGGCGCGACGGATTCGGCAATGACGACAGCGACGGCGGGGTGGACTACTAATGAAAAACTTTATAAGAATCTTTATCGCACTCACCCTTAGTGCAACCTTGTTCGCGCAAGCACCGGCGAAAAAATCCGCACCGAGATCGTCCTCAGTCAAACCGGTGGCGTCATCGGCAGCCACAATGGGTCCTGTTGCCCTCAAAGGCGGTAAGCTACTCACCGTCTCTCACGGCGTCATCGAGAACGGCGTAGTCGTGATAGACAACGGCAAGATCACCGCGGTCGGCGGCGCAGGCACCGCGATCCCCGCGGGCGCGCGTGTGATCGATTGCGCTGGTATGACCATCTACCCCGGCCTGATCGACTCCAGCACGCAGCTCGGCCTCACTGAGATCTCTGCGGTTGACATGTCGAATGACCTCGTCGAAACCAGCGATGAGATCATGCCGCACATGCACGTCTCCGACGCATTTCATGCCGAGTCGGACCTCATTCCCGTCACGCGCATGAACGGCATCACCAACGCCATCGTCTCGCCGGCATCGCGTGACACTTTGCCCGGGCAGATGGCGTTCATCCAGCTCGACGGCAAAGACCGTGATGACATGTTGCTGGTCCGCGACATCAGCATGCCGCTGAATTTCACGGGCAGCCAGCGCCGCAATCAGTCCTTCGCCAATTCGCGCTATCCCTCAACGCGCATGGGGATGGCCACGCAACTTCGCCAAACCTTCATTGATGCGCAGGAGTACATGCAGAAGTGGGACGACTATAACAAGAAGTCCTCTGACACATCCAAAGACAAGAAGGATGCGGGCTCACCACCCAAGCGCGATCTGAAGTTGGAAGCCCTTGTTCCTTACCTGCAAGGCAAGAAGCCGGTAGTGCTGACTGCAGACGAACCCAAGGACATCAAGACTGCCATGAGTCTGGCTAAGGAATTCAACCTGAAAGTCATTCTTGAGTCATTGACGCGTGGGCAGATCATGGTGGACGAGATCGCCGCCAGTCACTTGCCGGTCATCGTAGGTTCCATCTATGAAGCGCCAGACACCAACGAGCGTTATGACGTGGAATATAGCTGGCCCGCCGAGCTGGCGAAGCATGGGGTGAAGATCGCCTTCGCTTCGTACGATTCGCACAACGCGCGCAACCTGCCGTATGCGGCGGGTTACGCCGTCGCTTACGGCCTGCCGTACGAAGAAGCACTTAAGGCTCTTACGCTGAATCCGGCGGAGATCTGGGGTGTGTCAGACAAACTCGGCTCGCTTGATGTCGGCAAGACTGCGAATGTGGTCGTCGCCAATGGTGATCCGCTCGATGTTCGCACTGACGTGAAGCGCGTCTTCATCGCAGGACGCGACGTTCCCATGGTGAGCCGCCAGACAGAACTGAGGGACGAATACAGCAAGTAAGGCGCTTTAATCCTGAGAGTGGCACGGCGACAAGCCGTGCCACTTTTTGTTTT
>JAICLA010000082.1 GCA_025927695.1 Terriglobales bacterium | reverse complement strand
TGGAGCGAATAAGAGTCAAGCGGCGTTCGGTCTGGTCTCATCCCTGACCGGAGTGTAGACAGACCAGGACGCCGCTTCCCAAGTTGTTTCATCCCGCCTCGGCGCCTTAACCGGTGACGGGGCGGTTTGATTTTGTACCAGAAATCGCACTCCATTTTGCAACCGCGATCAGCTCGCGTGCGAAGCATTGCCCGTTCCTTCCTAAACAACAAGCCGCGTCATTCGAAACCTGCCTTCCGGAAATCAATATCTCTACATTCAAATGGTATGGATTCCCGAATATCGTCGGGTTGGATTTCTGATCTCACGGTTATCGCACTGGCCGGCTTCATGTACGAACGTTCACGACTCGTGTCTCTTCGTCCCACTTCTTCATCCGTTGGTCACTATCGCATCCATCGAAGTCTTTTATGGGTAACCGATTGCCTTTCAGTCATGGCAGATTTCACCCCAAGATTTCAGGAGCTTAAGATGGCGAACCTAATAAGAAAGCTAAGCGGCCTCGCAGCAGTGGTACTGCTCTGCGCCTCCATGGCCGCGGCACAAACCAGTCGTGGAAGCGTGACCGGAACAGTTAAAGATCCTTCCGGCGCGACGATAAATAAGGCAAAAGTGATTCTGCAGAATGTGGCAACGGGAGTGACTCGCGATACGCTCACTAACGCCGACGGCATCTATCGTTTTGATGCCGTAGACATCGGAACATACAAAGTCAGCTTGGAAGCAGATGGCTTCAACAAAGAGGCGGTCGAGAACGTAGCCATCTCCGCCAACCTCACTGACAAGGTAGATTTCCAGGCAAAGATCGGCACCACGGCGGAAGTCACCGTCGAAGGTACGGCGGAAGAGCTGCAGACAACCGAACAAGTGCGCGGCGAAAGCATTGAAGCGCGCGCTCTCGCGAATCTTCCCATCCAGGGCCAGAACTCACTCAACCTCATGTTGACCGCTCCCGGCGTCATCACTACCGACCAGGGCGGATCCACCAACAGCGGTATGGGTGCAGTCAACGGCGCGCGTCCGCGCAGCAACAGTTTCTTGATCGACGGTGTCGAGAACAATGACATCTCCGTCAACGGCCCCGCATTCATTCCCACTAATAACGATGCAATCCAGGAAGTCTCCGTACAAACGTCGAACTTCAGTGCCGAATTCGGCCGCGCCGGCGGAGCCGTTGTGAACCAGATCACGAAGTCTGGTACCAACGGATTTCACGGCACCGCAGCTTGGCTCTATCGCACAGAAAACTTCAACGCTGAAAGCCGGCAAGAGCGTCTCGGCGGCAAGCAGAGTGTGTTCCTCGAACACATCCCCGCTTTCACCGTAGGAGGTCCGGTTGTTATTCCTCATCTGTATGACGGGCGCAACCGCACATTCTTCTTCGCTGGAGGACAATGGGACCGTTTGAATTCCGGATCGGCACTATCCACTCCTTTCCGGGTTCCCACTGCTAACGGCATCGCAGTCTTACAGTCATTGGCGAACGCAGGCTGCGCGCGCGCCGGACAATATCTCACGTTCCTTGACGGCCTAACCGCACCCGCTGGCAGCAACATCGCCAACGTCAACCTCTCGCTACCGGCGGCGACTTTTGCCACGACCGGATCTTGCAACGGCACTGACCGCGCCGGATTGTTACTCGAGACTGGTATCGTCAGTCGCGCTGTGCCTTCGCTCTTCACTGACAACAATCACGTGGTGAAGATCGACCACAAGATATCTGACAAACATCAGATTAGCGGTCGTTGGCTCTATGACGAGAATGGACAGAACAACGGCGGCTCCATCGCCATCTCGCAATTCGGCGACGCCGACTTCACTGGATTCACCGACAGCATTGCACTTACTGACACTTATACGTTCACACCGTCTGTGACCAACGAATTCCGTTTCAACTATGGACGTCTCAACTTCAACTTCCCGCTACACAGCCAGTCGGCCTTGACGCAACTTGCTCCAACGGTCACTTACGCCGGCTCCAGCGGTCTCAGCGGCTTCGGCTCATCTTCAACATTCCCGCAAGGACGCACTGCCAACAATTGGCAGTATCAGGACGTGGTCACCTGGGTGAAAGGCACGCACCAGCTGCGCATTGGAGCAGACTTCCTGCGCCAGCTCGCTCGCCAGACAGCTCCAGCCAATGTTCGCGGCAACATCGCATATGCCACCACGCCCAGCGTCACCGGATTCTCAAACTTCCTCGATGATTTCTCCGGCACGACTGCCACGCCTGTAGGGATCAATTACGGCACTCCCACATACCGCCCGAACCTTTTCCGTCAGGCGTACTTCGTGCAAGACGCGTGGAGGATCCGTACCGACCTCACCATCAACCTCGGCCTACGCTATGAGAATTTCGGACAGCCCGCCAACATTTTTGTATTCCCCGCAGTCACCACGACTGCAGCGGCGTTCGCGACTCCTAACCAGATCAAGACAGACAACAACAACTTCGGCCCATCAGTCGGTTTCGCGTGGAATCCCAGCTCAGACACGGCCGGCATCATGTCCTGGTTGATGGGTGACCGGAAGAGCGTCATCCGCGGCGGATTCCAGGTCAGCTATGACACTTACTTCAACAACCTGCTTTCCAACATGGCGGCCGGCAATCCGAACTTGGTTGCCAACGTAAACCCCACCGTCACGATTGACGCGGCTCATCCCCGCGGCTTGGCAAACATCAGCGGAATATTTTCTTCGCTGACGCCTGCGCCGCTGAATCCGCTGACCAATGCGGCCAGCCAGTTCTCGCAGGACATCGTCAACCCCTACACGATGCGCTTCTCGTTGGGCATTCAACGGGAACTCCCGGGCAAGTTGATCGTGGATACCTCCTACGTGGGCGCTCAGACCCGCAAGCAGTTTCGCACCGTGCAGTTGAATCCATTGCTGCCCAACGCCACTAACACCGGCACCGGTTTACGCTTGGATCCCACCATCGGCGCGCGCACTCCTCGTGTCTCCAACGCCGGCGCAAACTACAACGGACTGCAAGTGGAAGTGAAGCGCGGATACTCCAACAGCTTCCTCGGCAATTTCGCCTTTGACAGTTCGTACACCTGGTCGAAGAGTCTCGACGAAGTCTCCGAAGTCTTCGCCACCAACCCTAATCCTGGGACGCAGGGCTCTTCGCAGCGTCTCATCCTCACCAATCCTCGCCTCGACTACGGCCCCAGCGACTTCGACGTTCGCCACGCATTTGTCTCCACCATCTTGTGGGACATTCGCGGACCGAAAAAGGGTGTCACCGGCGCAGTCCTTGGCGGATGGTCGCTCAGCTACGTGATCCCCATCCAATCGGGTTCGCCGTTCGACGTGACCGATGGTTTCGATCGTGACTTCGATGGTGGCACCGCGGATCGCCCGGACATCGGCAACCCGAGCGCTCCCATCAACACGCGCGGCATAGCTGTATTGCCCACGACCTGTGCGACCGGTGTACTGAACATTGACACCAACGGATGCGTGTCACCCAACCAGGTGCATTTCATCTCGTACGGTGCCGTCAACCTCGGTGGCGCATTGGGTTTGCGCTTCGATCCCAACGCCGCCACTCTCAGCCGCAACGCGATGCGCACTCCCGGCAGCGTGCTGGTGAACATGAACATCATCAAGACGTTCACACTCACCGAGCGCATGAAGCTCGAGTATCGTGCTGAGATCTTCAACCTCGCGAACCATGAGAACTTCAACTACACGCCGCAAGGCACAACCGTCGGGGCGTCGCTGGCCGCGGTGCAGTCAGGCAGCGTGCCTAACTTCCTCGACTACAGCGCCGGCCGCCCCGCAGGCGACCTCTCAACCAACAGCCGTACCATGAGGATGCAAGTTAAATTCATCTTCTGACGCGGGTCTGAGAAACTAAAATAAGGGCCAGCTTCGGCTGGCCTTTTTTTTAGACATACCGATCTGAATGAAGGAATGTTTCGCGTAAAACTACTCCCCTAAATTCCTATCGTACTCCGATATATTAAATTATGGAATTTCGATTACGCATCTAAATGCTTCCTACTAAAAGACATAACTCCCCATGGCTTAGAAGTGGGGCAAAATATATGAAATCAGGGATATTTTGCTTCAGAACTACGGAAAGGTATAACTCTGCCATTTTCGTTCGTTAAGAATCAGTAAATTAGTGTTAAGAAATTTGGCTAGGTACTTGCACTCTTCCGCACCAATCTCTCCCCAACCCCAAGTTTGCAGAAGTTACTCTTTCAGGAGGAAACATGAGAAACACCCTACCCAGAGGGCGTTCGCCGCGGCGATTTGCCCAAGGTCTGGCTCGGTTTGCCGGGCTATTAATGGTGTTGACGTTCTTGGCGACGTTCGCTCTCGGTCAAACGACCTCAAGGATCGAAGGCCGAGTCGAAGACACCACCGGTGCCGTTATTCCCAATGCGAAAGTGGTGGCCACAAACCTCAAGACCCACGCCACCAGTGAAGCAACATCCAACGCGCAAGGCGTCTTCGTGATTCCCGCGGTAGATGCCGGCGACTATATCCTCACCGCCACAGCTTCAGGGTTCCAAAAGGTCCAAGTGAAAAACTTCACCGTGAACGCAGCCGCCACCGCCTCCCAGGTCATTAAACTGCCTGTCGGTCAGGCGACTGAAAACGTTGTCGTCGAAGCCAATGCGGAACAGGTGCAGACGACCGATTCTCAGTTGGCGCACACTATCACCATGCACGACATCGACATTCTGCCTTCATTGGCCAGAACGCCGATCACTCTGGCGGTCTTCCAGCCCGGCGTGCAGTTCAACGCTGGTGATAACTCTTTCTCACACGTCAACGGACAACGCGGCGGCAGCAACAACTCATCGCTGGACGGCATTGACGTCAATGACTCGTTGGTTCCACGTCTTGGCCTCTCGCTCACGGCGAATAACACCGATTCGATCGGCGAGTTCCGCATAGTGACCGAAGGTGGCAAGGCTGAATACGGACGCAACGCCGGCGCGCAGGTGGAAATGGTGACCCGCTCGGGCACCAACAAATTCCACGGTAACGCATTCGACTATCTCCGTAATACGGATCTGAATGCCAACGACTATTTCAGCAACAAGAGCGGCGTCAACCGTCCTAAGTTCATACAGAACATCTTCGGCGGTTCTTTCGGCGGTCCCATCAAGCATGACAAAACGTTCATCTTCGGAAACTTCCAGCGTCGCAAGACCTTGCAAGAGACCGTGCGCACTCGCACTGTGTACACAGATTCGGCTCGCAATGGTCTGTTTACATGGAAAGATTCGGCAGGCGCCCTTCACACCTACAACATCTTTGCCAATGACCCGCGTGGTCTCGGCTTGGATAAAGCCATGATCCCGATCTTGGCTGCTGTGCCCCACTCCAACACCTTGGCTGCCACAGGTGCCGATGGCTTGAACACCGCAGGCTTTATCTTCAATAATCCGACGGATTCTTTTGAAGATCAATTCACCATCAAAGGTGATCAGCAAATCACAAAAGACAACAAAGCGTTTCTGCGGTGGAGCTGGCAACGTAACTCCTCTATCGATAACCTCAACAACGCTGACGCAACCTATCCCGGACAGCCGCAAGGCACTCAGGGCGGCAAGCGCTGGGGATATTCCATCGGTGACGACTGGACCATTGGTTCTACCTGGGCCAACGAGTTCCGTTTCGGGCATCAGAGCGCGCAGGTCTCGTTTCTGCGCCCCGGAAGACTGCCTGGACCTACAATCATCACGAACTTGATCACTGATCCGTTCAGCTCGACCTTCGGTCAAGGGCGCAATTCGCCGGTGAACGAGATCACTGACAACATCACCAAAGTGAAGGGCAACCATACCTTCAAATTTGGTGCCACCATGCGCTTCACGCTGCAGACTGGTTTCAATGACCAGGGTATCTATCCGAACGTCACCTTGTCCGCAGTGAACAACGGCAACACGCCGACCATCCCCAACAAGCCGGCTGGTCTAACGAGCGGCCAGACGACCACCTTGAACAACTTATATAACGATCTGCTGGGACGGATGGATCAGGTCGCGGTCACTTACCTCAGCAATGATTTGTCCACCTTCTTGCCTATCGGGAACACCCGTCAGCGCGACTACCTGCTCAACGAGAGCGGCTACTACTTCCAGGACGACTGGAAGATTCGCCGCAACCTCACGTTGAACGCGGGCCTGCGTTGGGAATATTACGGGTTGCCGCACGAGAAGAACGGCATTGAGGCTGGCCTTCCGAACGTCGCACAAGTGGATGGTGTCACGACTTTCCTTACCAGCACGGTCACTCCCACTGATAAGTTGTACAACAAAGACTGGAACAACTTTGCTCCTCGCCTCGGCTTCGCATGGGACGTGACGGGAGACGGCAAGACCGCGGTCCGCGGTAACATTGGCGTCTTCTATGATCGCGACATCGGTGCACTGGTGAATACGGTTGACGGAGGCACGCCCGGATTCTCTTCCAGCGGCGTATCGCGACCCAATTCAGCTGCAGGCTCCGATGTGAGAATCTCAGACGGGATTCCGGTACCTCCCGTTCCGGCTGCGCCATTGACGACGCTCCCGGTCTCGACCCGTTCCACCACCATCGATTTGGTCAACCCGAATCTCCGGACCGGCTACGTCGGTTCATGGGGGTTGAACGTCCAGCGTGAGATCACCCGCAACACGATTGCTGAAGTCGGCTATGTGGGCAATCGTGGCATCAAGCTGTTCATGTTCCAAGACTTGAACCAGCTTCATATCCAAGGTGATTTTTTGAACTCCTTCAACGCTTTGCAGGCCTACGCGGCAGGCGGATTTGCTGGAGCGGCCCCTGCCAACACTCTCACCAAAATCTTCCCAAGCACCGCTTGCACAAGTTCTACGAGCGCGTTGGGAATTGCTGCCAACACTAACGGCGCGACCTGCGCTATTGCAACCCTTGGCTTAACTAACTTCCAGCAAGGTTTGGCGGGCGCCGTGGCCAATAACATGGATAAGAGCTTTAATGGCAACTATGCGGCCGCTGGCGTTCCTCAGACCTATCTACGCCCGTATCCGCAGTACAACCTGGTCGTGTTGGGTGGCAACTCCGGGCGTTCGTATTATGACGCTCTGCAAGCCAGCATTCGCCGCAACGCTGGCGGGTTGTTCTTAAGCGCCAATTACACCTACAGCCACAGCATCGACAACATCACCGTCGATCCGAACGGCTTTACTGCACCAATCGATAACCTGAATCCTGGCGCCAACAGGGGGAATGGTGATTTCGACCATCGCAACAGCTTCAACTCCTCGTTCAGCTATGCTTTGCCCATCGGTCACGGCAAGCGTTGGGCAGGCGGCGCGTCGCGTTGGGTCAATGAACTGATCGGCGATTGGCAGGTTGGTTCGCTGGTTGTGGCGCAGGATGGAAACCCCTTCACGGTCTCATCCCAGCGTCAGACCATCGCAGACAGCGGAAACAACTCCCGTGCTGATTACACGGGTGATTTCCGGGCTGGCAGCATCCAATACCGTCCTGATGGCAGCGTCTTCTTCTTTACACCCGCTGACGTTGCTAACTTCACTTTCCCTGTAGCCGGCAGCATCGGTAACTCGGGACGTAACAGCTTCCGTGGGCCGTACTTTGTGAACGTAGATGCTTCTCTCGTCAAAGCATTCAAGGTGACTGAGAGCCAGGCATTCACGTTCCGCGCTGAAGCGTACAACTTGTTCAACCACCCGAACTTCGGCGGCATGACTACCAATCTGACTAATGCAGCTACCTTTGGTCAGATGACTACCACTTTGGGTACTCAGCTGAACAACGGAACGGGTGCACGTACCATGCAGTTGACCTTGCGGTACGACTTCTAGTCGCAGCAGCTAGGTGTTCCAACCTCAGGGCGGCTTCGGCCGCCCTGATTTTTTTCCTGCATTTGCGATAGGCACGCCTGCGACAGAGGCTAATGACTCCCGGAACCTTTGCACGTAATTTGATTTTTGTCCCTATCCTGATCGCCGATTCCACGTCAGAAGGGGAGTGGAACAAATTCTTCTCGATTGCGTACCCTATGAATATCGGGTTGCGACCATTCGGGAAGGGAATCCATTCATGTGGCAGTTCTCGTCATTTTTGAGCCGTTTTTTTCAGTCAATCTGTTCGAAAAGGCTCCTCGTACTGTCGGCGTTAGTGGCGCTCGCAGCCCCCTGCTTTGCCGAAACCTTCGCCATCCCTCACATCTCCCATGCGCCGCAGATCACTGATTTTTCCGGGCTTCAGCCCACAGGCGCAATGCTCGAATTAAAAAAGGTCCCCATCTTCATTCAGAATTCACCGTCAGACGGAAAGCCTCCCACTCAGCGCACAGAGGCATATCTCGGATATGACAGCGTGAATCTCTATATCGCCTTTGCTTGTTCTGACAATGATCCCTCCGGCGTCCGCGGACATCTCTCCCGGCGCGAACCCTCTACTCCTTTCGACTCCGAAGATTATGTGCAGATCACGCTTGATACTTTTCACGACGAGCGTCACGCTTTCGTCTTCGCTATCAATCCGCGCGGCGTCCAGGCGGACGGGCTACGTACCGAAGGCCAAGGCACGGACTTCTCTTGGGACGCCGTCTGGAACTCGTGGTCTCACGTGACTCCCGAGGGCTATGTGATCTTGGTCGCCATCCCGTTTCGCAGCCTGCGCTTCCATACTGCGGACCCTCGCGGTTGGGGCATTACGCTCGGGCGCTACCTTGCCCGGAATGACGAGCAAGATTTTTGGCCCCGGGTCCTTTCAAGCGTCTCTGGCTTGCTTAGTCAGGAGGCCACCGTCACTGGGTTTGAGAACATATCACCGTCACGCAACATGCAATTCAATCCGTACACGGAAGTGCGTGGCTTCCGCGCGCTCGATCAAACAGATCCTCTGCGACCGAAGTTTGATACCTGCTTCATCTGCGGAAAGATCGGTACCGATGCAAAATTCGTGATCCACAACAGCCTTGTCTTGGACGCGACCGTTAATCCTGACTTTGCCCAGGTGGAATCAGATGAGCCCCAGAACACCATCAACCAACGCTTCGAAGTCTTCTTCCCGGAAAAGCGTCCATTCTTTCTGGAGAACTCGAATTTCTTCGAGGCGCCGCTGATAGCGAATACTTCACAGGCACAACTCGTGTTCACTCGACGCATTGCAGATCCCACCGCCGGCATTCGGCTCACGGGCAAACAAGGCCCATGGAACCTCGGCTTCCTGATGACCGATGACCGCTCGCCCGGTGAATCCGTTGTCCCCTCAGATCCGAACTTCGGCAAGCGCGCATATTTCGGCATCGGCCGCGTAAGCCACGATATTGGCGAGCAGTCTAGTGTGGGCGCGATGTACACCGACCGCGAGTTCAACGGCACATTTAATCGCGTCGGCGGGGTGGACGGCCTCTGGAAGTTGAACAAGAACTGGAATGCTTCTTATCGCGGCTATGTCAGCTCCACCCTGGATACGACCGGATATTTCTTCGGCCAGCATCAGGAAGCCGTGCTCGCCGGCAATGGCAAGCGGTTCTCGCTCAGTCTGCAGTATCTCGACATCACGCCGAACTTCCGCACGGAGACTGGTTTCGTCCAACGCACGGACCAACGGTCTCTGAACGAGTACGGGCACTTCTACTACCGCACGGAAGGGAAACATCTCATCTTCCACGGACCGGAAGAGAACGGCACCCAGATGTGGGACCATCAGAACAACATCATCCAGCAAGTGGCGTCATTCGATTACGTCTGGGATTTTCGCGGCAACATCATCTTCGCGCCCATCATTGCTTATGAGACAGACACTTTGCGGCCACAAGATTTTCCCGGCCTAACCTCTAACCGGCAATATGTGCAGGACGCTTGGGGCTTGGTCTTCCGTGGCAGCAAAGGCCGCATGTTCACCTGGAGTACGCGCTTAATCCAGGACGGAACCGTTGTCGTCGTCCCCGCGGCCGGTCAGTTGCCTTACACCGGCAACGAGACAGCCTTCACCCAAACTTTTACCGTTAGGCCCACGGGTAGCTTGCAGATCGATAACACCTACATTCTCGACCGCGTGCTCAACGGCAACAGCGGACTCTCAGTCTTTAACAATCACATCATCCGTTCGAAGTGGAATTACCAATTCACCCGCGAGTTATCGCTGCGCTTCATCGGCCAATACAACGGCCTCCTCGCCAGCCCAACCAACAGTTCTTTGCAGACGCAGAAAGCCTTCAATACTGACGTCCTCATCACCTACCTGCTGCATCCCGGCACCGCCGTTTACCTCGGCTACAACACCAACCAGGAAAACGTCGATCCCGGCCTTTGCACGCGCGTCGCCGGAACCACCGAATGTGACCCCAGCGGCGCCGGCCTGCTACGCACCCGCGGGCTCTCCACCAATGACGGACGCCTCTTCTTTATCAAGATAAGTTACCTCTGGCGGAGATAGTTTTTGTAGCAAAAGCCAATAATCACTGACTTATATCCACACACTTATATAATGTTGCCGCTCTCCGTTCACTCATATGCCTCTTACCGCAGGCGGTCGTCTCGGCCAGTATGAAATCGTCTCGCCCCTTGGTGCAGGCGGCATGGGTGAGGTCTATCGGGCGCGCGATTCAAAGCTCAATCGCGATGTCGCAATCAAAGTGTTGTCCGCAGATTTCGCGCACGATCCTGAGCGCTTGGGCAGGATGGACCGCGAAGCCAAAGTCCTCGCCTCGCTCAATCATCCCAACATCGGCGCAATCTACGGCTTCGAGGATACTTCCGCTGCGCTGGTGATGGAGTTGGTCGGAGGTGCGACGCTGGCCGAACTTATTGCCAAAGGTCCGCTCGCCATCGAAGAAGCGCTTCCTATCGCCCGCCAGATATGTGAGGCTTTGGAGTATGCGCACGAGCGCGGTGTGATTCACCGCGACCTGAAACCGGCAAACATCAAGGTAACTCCAGACGGTACGGT
>JAICLA010000172.1 GCA_025927695.1 Terriglobales bacterium | reverse complement strand
CTTTTTATTCTTTACGCCAGTTGCCATAACTTACCGGTGAAATCTTGCAGCGCTTTGCAGCCCACGACCTCATGCCCGAACTCAGGCAATAGATAGATCGTTTGTTTCGGATACTTCTTGTTCATCCCCGCGAGCGTTGTCGCCTGAAAACTCTGTGCCCGCTTACAGCGCTCGCATCCACCCGAATGATCCAACGAGTCATTCATCAGCACGCGGTTCACAAACAGCCCGCTCACGCCGATTCCCATTTCCTTCAAACTCGCCAGCAGCCTTCCCGTTTCCCGGTCGGGTAACGGTTCTGCCAACGTCACCGCGAAAGCATTTGCGCGCGAACCACTTTTCAGCATTTCTGCCAGCTCGCGCACCCGCTGCCCCAGCGTGGCGATCTGCACGGCCACGTCTTGCGCGATGGGTAGTGTACGGTGCGGTGCCAGGCTTTTCAACAGAAGCCGCGACCACATCAGCATCCGCTCCGGCATCCGCAAAAGTTCCAACGCGTGTCCCGTGGGCGCCATATCAATGATGACGGTCTGCTTCGCGCCGCCAGATTCCAGGAGGTCCAGGATCTTGAAGATGGCGAAGATCTCGTCCACACCCGGTGGCACGATCTCCAGCAGCGACGAGAATATTTTGCGGTCGAACGACAGATCCACATGCACGCCACCGCCCGTTTGCGAACTCAGCGCCGAATCGATCCTCTCGCGCATGCGGTCCGCCCAGCTGCGAAATTCCGCCACCGAATCCATCTCCATGGCGAAGAACTTCTCGTCGCCAAGAACAAACTGCGGCTTCGACGTGACATCTGCCGCGAAGATGTCATCCAGTGAGGGTGCGGGATCGGTCGAACACACGGTGACGGGCGCCTTCGGCCGATCTTCCCGCTGATGAAATCCCAGTGACGCTGAGACCGTAGTCTTGCCCACGCCGCCCTTGCCCATCGTGAACAACAACGGAGCGTCGGCGACGGGCCACGCCGCAGACTTCATCGCAGGCATCTTCCGAGCGGGCGCACTATTGACCGTGCGCGACTTCTTTCCGCGAAAAATCTGATAGCCCAGCGCGCGCAGCGCGGAGATACCCACTACCGGCGCGCCCTGGTCCTCAGTGATCTTCAACCGCGCATCACCAAAATTCTTTTCGATAAACTTCTTCGCGTCTCCCGTAATCTCCCCCCGATGCCGACATCGCACGCACTTTGTCTTTCGGTTCACCGCGCGGTTCAGCACCACCCCACTGATTCGCAACTCCGGCACCGACGCCGCCAATGCTTCCGCCGAACGCGCCGCCTCATTCAGCGAAAACTCTTCCGGCGTGGTCACCAAGTAAAGCTGAGCATTCTCTGAAGTCAGCGCCGCCCGCACCTGCTCCGCCATCGCGCGCCAAGCCTCCAACACGCCGGACGAGATCGGCCCGCCCTTTTTCTCGCCGAATCTCTGTGATAACCAACGGTCTCGGCTTCCGGCCAAGTCTAAGAAATCCAGAAAGCGAACAAAGTGCTGCGGCATCTCAAACATGCGCAGCGTGTGGCCCATGGGCGCGGTGTCAACAACAATGGCGTCGAACTCATCGCTGCTCAGCAGTTGGCTGATGGCAATCAGCGCGGAAATCTCCGCCATTCCCGGCAGAGTGGTCTCCAGGAGGGGTTCGATCTCTTCTCGCGTAAAGATCGTCCCACTCTCGATCAGGTCAAGCAGGGCATCACGATATGGCTTCAGGAATTCGCGAAAGTGTTTTTCCGCATGGACCTGCCAGAGGTGTAAACCTCTCGCGCGTATCTTCGTTGGTTTATCGCCTAGCTTCGTCTCGAAAATATCCGCAAGGTTGTGAGCCGGGTCAGTAGAGAGCAGCAGCACCTTCTGCCGCGGATGCGCTGCCGCCCATGACGCCGCATAAGCCGACGACACCGTCGTCTTGCCCACTCCGCCTTTTCCTATGAAGAATGCCAACTCCGGCATCGGCCGATTCTATACGCACGCCGCGGAGACGGCAGCAGCAGCTATGCGGGCGGCACAGTCTGGGATTCGAGCGAGCCGCGGTTCATATCGCTCTGCTCGCTGATCTCGACGCCCCGGCCGCCCACATCATTAAACATTTTTCTGCGCAGCCATTCGGTCAGACCCAAAGTCGCCACGACCGCCGCCCACGGGAAGATTCGCGACGCCAGAAAAATGTCAGCATGCCGCAGCGCCAGGTTCCATATCAACGTCACAGAGCACCCAAAGCCGACGCCCACCCACCGCATACGCGACCCTAATGGCAGCTCCGAGCAAATACCCTGCACCATGAGCGCAAACGGATACGCCACGATCAGATCGATGAAATAGTGCTCACCCGTTCCCATGGTGCCCAGCGCCGTAAGCACCACGAACGCGATCACGACGCTTCGTGCGATCCATGATCGGCTCCGCAGGTTCCACCAGATCAGGTACGCCCAAGTCATGTGCAAGGAGGGCATCGCATTCCGCGGGAAGTCTTGGTTGATCTTGATCGGCTCCAGGAAAAGGCGCTTCAACGACTCGTACGGCAATTCCAAGCGCGGAAACGCTTTCACAAAGACATAGCGCGGTCCGGTGGCGGGAAAAAAGTTGTAGAACATCCATCCGAACAGCCCTGCGACCACGAACAGGATCAACAACCGCCATGCAGCTTTGCCGCGCTTCATGTCGATGGAAGCGGCATAAGCCACGCCCATCGCAAGAGGCAGCGAGTAATACGCCACCGCACAAGTCTCACGAAAGACGATGTTTCCCGCCATGAGACGTCCGACCAGAAAACTTGGTTGGAACCCGAGGCTGCCGTCAAAGGCGTAGAGATAAAGGTCCATGGTGGTTGCTTGCATGGCCTGCGCAATGATCAGCATCTTCTGCGCGGAAAATACATAAGCAGGCACTAGCAGGATAGGGACGATCCCGGTCAAGAGAGTCTGCTTGCGTGTCTCCGGAATCACCACCAGGCGCACGATGAACATCAGCAGGCTGGCGAAACCGAGTCCCGCCGCCGCCCACGCCACCCAAAGCACCGGATCGCCGTTCGCAGGACGGTGTAGCACGATCGCAACAGCGATCAATCCGGCAAGCCACCAAAACCACTCGCGACGCTGAGGTTCCACTCGCAGCCAGAAGGCGAGTGCGCCGCCGATGGCAAAAGGAATGTAAGGTTCAGCGGTGGTCAGCTGCGAAGCTGCCGACAGAACAATGACCGCACCGAGCAGCCAAGCGAAGATATGGGAGATATTCTTGTTCACGGGATTCGAGCAGCAGGGTATCACCCCTTTACACTTCTACACATCCTGAAAACTCCGGCACTGTGAAACAATCACCTGTTCATGCGCCGCATCGTTGCCATCCTGCTGTTCGCCGCACCATGGCTCACGCTCAATGCCCACGCCGCTGAGCTCAAGCCCAAGACTCGCGCCGGATTCGACCACTACGTTCAGGTCGCCAACGCTCGCATTCAAGCCGAACTCGCTGCATCTGCCAAAGGCGCTCCGTTCCTCGACTTCGAGCTCAAAGACGCCGCGCAACAGAGGGCCATTCGCGATCAACTCAGCAAGGGTGAGACCGTCATCGAGAAGGTCGTCGAGAAAGAGAATGGTAAGAATATTGACGACATTCCCGATGGAATCATTCACCACTGGCGCGCAACCGTCTTCATCCCCGGTGCGGACTTGAAATCTACCGTCGCGCTCATCTCTGACTACAACAACAATAAAAACGTCTACAAGCCCGAGGTGGTCGATTCCAAACTGCTAAGCAAGAAAGTCCTCGATCCCAACACTACTGAATTCCACGCCTTCCTGCGTTTCTACAAGAAGAAGATCCTTGCGGTCACCCTCAACACCGAGCATGACGCGCTCTACACCGTGCTCAGTCCCACGCGCGAAATCGAGAGTTCACATACCGTGCGCGTGGCCCAAGTGGACGACGCCGGCACGCCCAATGAACGCGAGAAGCCTGTGGGCAATGACGACGGCTTCATGTGGGCGCTTAACTCCTACTGGCGGCTCGAACAAAAAGACGGCGGAACGTATGTGCAATGTGAAGCTGTCAGCCTCACGCGGGATATTCCCACCGGCCTCGGATGGATCGTGAAGCCTTTCATCACAGACGTGCCTAAGGAATCGCTGCACACCACCATGGACCAGACACGGGCATGGATGATGAAAGGGAAGAAGTAGCGATTCCACACACAAACAAAAAAGCAGAACACGGAAAAGGCGGAAAGAACAGACAAAAGACGATCAAACACTTGAAGATGCTTTTTTGATCTGGGCTAAGCCTTTTTTTCGGTTGTTATCCAACATTCGTCGGCTAAGCTCGGGCTTCGGTCCGAAATTCAGCAGAAGACCAACTTCAAATTCTGTTGCGTTCAAGTAATTCACTAGTTGCGCGTGGTGCATCGCATTTAACGATTCCAATGCTTTCAGTTCTAAAAGAACTGCGTTTTCGACGATGAAATCTGCTCGGAACTCGCCGATCTTTTGCCCGTGAAACCATACTGGAACCGCATGCTGGCGGGAAAAGCGAATTCCATTTTCACGAAAACAGACGGCCATGGCCTCCTCATAGACAGACTCGAGGAACCCATGGCCAAGTTCGTTATAAACCGAATAAAAGACTTTGATGATGCGCTCGGTGAGCTCTTCTTGCTTCAACGGCTTCGACTCTGTTCTTGGAACACCGTGCAGCATTCAAATCTCAGCCTGAACTAATAGCCGAACCTGGCATCACTCAACCTTCAGAGCTCTATCCTCTTCTATCCGCTTTTTCGGCCTTTTCCGTGTTCGGCTTTCAGCCTTATTTCCTGACCGGCTTCTCCAAGCGCTCTATAGGCGCGTGTCCGTTGGCGGCGGGTGCTCCGGCTGCGGCGGCTTTTTCTGCTACCTTCACCAGGCCTAGGTGCTTGCGTAATTGGGTATCTAGCTTGGCGCAGATGTCTTTGTTCTCGCGGAGGAACGCTTTGGCGTTCTCGCGTCCCTGGCCGATGCGCTCACCGCTGTAGCTGAACCATGCGCCGGACTTTTCCACGATGTTGTTGTTCACGCCCAGGTCCAGCAGGTCGCCTTCGCGGCTGATGCCTTCGCCGTACATGATGTCAAACTCCGCTTCCCGGAAAGGCGCGGCGGTCTTGTTCTTGACGACTTTTATCTTGGTGCGCGAGCCTACGACTGCGTCACCATCTTTAATGGCGGCGATGCGGCGGATATCGATGCGGACCGAGGAGTAGAACTTCAGCGCGCGGCCGCCGGTGGTGGTCTCAGGATTGCCGAACATCACGCCGATCTTTTCGCGGATCTGGTTGATGAACACCAGGCAGGTGTTCGACTTGGACACGATGCCGGTCAGCTTGCGCAGCGCCTGTGACATGAGGCGGGCCTGCAGACCCATGTGGCTGTCACCCATCTCGCCTTCGAGCTCGGCTTTGGGTACGAGCGCGGCGACCGAGTCCACGATGAGTACGTCGATCGCGTTCGAGCGGACGAGGGCCTCGGCGATCTCCAGAGCTTGCTCGCCGTAGTCGGGCTGCGCGACCAGGAGATTGTCCACATCCACGCCGAGACGCTTGGCATAGATAGGGTCCATGGCGTGTTCCGCGTCAACGAAGGCGGCGAGTCCGCCGGCCTTCTGCGCTTCGGCAACGACCTGCAGCGCGATGGTGGTCTTACCGGAAGACTCAGGGCCGAATATCTCGACTACGCGTCCGCGGGGAAAGCCGCCGGCGCCGAGCGCCGAGTCGAACGAGATGCTGCCGGTGGAGATGACCGAGATGGGAACGACTTCGCGCGTGCCCAACCGCATGATGGAACCTTTGCCAAATTGCTTCTCGATCTGGCTCATCGCCAGGTCAACTGCGCGTACGCGCTCGTTCTTGTCGTCTGCCATTGTGGGTTTCCTT
>JAICLA010000016.1 GCA_025927695.1 Terriglobales bacterium | reverse complement strand
CGTACTTGGAGACCAAGGAACACGTGGGCGGGCTTTGGATACTGGAGTGCAAAGACATGGACGAGGTGCTTGCGTGGGCGCGAAAGGGCGTGAAGGCCTGCCGGTTTCCAATCGAAGTGCGGGAGATCTTCTTTATGCCGGCGCCGGAGAAGCAGTAGTTAGTTGCCAGTCAGTTGTCAGTAGGCGGTAGTCAGGAGGAGAAACCACTATGCGTAGAAATTGCCTTCGCGGAGTCAGAGGGTGCGTGTTGTTTGTGTTGTTTGGCTTTGCGCAGCTCGCTACGGCACAGGACGCAAAAGTCGCATACGCGAAGATGGCGCCGATCGAGCAATATCTGATGGCGGACCGAAGTGCGGAGGTCGCGCTTGCGCGCACTGCAGCGCCGACGTCGATCTCAGGCGATGCGGAGATATTGGTCATGGGTCGCAAAGGTTTTGAGACGGCAGTAAAAGGTAAGAACGGTTTTGTGTGCATCGTGGGGCGAGGATGGTCTTCTGCGGCTGACCCGGACTATTGGAATCCGAAAGTGCGGGTGCCGATGTGTGTGAATGCTGCAGCTGCTCATAGCTATCTTTTGCGCGTGACAAAGATCACCGAACTGGCGTTGGCGGGGAAAACGCTGGAACAGGTGAACCAGGCCATTGCTGATGCCCTGGCAAAGAAACAGCTACCTCCGATGGAACCTGGCGCCATGTGTTACATGACAGGGAAGCAAGGATACGGTGGCGATGTGGCGCCACACTGGCCGGCACACCTGATGTTCTTCTATTCCGATACTGATCCGGCGATCTGGGGGGCAAATCAGCCGGGCTCGCCTGTGATTGCGGTGGCCGACCCGCTGGAGCACCTGACGCAATTCGTGATCGAAGTGAAGAAGTGGTCCGATGGAACGGACGCCAACCAAGGTCAAGCTGCAAAGAAATCGTCACATCACTAAACAAAGCAAAGAGGAGAAGAGCGATGAAATATCTATGTTTTGGATACTACGACATAAAGAAATTCGAAGGCATGAGCGAGACGGAGCGAAATGCGATGTTCGATACATGCTGGGACTACGACGACCATTTGCGAGCTAATGGACATTACGTCGGCGGCGAAGCGGTGCAGCCATCTGAGACTGCGCTGACGCTGCAGAACAAAAATGGCAAGGTTGCGGTTACGGACGGGCCTTATGCGGAGACGAAAGAACAACTTGGTGGCCTGCTGATATTGGAAGCGCGTGACATGAATCATGCGGTACAGCTCATGTCGGAGCATCCTGCGGTGAAGAAGTACGGCAATACTTTCGAGATCCGGCCGACGGGAGATATGACCGAACTGGAAGAGGCTAGTAAACAGCGGCGGAAAAAATCGCGTTAGAAATCGTGACGCCGTGCAGGAAAGATGCAAGGCGAGTAGGCTTGTAGTCGAAGGATGGAAATCAATATGGATCAGAGAATCGACTATATGAAAGCCGGACACGGCGCTTACGGGGCAATGCTCGGCTTGGAAAAGTATCTCAGCACTTGTGGACTTGAGCCGTCGCTACTTCACTTGATCAAGCTTCGCGTTTCGCAGATAAACGGATGCGCCTTTTGCCTTGATATGCATTGGAAGGACTTGCGAGCTTTGGGAGAAACTGAGCAGAGACTCTACGGGTTGGACGCGTGGGAAGAATCACCGTACTATACGGAGCGCGAGCGGGCAGCGTTCCTGTGGGCTGAAGCAGTCACCAATGTTCACGAGGGGCACGTGCCCGATGAAGTCTATGAAAAGGTAAAGAGCGTTTTTAACGAAAGAGAATTGGCTGATCTCACATTGGCCATTGCCACAATCAACTCGTGGAACCGGCTTAGCATTGCTGGCAGAACGACACCGGGACTGTATCAGCCGGCAAAGAACGTGGCGGCACACAAGTAAGGCACAAGTACAGCCAACCACCTTGGTAAACACACAATCCGCCGAGTTTGTCGCAATGGGGAGCTAGCCGCTCCCCATTGTCGTAAATGGTCAACGAATGGGCGCTCGCTATAATAGATGTGTTCCTGCTTGGGCAATATCTGAATCGAAAGCTTGAGAAGGGCATCATTTAAACATGAATAAGTGCCCAAAACATCCGCTGGAAAAGGTGATGGAGAGCCGCATCGCAATCATTGATGGCGCCATGGGCACGACC
Source organism: Terriglobales bacterium (assembly GCA_025927695.1). Taxonomy (GTDB): domain Bacteria; phylum Acidobacteriota; class Terriglobia; order Terriglobales; family Acidobacteriaceae; genus JAICLA01. The sequence goes on along the minus strand of JAICLA010000016.1, from coordinate 21,639 downwards.
ATTCGCACCTATGGGATGACGGAAGCGGACATTCGTGGGACGCGCTTTGCTGATGCAAAGAAGGGCCTGCTGAACAATGGTGATCTTTTTTCGCTGACGCAGCCGAAGATGATCTGTGATATTCATCGGCGGTTTCTGGAAGCCGGGGCGGACATCATTGAGACGAACACTTTCGGGGCGACGAGTATCGCGCAGAGCGAATTCTTTGTGGATGATCCGCGGGAAAGGGGCGGACGAAAAGATCCCGAGTTCTACCAGAAGGTGATCGAGGATAAGTTTTTAGGCGATCTGGCATTTGATATCAACGAGCAGTCAGCGCGCCAATGTAGAGAATGGGCAGACCACGTGAGCAATGACACCTCGCGGCAACGGTTCGTTGCAGGGGCGCTCGGCCCGCTGACGGTGTCGCTTTCCAACTCACCGGATGCGGATGATCCGGGATTCCGCGTTGTGACGTTCGATCAAGTGAAAACCGCCTATGCGCAAGAGGTGCGTGGACTGATCGCCGGCGGCGTGGACTTGCTGCTGGTAGAGACGATCTTCGATTCGCTGAACGCGAAGGCGGCGCTGGTCGCAATCCGCGAAGTATTGGATGAGCAAGGGAAGCAGATCCCAATCATGATCTCTGCGGCGGTGGGACGCGGCGGAGAGACGATGATCTCTGCCCAGACGACTGAAGCATTCTGGAATGCGGTAAAGCATGTAAAACCGTTGTCAGTCGGCCTGAATTGTTCGCTCGGGCCGGACCTGATGTATCCGTTCCTGGAAGAGTTGGCGGAGAAAGCGGACGTGGCGGTGTCGTCGTACCCGAATGCTGGATTGCCGAATCCTTTGTCAGAGACGGGATTCGATTTCGGGCCGAAGGACATGGCCGGATATCTTGGAGATTTTGCGCGCGCGGGACTAATCAACATTGCGGGTGGTTGCTGCGGAAATACTCCTGAGCACATTGCGGCAATCGCGAAAGCGCTCGAAGGCCAGCCTCCGCGCAAATTCGGAGCATCCGCGGAAGAGTTTGCCTCCCAAGTCAACGCTGGGAGTCGAGCGTGACGCAGGAGACTGCAGAGTCAAGTTTGGTAAGTTTCCGGCCGCTGCGACTTTCCGGGTCGCAGCCATTCACGCAACAGCAAAACGTTTACATCATGATCGGCGAGCGGACCAATGTGGCCGGGTCGCCGAAGTTCGCACGCCTCATTAAAGACGGCAAGTACGAAGATGCGGTGCGCATTGCGCGCCAGCAGATAGAGAATGGCGCGAACGTGCTCGACGTGTGCATGGACGAGGGCATGATCGATGGCGTCGCGGCCATGACGCGCTTTCTTCAGTTGATGGCGAGCGAGCCGGAAGTGGCGAAGGTGCCGGTGATGATCGACTCGTCGAAGTGGTCGGTCATCGAGGCGGGGTTGAAGTGTCTTCAAGGCAAGGGCATTGTTAATTCGATCTCGTTGAAGGAAGGCGAAGAGACCTTTCGCAATCATGCGGCGACGATCTTGAAATACGGCGCTGCTGTCGTAGTGATGGCGTTTGATGAGCAAGGCCAGGCCGCGAGTTACGAAGACAAGATCCGCGTGTGCGAGCGCGCGTACAAAATCCTTGTGGATGAAGTGGGATTTCCGCCAGAAGACATTATTTTCGATCCGAACATTCTTACCGTCGCCACCGGCATGGACGAGCACAACAACTACGCGGTGGACTACATCAATGCGTGTCGCTGGATTAAAGCCAACCTGCCTTACGCGAAGGTGAGTGGCGGCGTCTCGAATATCTCATTCAGTTTCCGCGGGAATGATGTAGTGCGCGAGGCGATCCATTCTGCGTTTCTTTATCACGCGATCTCCGCGGGCATGGACATGGGCATTGTGAACGCCGGCATGTTGGAAGTGTATGAAGAGATCGAGCCGGAGCTGAAGCAGTTGGTGGAAGATGTTTTGCTGAATCGTCGTGCGGATGCCACAGAGCGGTTGGTCGAATACGGGGAGACGCTGAAGGGCAAAGACAAGGCCGCTGTCGAGAAGAAGACGGAAGAATGGCGCAACGGGACGGTGGAAGAGCGGTTGACGCATGCGCTGGTGAAGGGAATCGACACCTACATCGAGGCTGACGCGGAAGAGGCGAGACAGAAGTTGGGGCGTCCGCTGGCGGTGATCGAAGGGCCGTTGATGGACGGCATGGGCGTGGTGGGCGACCTGTTCGGCGCGGGAAAGATGTTTCTGCCGCAAGTGGTGAAGTCGGCGCGCGTGATGAAGAAGGCGGTTGCGAAGTTGACGCCATACATGGAAGCGGAAAAAGAAGCGCGCGCGGCAGCGGGCGAGGTAGTCAAGGCGCAAGGCAAGATTCTGCTGGCGACGGTGAAAGGCGATGTGCACGACATTGGCAAAAACATCGTTGGAGTGGTGCTGGCATGCAACAACTATGACGTCATCGATATGGGCGTGATGGTGCCGTGCGAGAAGATCCTGGAACGTGCGAAGGCGGAGAAGGCGGACATCATCGGGCTGAGCGGACTGATCACACCGTCGCTCGACGAGATGGTGCATGTGGCGCGCGAGATGGAGCGTCAAGGATTCAAATTGCCGCTGCTGATCGGCGGCGCAACTACGAGCCGAGCGCATACTGCGGTGAAGATTGCGCCGCACTACAGCGAGCCAGTAGTACATATTGTGGACGCCAGTCGCGCGGTCCCGGTGACCACGAGCCTGTTGAGCGATGAATCGCGAACGACGTTTGTGGAGCAGCATCGCGGCGAGTATGAGGCGATCCGAAAGGCGCATGCCGCGCCTAAGCAGCAGACGGTGTCCCTGGAAGAGGCGCGGAGGCGAAGGACGCCGATCGCGTGGCGCGAAGAAGATATTCCGGCGCCGAGTTTTACCGGCGTGCGGGTACTGGAAGATTTTCCGCTGGCGAAGTTGCGCGAGTTCATCGATTGGTCACCGTTCTTTCATGCATGGGGGTTAAAGGGCGTGTATCCCCGGATACTTGAGCATGAGACGCAAGGTGAGCAGGCACGGCAGTTGTTCAAAGAAGGGAACGCGATGCTGGACCAGATCATTGAGAAGAAGTTGATCACGGCGCGCGGCGTGTATGGACTATTTACGGCGCGGGCGGTCGGCGATGACGTTGAGTTGTATGCCGATGAGAAACGCGAGAAGGTGATCGGTCGGTTTCATTTTCTGCGTCAGCAGGCTAATAAGGAAGGCAATGAGCCTTGCCGGTCGCTTGCGGATTTCATTGCGCCCAAAGAATATGGGTTGCAGGACCACATTGGAACTTTCGCAGTCACTAGCGGGATCGGACTGAAGGAGCTAACAGATTCGTATCGCGCGAAGCATGATGACTACAACGCGATCATGGCTGAGGCATTGGCTGACCGTTTGGCGGAAGCTTTTGCGGAGTGTCTGCACAAGTGCGTGCGCAACGAGTGGGGCTACGGGCAGTCAGAGAATCTCAGTACTGAAGAATTGATACATGAGAAATATCGCGGGATACGGCCGGCGCCGGGATATCCCGCGTGCCCAGACCACACGGAGAAGGGCGAGATATGGCGGTTGCTTGATGCAACCACGAATGCGGGCATCGTGTTAACGGAATCGTTTGCCATGTGGCCTGGGTCGAGCATCAGTGGTCTGTATTTTGCCCACCCGCAGTCGCGATATTTCAGCCTGGGGAAGATCGAGCGCGACCAGGTGGAGGATTACAGCCGACGCAAGGGGTGGACAACGGCTGAGGTCGAGCGTTGGCTGGGGCCGAACCTGAATTACGACCCGGGGCGTTGAGGCCCGTATTCTCAGGAGTGCTGGCTCTGGCTGTGTTTATGTGCGGCGATTGTCAGAGGCAAGAAGATGGAGACAGTCGTGCCGGGGTCTTTCGGTTCAACGCTGCTGCTGAGGCGAATGCTGCCGCCGTGTTTTTCCAACATGCTGCGGCTCACCCATAAGCCTAAGCCGGTGCCGCTCTCTTCCTTCGTTGTCACAAACGGATTGAAGAGTTTGGACTGCATGTGCGCTGGTATGCCGGCGCCGTTGTCAACCACGCGAACGAGCACGCCATCTACACCGGACTCCGTGGCGACTTCAGAGTAAATCTTGATCTCGCCTTTTTCCTGTGTCGCCTCCACCGCATTCTTCACTACGTTGGTAAAGACCTGGCGCAGTTCGGATGGATAGGCTTCTATCGCGCCTTCGAAGCCAGGCACGATAGTGATGGTTCGCCGGCCTTTGGCAATGGTCTCATTCACCAGGTTGACTACGCCGCGGAGAAGCTCAGCCAGATTTACCGGCGATGCCGTGCGTGTTTCGCGGTGCAAGCTAAGCATGCTCTTACTGATCTCTGTTACTCTCCGGACTTCACCTTGCGCGGTCTTCAGCAATTGTGCAACCTGCGGCTGTTGAGCTAATTGCTGTTCAAGAAGGAAGAGCACATTGCCGACAGTATCCAGGGGATTGTGAATCTCGTGCGCGATGGTGGCGGCGAGACGGCCAGCCAGCGCCAATCTTTCATTGGACTGCAATGCGGACTCCAACTGACGCTGCTGAGTAACGTCACGGAAGACAAGAACAACACCTACCAGCTTCCTATCCGGATCGAAGATTGGGGCGCCACTATCGTCGATAGCACGCTCTTGGCCATCTTTGGCGATAAGAATTGTGTGATTCGCCAAACCGACGACGCGGTTCAAGCGACGTACCTTTTCGACCGGGTTTTCTACTACTTGCCGGGTATCCTGATTCACGATGCGAAAGACTTCGGCGAGAGGTCTGCCCTTTGCTTCTTTGAATGACCATCCTGTGAGATTCTCCGCAACCGGGTTCATCAGCGTGATCAATCCCTGGGTGTCTGTGGCGATAACCGCATCCCCGATGCTGGTAAGGGTGGTATGCAGCCATTCCTTCTCGCGCAGCAATGCTTCGCGGGCATTGGCGAGTTCCGTGGTGTCGTGAAGGACTTTAGAAGCTCCGATGACGTTTCCGGCTGAGTCCTTGATGGGAGAGACGCCGACTGATACGTGGATAGGTCTGCCACCCTTCGCGAGTCGAATGGTCTCCATTCGACCGAAGGGCCGCCCGCTGCGGATACGTCCAAGAATCTCTGTTTCTTCGTTCAATCGGTCGGGCGGGATGAGCATCGTGACCGACTTTCCGATTATTTCTTCGGCTTTATAGCCAAGGATGCGTTCCGCTGCCGCATTCCATGTCTGAATGATGCCGTGCAAGTTTTTGGTGGCGATGGCATCACCGGAGTGTTCAACAATGGCAGCTAATTGCGCGGTTGCCATCTCCGCTTTGCGTTGCTCCGTCACGTCACGGAATACCAGAATTATTCCCGCGAGTTTTCCATTGGGATCGAAGATGGGCGCGCCACTGTCGTCAATAGCGATCTCTTGCCCGGTCTTGTCGATAAGAAGTGTATGGTTAGCCAAGCCAACGACCGCATTCAGTCGCCGGACTTTATCGACGGGATTCTCAACTGTATTGCGGGTCTCCTGGTTGATGATGCGGAAGATCTTTTCAAGTGGCTTGTGCTTGGCCTCCCTGAAGGTCCACCCTGTCAGCTTTTCCGCAATAGGATTCATGAGCGTAATAAGACCTTCAGCGTCCGTGGTTATGACTGCATCGCCGATGCTATTGAGGGTGGTACGCAGCCATTCCCGCTGTTCGCGAATGAGATCTTCGTTGTGCTTGCGGGCCGTGATGTCAGTGTTGGTCTCCATCAGGTCAGGCTGATCGGAGTCCTTCTTGGTGGGTAGCAATCCCCAGCGCGAAAGAACCGTGATCTGGCTTCCGTCTTTCTTGAATTGGGTCAGCTCACCCTGCCACCGATCTTTCTGGCGGATATGCTTGACGAGCTCAGATAACTCAATAGGGAACTGAGTCTTCAGCAACTCGTGTGTGGTGCGGCCCAACGCTTCTTCTCGAGACCAGCCGTAGAGCTCTTCCGCGCCGCGATTCCAGAATTTGATGTTGCCCGTTTCGTCGCGGACGATGATGGCGTCAGAGGTCAGGTCTAAAAGAGCGGCCTGATCGGCGACGGTCATTTGTGGAGCTTTGTGAGGAGTTCGATCACGCATGGTCTATGTATCAATTTCCCGGAGAGATCTTGGATGCACGACTTGATTCCAATAGTTTGGAGATGGCATGCAACATTGCGGGCGGACCGTCGCCCTTGGTGAGGTATCCGTCTACGACATCGAGCGTTTCGCGCGGCAGGTCCACGTACGCGGAAAGCATGAGAATGGGGACAGAAGGGTTCATCTGTTTCATGCGTACCGCCACCACATCGCCGTTCATGCCCGGCATCTTGTAATCGAGGACGACCAGATCAACCAGCTGAGTGCCGAAAATGGAGAGACCCTCAGACCCGTTCTCGGCTGTCAGGACGCGATAGCCTTGTGACTCGAGGGTCATCTTGCGGATGGATAGCCCGACGGGTTCGTCGTCAACGCATAGAAGTAAGCCGCCGTTACTGGGTTTATCTGATGTAGTCAAAAGGATTTCTTATGACGAATATTGTTGCAGAATATGAGTGTTGGAACGGAGGGCAGCGATAATGGTAGAGTTCCTCTCGTGCAGAGATACTCAATCGGGAAGCACGTCATTCCGTAGCCCAAGGTTGAGTCAAGAAACGCTAAGTCCTTGAAATTGATGAATGACTAGAGAGATGGGTTGCCAAAAATGAAGAGAGCGGAGGCCAAAAATGGCAAAAAGCACAGTTAATGCGGCAGAGCGGATGGTCGTCACACGCGTTTTTGATGCCCCGCGTGAGCTGGTATGGAAGGCGTGGACGGATCCAAAGTATGTGGAGCAATGGTAGGGGCCGAAGGGCTTTACCGTGACCGATTGCCAAATGGATTTTCGTCTTGGTGGAAGGTTGCTTTGCTGCACGAAGGCACCAGATGGGCGGGAGTTTTGGAATGGGGTTGAATACCATGAGATTGTTCCCACGAGAAGATCGTTTCCTTGATGTACTTTGCAGACTCGAAGGGAAACAAGATCGATCCCGAGGAGCTAGGAATCGAGCATGAGGCCGTACAAGACGCCTATGACGTGACCATTTTCGAGGACATGGGAAATGGCAAGACGAAACTGACCTTCATTGGAAATGAACCCATGGAGAGCGCCAAGAACAGCGGTCAAATTAGAGGGTGGGTCGAGGTACTGGACAAGCTTGATGAGGTCGTTATGGGGCTAGCGCAGGTGAAATAAGAAGTTAAAGATTGAATGGCGGGGACGACGGGACTCGAACCCGCGGCCTCTGCCGTGACAGGGCAGCGTTCTAACCAACTGAACTACGTCCCCACTTGTGAGAGTGGTTGCACTTTTGCTCTGGATTGGAAGGTGAGCAGTGCGATCTGATTGTTACGCTAGGGCGTTGTCAGCGCCAAGCGGTACCTATGCAAATGGTGGGCAGTGTAGGACTCGAACCTACGACCCCCTGCTTGTAAGGCAGGTGCTCTAACCAACTGAGCTAACCGCCCGAAGCTTCAAGTGCCCGTCGGTACTCTTTGAGTATAAGTGATGAAGCCCGTTGCGGCAAACCGCGGGATCAGAAGCCGGCGTCGACTTCGAATTCCCAGGCTTCCAGCAGATCTTGCGGCACGAACTTGCTGTTGCGGTTCTTGCGCACCCAATCTTTGAGTTGAGCAGAATGCACAAACTCTGACGGTTTCAATCCGAGTTTGCTGACCACACCTTCAAAAGACGTAGGGACTACCGGCGCCGGCGTGGCTGACGCCTTTCCCCAATTCGGATTTCCGCGAGCTTTGGCTGCCATATTTATTTAGATGCTGAGTCGCAGCAAAACGTGTGACGCGATATCTGCTTTCGACTCCGAGCGCAATAATAGTAACGCATTGCAGCACGCAAAAAAAATGAGTGAGCAAAAAATGCCGGCTCACTCGTGGAAGCTGCGAAGGATTAATTTGCTGTGCCGGTGATGGCGTTCATCAGTACGGCGCGTTGCTCGTCCTCTACGGCAACGAATTCGATCCCATAACGAAATCCATTGCGGTTGCTTACCTTGCCTGAGAAGGTGATTCGCGGTTGTCCGTAGCGGCGAACCAGTTCCACGACGACGTTGTCGCCTACATTGAGATCGACTGGGAGGTAAGTGCCCATGCCGCCTTCGCTCACGTCGTGGCCTTGGCCGTCAATCATCTCAGTGTCTTTGCCCAGCGGATAAGTGACGCGGATGCGAACGTCGATCTTCGTACGCTCCCAGCGACGCTCGCAACGTGCGCCCTCGGTGGCTTGCGGTGCGTTGTCTAAGCCGAGAATGTCGTCGTCAAACCATGCGATAGCGTGTGTACTCATAAATCGATTTCCCGTTTCCTGTTTCCCGTTTCCCGATGTTTCTTGATCACTGGCGCAGGCCCATGCTCATGTTGGGATCGGTGGAGTTCTTAGCTTTCTTTTCGAGGTCCGTCAGGCGGCAAGAAGTATCACGCAGACGGCTGGATAGCGTAAGAGCGATCGAGCGATAGAAGCGGGAGCCGAGGTGCGGGAAGGCCAGGAAGATCTCGCGCATGTTCTCGACGTCCACCGCGTCGACAACCACGACGTCATCGGCGATAACGGACGCGCTGGCGGGGGAGGCCTCCAGCAGAGTCATTTCGCCGCAAACATTGCCGGCGCGAAGTGTGGCCAATGCAGTACTACCGCGTTGCACACGAACGCTGCCTGAACGGATCATGTAAAAAGCGGGGCTCGGTTGGCCTTCACGAATCAGTGGCTCGTTTTTGCCGAATGTAATCGGCTTGGCCTTGCTCATGATCAGAACATGATCATTGTCTGTCAAATATTTCATGTTCTGAGCCAGGGCCTCATTACGAGCCAGGGAAGAAGTAGCCGGCTTCACCATGAAGGGCCGGGTGAATTGTTCGACTGTGGGTATGGTTGACATCGCTGTTATCTCATCCTCGCTAGTGTTATTAGCAAGTAGGGAGCCAAACTATAAGGGCTGGATAAGTCGTTGATAATACTATGATTACGAGTTTCGTGGAAAGAAGGGTGGGGTCGTCCTCCTTGCCAATCCGTCTGGACAAAACTGACAAGTTGGCGAAGTTGTCAGTGGTTGAACAACCGAGTTTACCAACTTGATTCTGTCCAAAGGAGAGCATTTCACGGGGGCGAGGCATAACCTACCGAAAATCCAGCATCTCTGGATGTAGCGGTAGAAATACAGAGGTTGGGCCCCGTATGTCTAGCAATGCAACAGCAGAAGATTTACGCAGCAAGCGCTTGATCAGCCTGGAACAGGAATACGAGATCCGGTATTGGACCAAATCACTGAGGGTCACCGAGGAGTACCTTCGCCAACTCATTGCCACGTACGGGCCGAACGAGATGACCATCCGCGAGGCCCTGCGGCATACCGCCGCTAGCTAGACTTATTTCGCCGCAGCTTTCTTCTTCGCCGATTCCCGCAGATAGGGAAGGAACACCTCCAAGGTGCCGTCATTCTTGGCGGGCGTTAGCCCTTGCAGGTGCGCGAACAAATCATACAGATCGACATTTTGGAACGGCTTGATCTTCTTGCCGGCTTTGAATGCCGGGCCGTTCGCGATGAACAGCGCGCGCATCGACGGGAGTTCGGGGTCGTAGCCGTGAGCGCCGCCTGTCGCGAACCTGGGATGCTTGTCCAGATAGTCTTTTGAAGTGATAGACCAGCCATCGTCCATCAACAGGGTGTAGGCCGGGAGGCGATCGCTGCCCGAGTAGTGAAACCGTTCAGGGGCGGATACCTGCGAAATAAGTTTGGCATGCGGGATTTTTTGGATCTGCATGATCAATCTTTTCGGGTCAGGCGATCTGGGATAGAAGCCGAATGCTGGACCCTCATACATAACGTTAATCGATGAAAGATCGATGAAATCGTCGAGCACGTCAATACGGGCGCGTGAGAGTTGCGACATGCCGTGATCGGAGACGATGATGATATTGATCTTACCGGTGATGTCGCGTTGAGCGAGGCCGTCGAGCAGCTTGCCGATGGCGGCGTCGACTTTAGCGATCGCTTCTTTCACTTCCGCTGAATTCGGGCCATAGTCATGTCCCGCGTCATCGACGTCTTCAAAGTAAAGACCGAAGACAGTGGGGCGCTCCAAAGTAGGCACGTCAAACCAGCTGAGCAACTCTGCAACACTGTCATTCGGGTCAGGACCCTTCTTGTAGTACTCCCAATGCGTGGGACGGATGCCTTCAATCTCAACCTCTGAGCCGGGCCAGTAGAGGATGGCGGAGTGTTGGTGCTGCTTTTCCGCCGTGACCCAGATGGGTTCGCCAAGCCACCAGTGGGACTCGATCTTCACTTTGTTGTCAGAAGATTTGAACTTCTCGTCAGGAAAAGCGGGATCGCGGAAGACATTCGAAACGATACCGTGGTGCGCGGGATACAGGCCAGTCACAATGGAGTAATGATTGGGAAAGGTGAGCGAAGGGAACTGCGGATACATGGTGCCGGAGACGCCGCCGGCGGCTAACTTGTGCAGATACGGAGCAGGCGCTGTGGCGAGATAGTCGGCGCGGAAGGCGTCGATGGAGATGAAGAGCAGCGTGGGGCGAAGATCGTCGATCTTCGGCGGGGTTTGTTGGGCGGAGGAAGCTGTGACAAGAAAACTGATTAGGACAGCGAGAAGAACGTGGCGCAGGCGGGCGATGGGTTGGAGCATGCCCCTGAAGATAAAGGAATAGATTTCAGAAAGCCAACGAATCGAATATTCTCACTGCATGCCATCTCTGCGACATGTTGCCGCGAGCCAGCGCCATTTGAAGGACTACCGGCACTATGAAACGCTGGTGCATATATTTGTCGTCATACTGTTGATCTCAAATCTGGTGGCGCCGAAGATCTGCCAGCTTGGTCCTTTCAAAGTGAGTGGTGCGATCTTGCTGTTTCCTATCACTTATATATTTGGCGACATCTTCACTGAAGTGTACGGATATGCGGGGTCACGGCGTGCCATCTGGACGGGCTTTCTAGCGAGCGGGCTAATGGCCGCGCTGGCGAAAGTTATCGTGATGCTGCCAGGGGCACCCGATTGGAACAACCAGGCGGCTTATGCCACGGTCTTTAATTTTGTGCCGCGCGTGGTGATCGCGAGCCTCATCGCGTTCTGCGCCGGGGAGTTCGTGAACTCATACGTGATGGCGAAGATGAAGCTGTTCACTGACGGCCGTCATCTGTGGACGCGCACTGTGGGTTCGACCATCGCCGGTCAGGCTGTGGACACCACCGTGGTCATGGTGCTTACTTTTGTCGGGACCCAGCCGCTCAGTGTGATCTTGAATCTGATCGCTTCAGGATATTTTGCGAAGGTGATCTATGAGGTTGTGGCGACTCCGCTCACATATTTAGTAGTGAACGGCCTGAAGCGCTCTGAGGGAGCGGATGTCTACGATAAGGGGACGGATTTCAGTCCGTTTGCAAAAGAAGAAACGGCGGCCGGAGCCGCCGCCTCTATAACATCAATCTAGTTAGTTGGCCGCGTGGAACTGGAATTCCACCACTTCTTTGGTCTCTTCGGGAGCGGCTTCATATTTGAATTGCTTCGCCGCCGCAACCGCGGATTCGACCAATAGCGGGTGTCCGCCCAAAGCCTTGGCATTGGTCACATGGCCATTCGGCGCCACCGTGACTTCTACCTTCACGGTACCGCTGATGTTCATGCGCTTGGCCAGGTCCGGATAAACCGGGGTGCTTTTTGACTTGGCAGTACGATCTGCAGCGAATGCAACGCTGCTTAGCGAAACCGTCAGGATTGCCGCCATCACAACCGGGGCGAATTTACGAAAACTTAACTTCATCTCTACTCCTTTTTCTAAAAGGTCATATCGACCGGGGGCTTCTTAAACTTGAGGCCCATTGATAATGAATGCGACTGAGAAAGTTGAAAAGTTACGCCAGTAACGTACGGAGTTAACCAATTGGATACTAGCGCGAGGCCGCATGAATACAGGGCCAATGCGCAGTTGGCGCAACCAGCGGACATTATCCTCAAAACGGAATTTGCTTGCCACGGTGCGCGGCGTATATGAAGCTGGATGCCGATGAAGCGAAAACGGGACACGGGACTCTGGCTGATCGCAGTGCTAAAGCTGCTTAAAGGCGCCAGCCTTATTGTCGTAGCCATTGGCGCCCTTCACTATCTTCACCATGACATGGAAGACACCGTCACGAATTGGATCAATGCGTTGCGCGTCGATCCGGACAATCGCTACCTGCATCATGTTATAGAGAAGCTCATGGCAGTGGATGACCGCCAGTTGAAAGCCATTAGCGCGGGATCGTTTTTCTACTCGGCGCTGCTGTTGACGGAAGGCATAGGCCTATTACTCGAAAAACACTGGGCGGAGTACTTCACCATTATCGCGACCAGTTCATTCTTGCCACTGGAGGTGTATGAACTCTTTCATCATTTTCACTTGGGCAAAGTCGTTTTGCTTATCGCGAACCTCGCGATTGTCGCTTATCTAGTGTGGGTTTTGAGGCGAGACCATCGCCAGCGGGATATTGAATGAGATCCGAAGCGCTGCGAACTTTCTGTCTCTCTTTGCCACATGCAGAAGAAGACATCAAATGGGGAAACGACCTCTGTTTTCTCATCGGCAAGAAGATGTTCACGGTGACCGCACTTGCGCCTTCCGAGGGCCATTTTGCATCTTTCAAATGCACGCTCGAGAGGTTTGCTGAACTGATAGAGATCGAAGGCATAAAGCCGGCGGCGTACATGGCGCGGAATCACTGGGTGACGCTGGAGTCGGGAGACGTGCTGCGAGATGCGGAGATCAAAGAGTTGATCCGCGAATCGTATGGACTGGTGTTGGCGAAGCTGCCGAAGCGGACGCAGGCTTCACTAGGAAAACCTGCAAAAAGATCTAAGCCACGGAAGACGGCAAAGAAGAAACTCCGTAGTCGTTAAATGCGCGAAGGGCGACGCACGGAGCATCCATCATGTACAGGCAATCATTTACAATCGAGACTTCCATGGCGCTGAAGCAATCGGAAGCGATCGTACTGCGCAGCTATCCCATGCGAGAGGCAGACCTGCTGGTCACTTTTTTCACGCGGACAGAAGGAAAAGTGCGCGGCGTGGCGCGATCAGCCAAGAAGTCAAAGAAGCGTTTTGGCGGGGCGTTAGAGCCGCTGACTTATGTGCGGGTGTATTGGGAAGAGCGAGAGCGTCCGGAGATAGATCTCACGCGCATCGATTCCTGTGAGGTCCTGGATTCGCCGTTAACGCAGACTGTGGACTACCATCGCGCGGTGGCGTTGGGTTACGTGGCGGAGATGTTGGACCAGTTGTTGCCGGACCGCGAAGCGCATGACGATGTTTTTCGATTAGCCATCGCGGTCTTGAAACACATTCGCGCGGGTTCGATATGGATGGCGCTGACGTATTTTGATCTGTGGATCGTGCGCTTGTTAGGACTGCTGCCGGAATTACATGTCTGCCTGGAGTGCGGCGTCGTGCTGAATGGAAGCAAGGCGTACTACCACCAAATGGCCGACGGCTTGATGTGCATCGAGCACAAACGGCTGGCTAGTGCAGAGATGTTGCCGGAATCGCGGGGAATCGCGGAAGAGATGTTTAGGGCGCCTGTCGATAAGTTTGCGGGCGCTCCGTGGCCAAGACAGCGTGGTGCAGATTTGAGAAAGTTTTTGACGCAACGCATTGAACGCCACATTGAGAAGAAGCTCGTCACGGCCGCAATGTTGGATAAGTTGGACTGATCAACGAGGAATGAGCAAGCCACTTACATTTCAAGAATTAATCTTCACGCTGCAGAAGTTCTGGGCGGAGCAGGGATGTATCCTGCAACAGCCTTATGACGTGGAGATGGGCGCGGGGACGATGTCTCCAGAGACTTTCCTGCGCGTACTCGGGCCGAAGCCGTTTTCCGTTTGCTATTTGCAGCCATCGCGGCGTCCGGCGGATGGACGGTATGGCGAGAATCCGAATAGGCTGTTCAAACACACGCAGTGCCAGGTGATCCTAAAGCCGCCGCCGCCGAATGTGCAGGAGCTGTATCTGCAATCTTTGCAGGCGATTGGGATCGACCTGCGTAAGCATGACTTGAAGTTTGAGGAAGATAATTGGGAATCGCCGACGCTAGGCGCATGGGGCATCGGATGGCAGGTGATGCTCGACGGGATGGAAGTGACGCAGTTCACTTATTTCCAGCAATGCGGCGGCGTGGATTTGGATCCCATTTCGGCCGAGCTGACTTTCGGACTTGAACGCCTTTGCGCGTTCTTGCAGGACAAAGAAAGTGTTTACGACATTGTTTGGGCGCGCGATCCGAAGACGGGCGGAGAGATCACCTATCGCGACGTGCGTTACGCGGAAGAGGTGCAGTTCTCGGCCTACAACTTCGAAGCGGCAGATGTGGAGAAGACGTGGGAGCATCTGCGTCTTTATGAGGCCGAGTGCAAAGCGCTGATCGATGGATTTCCGGTGGCGAAGAAGTCGGAGACGGATGCTAGCCGGTATCCGATGCTGGCGGCGTTTGACCTTTGCCTGAAGTGTTCGCATCTCTTTAATCTGCTGGATGCTCGCGGTGCGATCTCAGTGACGGAGCGCGTTGGAGTGATCGCGCGGATTCGTGCGCTGGCTGTCGGCGTGGCGAAGTCTTATGCGGAGCAGCAGTCGGCTACGGCGAATGAGCCTGCGGTCGCGGCGGGGAAGAGCTGATGGCGGATTTCTTACTCGAGATCGGGCTGGAAGAGATTCCTGCGCGGATGGTGGATGGTGCGCGAGAGGAACTTGCGCGGCGGACGCAAGAGTTGCTTACTCGCGAAAACCTGATTGACGGCGGCTCGGCGACTGGTTTTTCAACCCCGCGGCGTATTTCTGTGAAACTGTCAGGAGTGAAGGCCAGTCAGGCAGACCTCAAAGAAGAAGTGACTGGGCCATCCACGAAGGTCGCATATAAGGATGGCGTTACCACGCCGGCGGCGGAAGCATTTGCGAAGAAAGTGGGAGTTTCTGTCGATAAGCTCACGAAGATCACCAATGCCAAAGGTGAATACCTAGCGGCGACGGTGGAGAAGAAGGGGCGTGGCGCCGCTGACGTGCTCGCGGAACTTCTTCCCAAAGAGATCGCGTCGATCTATTGGGCGAAGAATATGTACTGGCGTGCGGGAAAGCCGGAGCGGTTTGTCCGTCCGGTGCGCTGGATCGTGGCGAAGCTGGACGACAAAGTTGTTCCGCTGGAGTTTGCCGGCATTAAAGCTGGAGCCCAGTCGGAAGGACATCGCGTTCTACATAAAGGCGAGGTGAAGATATTTGCGCCTGCGGACTACGCGGAAACGTTAGAAAAGGCGAAGGTTATTGTTTCGCCCGCCGACCGCAAGAAGCGTATCGAGAAGGCGCTGGACGCGGCGACGAGAACGATTCCCGGCGCGCGATGGCGGGCTGACAATGCGCTCATCAACACCGTTGTGAATCTGACGGAATATCCGTCCGTCATCCTCGGTAGTTTTGACAAGCAGTTTCTGTCGCTGCCGGAAGAAGTGCTTGTCACCGTGATGCGTGACCACCAGAAATACTTCGCTATCGAAGACGCGCACGGCAAGTTGGCGCCGTATTTTCTGGCGGTGCTGAATACGGATGGCGATCCGGACGGGCTTATTCGTCATGGCAACGAACGAGTGCTGCGCGCACGATTCGCTGACGCGCAGTTTTTCTGGGAGACTGACCAAAAGATCCCCCTTAAGCAACGCGTGGAAATGTTGAAGAATGTCACTTTCCAGAAAGATCTCGGTAGCTATTACGACAAGGCTGCGCGTATGGCGCGATTGGTAGATATCGGCGGTGCGGACTTCGACCGTCCTAAACACAAGATCGATCGCAATGCCTCGCATGAAGCCGCGTGGCTGGCGAAGGCGGACCTCACGACTGAGCTGGTAAAGGAGTTCACTGAACTGCAAGGTGTTGTCGGCGGACTTTATGCGCGAGCGCAGAAGCTTCCGCCCGCAGTCTCGGACGCGATCTACGACCAATACAAACCTGCTTCTATGGAAGACTACGTACCGCGCACTCCCGAGGCGGCGATGGTCGCGTTGGCTGATAAGGCCGACAGCATTGCGGGAATGTTTGCGCTGGGAATGCAGCCTACCGGTTCAAAGGACCCGTTCGCATTGCGACGCGCGGCCAACGGCATAGTGAAGACGATCGTGGAGCACGGGCTGCCGGTTGATCTGCGGATACTTTTCCGCGAGGCCCTCGCTGGGTACAAAGGATCGGCAGCTGAGAAGAAGTTTGTGAAGCTGGACGAATACGAGAATGCTATTACTGCTTTCTTCCGCGAGCGCCTGGAGTTCTACCTGAAAGATGTCCGCGGTTTCGCGTATGACGAAGTAGGCGCAGTACTCGCAGCAGGAAGTGATCGCGTGACAGATGTACTGACGCGAGCGGAAGCGATCGCCACAGTTCGTAAGACGCCAGATTTCGAACCGATATCTGTCGCGTTCAAGCGCATTAAGAACATCTTGCGACAGGCGAAGGAAGCGGGGAAGCTGCCGGCGCAGGAATTCAGCGCCTCTCTCGCCGCTGAGCCTGCCGAGAAAGTACTCGCAGACGCGGTAAAGAACACCGCACCTCGCGTCACCGAGCTGCGCAAGAAGCATGATTACGCCGGTGCACTGGCGGAGATCGCCAAGTTGCGTCCCGCGCTTGATACGTTCTTTGACAAGGTGATGGTGATGGTGGACGACGGGAAGGTCCGCGCCAATCGCCTCGCCTTGTTATCGCAGATGTTGCGAGATTTCTCCACGATCGCCGATTTTTCTGAGATCGTGACGCAGACAGAAAAATAAGCATCCCAAATACAAAGATGGCCGACCAACTTTATCTCAATCTTTGGTTTCCTAGTTTTTCTGAAGCGGAGATGATGCCGCGCTTGCTTTCGGTAATGAAGCAATTCCCGTTCTCGCAGACTATGCCGGGGGTCGGATATCTGGCTGTGCATCCCATCTCATTCAACGAACCTAGCGTGTTTGAAGAGAGCTATGACTTTCGCACCGGCGCGGAAGAAGCGGTGCAGCGCGCGTCGGAATTCCTGCATGAAGATTACGGCTACGAATTTGAAGCGCTATGGGATGTGTGGGTGCCGAAGCAGGAAGGCGACTTGGACGAAACATGGATTTTGCAGCCGCAACCGGTCGCGTTCTGCGCGTTTGGAAAAGAGTTTGAAGAAGGCACGTATCAGGAGAACGGGCACGTGCAGATCGACTTCGGCATGGATACGCCTTACCTTCACGACGGAGACTTCACCCCTGCAGTCGCAGTGCGTGTGAAGTCGAACGTGCAAAAGCTGGTGAACTTTGTGCACGACGTGGAAAAGAACTGCGGCATAAGCGGGCGTGTGCTGTGGTCAGAGTCCGATGAGAACCTGGCGCAGAAGCTGATCGCGAAGTTGCAGAAGGTGCAATAGGACCGGTTTCCTGTTTCCCGTTTAATTCAATCTTAAGGCGTGTCAGAATCTCATTTGTGGGTTGGGAAACTCGGTGTATCATCTCCGCTAGAATCCCCAAGGGAGTACAAGATGGCGGCGGTGATCCGGAAGCAAGGTGACGCGGTAATTGTGGACGTAGATGGGCGGCTCGCGTTGGGCGGCCCGGTGGACGAATTCCGCGCCAAGTGGACCGAAGCCCTGGGCAATGGCGCAAAGGCTCTAGTCATTAATCTGACAAAAGTCACCATGGTGGATTCCTCCGGTATCGGCACGATGATCCGCGCGCATTCAGCTATCAAAGCGAACGGTGGCACGCTGAAAGTAGTTGGTGCGAACAACACCGTGCGCCAAGCTTTCCACGTGACGCGGCTGGACAAAGTATTTGAATTTCACGACAACGAAGAGAGCGCGCTGGCGAATTAGCGCCCGTTTTTTCGAAGCAGAGTGCGTCGCGTCTGGATTCACTCCTCTGTTACAATTAAGTCTCTGCTGGCCACAGCAGTGAATGTTGCGCGCATCGCGTGCGATCAAGCGTCCCCGTCGTCTAGCCCGGCCTAGGACACCGCCCTTTCACGGCGATAACACGGGTTCGAATCCCGTCGGGGACGCCAATATTTTCACTAAATTGGTCAACGCGACGTTCTGCGCGCCTTCGTATTTGCTCAGACTTGGTCAGGATTTCACTCGCGGCCTCCCCTAAAGCTGGTGGCAGCTTATGCATGAAAAGTGCAAGAAACTGCACTTCCGCCCGCAACAATATCGCATTACGACCCCTATTATTAACGACTTACACTTTGGTGCTGGAAATGCAATTGTAAAGACAAGTCTTCTCTGGGCCCGGGTACATAGCTCAAAACGCATTGGAGGCGCCACTTTGAAATCCAGATTCAGCACTCTCTTTCTTCTGTTGATGTTCTGCGTCAGCGTTGCGTCTTTTGCCAACGCTGATGACATTCAGACGATCGGTCAGTTCACCGGTTCTACTTGCAACGCCGATCCCTGCACACCCACCACATTTACGATAGGCACGTTCAACATAAATCCTGGCGATACTTCGATCACGATCAGCGGATTCTTCGGAAACTCCGTTGCACCGAACTCGGCCGGAGCGAATGTCTATCTCGGAACCATCTTGGTCGCACAGTGCGTTGAATTCGCGGGCTGCTACAGCAATCAGAGCCCGACTGCATGGAGTGACACTCTCACTTTAGCTGAGATCTCCGCTCTGGGAACTGGTCCGGTCAACTTGACGGCGACACAGACATCCCAATTCGTTGTGCAGCTGGGTGAGACCACGCTGGATCAAGTGGCAACTCCGGAGCCGTCTTCGATTTTTCTTTTGGGAACTTCGTTGCTCGGATTGGGTGGAGCAGTTCGCCGTAAGATATTGGGCTAGGAATTCCGGGTAGTGTTAAAGCCGCTCTTCGGAGCGGCTTTCTTATTGCTACGACTGGGAGAAGAATTTGGAGAATGCCTCCGCGATCTGGGTGGGCACGCTTTGGAATCTCTTGCTCGCGCGCTTGCCAAAACCTAGATCGTGCCCTGCGCCATCAATGGACAGGAACGAGGTTCGGGCGGGAAGCAACTTGATCGCAGTTTTTAGTTCATGCGGCGTGCCGAACGGATCTTTGCTGCCGCTCACGAACAGAGTGGGCAAGTGGATGTTCGGTAAATGCTTGGTGCGGAGCTGGTCGGGTCTGCCCGGCGCGTGAAGAGGGTACGAGAGTAGCAGCAGACCGTCAGCGAAGTGGGGAATATTGGCTACGAGCATGGAAGCCTGGCGTCCGCCGTAAGACTGACCGCCCAGGAATATGCGCTTTGCGCTAGTCGCTCGAAACAGTTCGATAGCGCGCTCCAGTCCGGCGCGGTCTTCTGAGCCATCTCCGCGTGGAGGGCCTGACCTGCGCTGCTGGCGAAAGGGAAGATCACAACGTAGTACGGTGACCCCGGTCTCCGCGAGCGCGGTTGCGAGCGATACTAATA
Organism: Terriglobales bacterium; assembly: GCA_025927695.1. Taxonomy (GTDB): domain Bacteria; phylum Acidobacteriota; class Terriglobia; order Terriglobales; family Acidobacteriaceae; genus JAICLA01. The sequence continues at coordinate 2,206 of JAICLA010000016.1, read as the reverse complement.
GTGGAGCGTTGTGATCAGAACCCGCGCCATGAGTGAGTACCAGCGCGTCTCGCGATGGTCTGGCGGGACGATGAATCGTCCCCACAACCGAAGGCAGGGCCCTGCTATCTGAAAAAGCTTCTACTGTTGACGACATAGTGCGGTTCGCAACCAAGCAATTGTTGGACCGCACTGCCGCAGCTCAACTGGCTTTTCGGTCGCGGTCTTCGTACTCAGTGGGCACGTCGTCTTCGGGGATCTCATGCGTGACGACTTCGCCGCCTTGTTCGCCATCGGCGCGGTCCACGCCACTTACTATGCCCGCTTCGAAAGCATTGCCTTCTTCCAATAATTCTTCGACGCTTTCGGAATCAGCGCCGGCTTTGTTGCGAATGTCCTGCGTGTCTCCGGATTGCCCGGCGGAGTCGGTTGCGCGTTCGTTTTTGCTGCGGTTTGAAAAGGCCATGGTTCCTCCAACGTCTCTATGCGTTGGATGCGGCCAGTGTTAGTCGCGATCGCGGGAACCGAGTAGGTATCCAAGCAGCACACCGAATCCGGCGCCGATCGCTGCGGCGATGGCTACTGACTCGAACGGTTTGCGGCGGATGTTCTGGCGCGTGTCAGCGAGTGCGTCTTCGGCTGAGTCTTGCATGCGGCCAATGGCGCGACGCGATTGCCGCATCACGTCTTCCGCGGTGCGGTTGAAGCGCTCGCCGAATTCTGAGGCTTGGTCCATCAAGTCAGACGCTTTTTCTTTCATGTCGTTGATCTTGCCGCGGGTGGCTGCTGTGTCCATTAGGAGCTCCTCTTCGGCACATAGTGTACTACCAGCTATGGCAGTACCGACTGGCGGCAGATGCGTGAGGAGAAGCTCTCCTGGGCGACCTAGCCATCGTGTCCGAAAACCGCGATATTCTGCCTTTTGACATGAGAGACTCAGGGCATGGAATTACCGGATCGCGAAGCTTGTTATCGCGTGTTTCGCACTCGCGACGCGCGGTTTGATGGGCTGATCTATGTAGGCGTGACCTCCACCGGGATCTATTGCCGGCCGATCTGCCCTGCGCGTAGTCCGAAGTTTCAGAATTGCCGGTATTTCGGCTCTGCCGCCGCAGCGCATGAAGCGGGGTTCCGGCCTTGTTTGCGTTGCCGTCCTGAGACGGCCCCCGACCTTGCTTCGTGGCGTGGTACTTCGAATACCGTGTCACGAGCGCTAGCGCTGATCAACGAAGGGCTGCTCGATGGGGAAGAAGATGTTGAAGCGCTGGCGTCGAGACTGGGAATCGGGAGCCGACAACTTCGCCGGTTGTTCATGCAGCATTTGGGTGCGTCGCCGGTCTCGGTAGCGCAGACGAGACGAGTGCTATTTGCCAAACACCTGATCCATGAGACGCGCATGCCGATGGCGGACGTCGCCCTGGCTTCCGGGTTCGGCAGCGTGCGCAGATTCAATGAGAAGTTCAAAGCGTTGTTTCAACGTCCGCCGAGTGCGCTGCGGCATAAGACGTCAGCACTAACGGACGATGCGGACGCGGCGGTCACCCTGCGTTTGCAGTATCGGCCGCCTTACGATTGGGATTCGATGCTGGAGTACTTGCGGGCACGAGCGATCGAGGGCGTGGAAGTGGTTGATGACGGCCGGTACTTACGCACCGTAAGCGTGGGGAAGACCGCCGGATCGGTCGAAGTGGCGCACCTTCCTCAGCGCCACAGCTTGCTGGTGACGATGCGCGTGCCTGATGTGAGCTACTTGCCCGCGATCGTTTCGCGCGTGCGCCGGGTCTTCGATCTTGGCGCGGACATTGAGACCATCAGCGAACATCTGTCGAGCGATCCGCGTATGGCTGCGATTGTTAAGAAACGTCCGGGCTTGCGAGCGCCCGGTGGGTGGGACGGCTTCGAACTGGCCGTGAGAGCGGTACTGGGACAGCAGATCACCGTGTCCGCCGCGCGGCGGCTCGCGGGACAACTGGCAACACACTATGGCCGCGCTGTTCCAAAAGAAATCTCGGCGGCACATCCGGGGCTGCGTGTTCTGTTTCCGGAGGCCGAAACAATGACGCATGCGAGCCTGCGCGAGTTGGGCATGCCTACTGCTCGAAAGGCAGCTCTCAGGGCTCTGGCGGAGACTGCGGCGCGCGATGCGAATCTGTTTCGCACATTCGGAACCGTGGAAGAAGCGATTCAGCGGTTGCGTTCCATACGCGGAGTGGGAGAGTGGACTGCG
>JAICLA010000051.1 GCA_025927695.1 Terriglobales bacterium | reverse complement strand
TCGCTCGACGCGTGGTCCACCGCAGCAGCGTTGGCAGCAGTCACGCGCAAGCTGGAGCTGATGGTGGCAGTGCGTCCCACGTTTCATCTACCTGCACTTCTCGCCAAGCAGGCGGCGAACATCGACCACATCAGCAACGGGCGCGTGTCGCTCAATGTTGTCTCTTCGTGGTGGCAAGAGGAAGCCAGGCAGTACGGCGTCCACTTTGACCAGCATGACGACCGCTATGCGCGCACCGCCGAGTGGCTCGCGGTGGTGAAAGGTGTTTGGCAGCAGGAACAGTTCAGCTTCAAAGGCAAGTACTACAACGTGGACAACACACTACTCCAGCCGAAGCCGGTGTCGCGTCCTCATCCGGTGATCTATGCGGGAGGAGAATCGCCAGCGGCAAAGGACTTGATCTCCTCGCAGTGTGACGCGTATGTAATGCACGGCGACCCGCCGAGTGCCATCCGTAAGAAGATCGCGGACTTGAGCGAGCGCCGCGCAAAACATGGGCTGCCGCCGATGAAGTTCGGCGTCGCGGGATATGTCGTGTTACGCGATTCGCGTGAAGAAGCCGAACGCGAAGTGCAACGCATAACGGACGTGAGCCAGTCCGCGGCGGGATACAACAACTACCAGCAGTGGCTGAATGGGACGCAACTTGAGCAGAAGGTTTCGCTCGAGGATTACTCCGTCTCCAACCGAGGACTGCGCTCGGGGTTGGTCGGCACGCCTGAATGCGTTGCTGAGCGAATCGCCGAATTCGAAGATGCGGGCGTCGATCTGCTATTGCTGCAATTCAGTCCGCAGTTGGAAGAGATGGAGCGCTTCGCGGAGCAGGTGATTCAGCCGAACGCCGCGAAGAGTTCCTGTTTTTCGCCTGACCGGATTGCGACCAGGGTGGGGCACTCTGTCGCGGTTTGAGCGAAAGACAAGCAGGTAGGCCTTCGGCTAAGATGTTTGCGAATTGCCGGAGGCCGACCATGCCCAAGTACGTGATTGAGCGCGAGATACCCAATGCAGGAAAACTGACCCCTGAGGAACTCACTGGCATCTCGCAGAAGTCTTGCGGTGTGCTCAAGAGCATGGGCCCGCAGATCCAGTGGGTGCATAGCTATGTGACTGACAACAAGATTTACTGCGTCTATATCGCGCCAGATGAGGCCTCTGTCCGTAAGCATGCCAGCGAGGGTGGATTCCCGGCGAACAAGGTGTCTGAGGTTCGCTCGGTGATTGACCCGACCACCGCCGAAGCTTGATTCAGGGCTACTGAATCGCATTCATTGCACATTACGTTCGTCACAGCAATGCGTGTGCCATGGCTATAATCGTTGCTTACGAACAGCCTTCCAGCGCGTCTATTTCCTCGTAGCAAGTTGAAGGAAACAAACGTGAAGCTAGGAGCAGCGGGCTTGAATGTAAACGCGTTCAGCTCGGCGGCAGGAACGAAGGCGAGTCAAAAACCGAGTCCCCGAGCAGGGGAAGGCAAGGCGTCTATTTCGACCCGCGTTGACGATACCGATCTCATACGCCAGGCGCAGCGCGGAGACCGCGCCGCGTTTGAGACACTGGTGCGTCAATACGACCAGGCGGTGCTTAAACTCGCCTATCACCTCACGCGCTCTGAGCAAGACGCGCAGGACATCTATCAGGAAGCCTTCCTGAAGGCCTATCGTCACGTCGGCAACTTCCGTTTTGAGTGCTCCTTCTACACCTGGATATACCGCATCGTTACGAACTTGTGCCTTGACCATCTGCGGCGCAAGCAGACGAGACGCGAGGATTCGCCGGTGGTCACGGATTCGAGCGGCGACGAGTTTGACCTGCTCAGCAATGTGGCAGACGATCGCTCGGGCGCGAGTCCGGAAAAAGATCTGATGCGCCGCGAGTTGGGCAAACGCATCGGGCTGGCATTGAACAAGTTGACCGCGCGTGAGCGCATGGTCTTTGAGCTGAAGCACTACCAGGGATTAAAACTGCGGACGATCGGTGAGATGTTGAACACCACTGAAGAGACCGCAAAGAACACCCTCTTCCGCGCCACGCAAAAGCTGCGTGCTTCGCTGGCGCCTATGAGGCAGCAACACTAAGTAGGCGTTTATTAAGAACGGGGCAACACCATGAAATGTGAATCGGTACAAAACAACCTGAACCTTTACGTCTATGACGAGCTTCCAGATGACGCTCGCCATGAGGTAGAGAACCATCTGGCAGGATGCGCGGATTGCGCGGCTGAAGCCAAGAGCATGCGAATGTTCCTGCATGCGCTGACTGATGCCAAGCCGGAAGATCCGTCGGCCAGCCTGCTGGCTGCTTCGCGGATGAAGCTGCAAGAAGCGCTTGAATCCGCGGAGCAGAACCGCGGATGGTCACGTTTTACCGTGGACATCGCCGGCTGGATGAACCAGCTGCGATTCTCTCCCGCGCTGGCTGTGATGCTGATCATGATCGGATTCGGCGGCGGCGTACTGGCGACGTTCCGTACCACGCCGGGCAATCGTCCGGTCCAGAACACTCCCACCGCCGAGAGTTCCCTCGGTTCGGTAGCTTCCATCAGCGGTATCACGCAAGACCCTTCCAACAACAGCGTGCAGATCAAATACAACAAACTGGTTCCGGATGAAGCCCAGGGCTCGCTGAACGATCCCCAGATCCAACAATTGCTTCTCTACGCTGCGCGCAGTAATTACAATTCCGGCGTTCGCCTGGATTCTATCGACGCTCTGACGCAGAGGCCGGCTGAAGACGCGCAGGTGCGTGAAGCCCTTATCTATGCCTTGCGTTATGACAAAAATCCCGGAGTGCGCCTGAAGGCGCTGGCGGGATTGAAGCCGTATGTGAAGTCAGATATGCGCGTGCGCGACGTGATGCTTGAAGCGCTGCTGCGTGATGCGAATGAAGGCGTGCGTGCTGAGGCCATCCGTGCGTTGCATCCGGTGAAAGCTGACAGCAGCGTGCGTGCGACGCTGGCCACACTGGCAGAAAAAGATTCGAACACTTATATCCGCAATGAGTCGCGCCGTGTATTGGCATCGTTGCCTGAGATCGAATAGAAGTTGATGAAGACTGCACTCAAATCCGGTTGTATCGCGCTTCTGATGTTGGGCTTGGGCCTTGCGGCAGTGGCCCAGCAGAAACAGGTGCGCATGTATCGCGAGGGCGCCACCTGGGTGGAAGAGACGAAGGGCTCCATTCCCGCCACGCATAGCTTCAGCTTCAATTCTGCGATCGGCACAGTGCATGTCGTGGGAGCAGCGCAACCCAACGTGACCTACACCGTAAAGATCCGCGTGAACCGTCCTACGGAAGAGATGGCAAAGCGAGACATCGAAAATTTTCCCGTCTCGGTCATGCGCCATGCAGACACCATCTTGATGGAAGCTGACTGGCCGCACCAACGTTCGGGACGCTTGAGCGCAGAGTTCTACATTCAAGTCCCGAGAGAGACGCAGATCGCCAAGGTGCAAACTCTCGGTGGCAGTGTTGAAGTCAGGAACATTTCTGGCAAGGCGTACGCTTCCACCGCCGGTGGCAGCATCTCCATGGACGATATCGGAAGCAACGCGGCAGCCAGTACGATGGGCGGGAACATCGATATCGGCAACGTCGGTGGCGACGCCAAGCTAGAGAATGCTGGGGGCGACATCAAGATCGGTTCCGTGAACGGGGTGATTGCCGCCTCTACTTCCGGTGGCAATATTCAGATCGGTAGAGGAAGCAGTGGCATCACCGTTGAATCCGCGGGCGGCAGCATTGCCATCGCGAAGTGTGGCGGTCAACTTCGAGCATCAACCGCGGGCGGCAGCATCGATATTGGTGAAGTCGGCATGGGCGCTGAGCTTGAGACTGCGGGTGGCGGTATCCGCCTGGCATCAGCCGGCGGCAACGTGAGCGCGAACACGCAGAGCGGCGGCATCCGGTTGAAGAAGCTGACGCGGGGAGTGCTGGCTGAGACGCAGTCCGGCCCCATTGAAGCAGAGTTTGTGACGCGGCGCGGAGAGTTTACTGATTCGCATCTGGAAACAACGGTTGGTGACATTGTCGTATATCTTCCGTCTGACTTAGCGGCCACCATCAAGGCATCTATCGAGATGGCCAACGGGCATAACATCTTCAGCGATTTCGATGGAGTGAAGGTCACCAAAGAGAATGGCGATTACGGCACGCATGAAGTCTGGGCAGATGGACGAATCAACGGCGGCGGTCCCGTGCTTAAGCTGCACACCACCAACGGAAATATCGAGATCAAAAAAGTAGCGATGAAGCGTTAAAAGCACTTATAGAAAGATTTCCAGGAGTACAAAGGGTATGAAGAGAAGTGATTGGAAGATGCTGGGAAGCATGGCGATTGCTGCGACACTGAGCGTGGCCGCATTTGCCGTACAACCGCCGTCAGTTGCACAGACGCCGAAGGCAAGCGGCCCGCAGACCTACACCTACTGGCTGGGTGATGCCTCGGGCTCGCGCGGTTCCTATCTCGGTGTTGACGTCAATGACATCACCAAAGAGCGTATCTCCGCGTTGAAGCTCAAAGACGAGCACGGCGTTGAAGTCACGATGGTCGATCAAGATGCGCCTGCGGGCAAAGCGGGATTAAAAGAGCATGACGTCATCCTCGAGTTCAACGGGCAACGTCTCGAAGGCGAAGAAGAGTTGAAGCGCCTGATCCATGAAACGCCTGCCGGACGCAAAGTCACACTCGGCATCAGCCGTGATGACCAGGCGATGAGTCTCGACGTCACGCTCGGCGAGCGTAGCAAGACCACGACTTGGAGCACGGTGCCGATGGTTGCGCCGCGTGCCTACGCTATGCCGGCTATTCCGCCAATGCCTCCGGTCCCCTCCATCCCTGCGATGGAATTCGAGATGCCGGATGTGAACATCTCTATCCACTCTTATTCGCCAAGTACCGGCATGATGGTGGATAACCTCACGCCACAACTTGGCGAGTTCTTTGGTGTGAAGTCCGGGCAAGGAGTCCTCGTCCGGTCGGTGGAAAAGGGCAGTGCTGCTGAAGCTTCCGGACTGAAAGCCGGAGACGTGATCGTGAAGATCGGCGATGACAAGATCGGTGATCGCAGCGATTTCAGACGCGCGATCCGCGACCACAAAACGGCAAAGCTTTCGCTGGGTATCGTCCGCGAGAAGAAAGAGCAGACGTTGACCATAACGCTGCCTGCTTCCAAGACGCGTGATTCTTCCAGCATGCAGCCCTTCCTGCGCCGTGATAAGAAAGGGGACCTCATCGAAGATGATGACTCCGGTACGGACATGGACTGGGACAGCAGCAACTGGGAAGGCTCGGCAGCCCTACTCGGCGGTAATGCTCGCCTGCTCGCCATGGCAGACGTGCAAAAGAGTTTGCTGAACGCGCAGCAAGCCGCACAGTCCTGGCAGAAGCTGCAGCCCCAGTTCGAACAACAGATGAAGAAGTTGCAGCAGGACATGAAAGAGCAAATGAAGCAGATGCAAGAGCAAGTGCGCGGCTGGCAAGACAGCGAAGATTAAGTTAGCGATTTTTGTTGATGGTTCCCCGGCCGCAATGGCCGGGGTTTTTTATTGCTATTACTTCACGTTGGAGGCATCGAGCGCCGCGCGGAGGGCCTTGCTTACATGGCCCGCCGGGCCTTCCGCCCAGAAGTGGACGAACACCATGCGGGGCTCATCATCAAGCAAATGGTTGTGCATCGCCGTGACCCAAACGCCGCCCGCGCGTAAAACTTTCACCACCGACTGCACTTGGTTCTCACGCAAAACGAAATCTCCAGTAGCCGCCACGCCTTTTGTCGAACGCTGGAAATTGAGCGACGTTGCCATGCCCATTGCCGGCGCTAGTCCCTGATGATGCATGCTGATGGTGTAATCGCGGGGAAAGCCGAACTGCAACACCATGCCGCTGTGCGTGCCTTTCTTCCCCATGTTCTGCTCGATCACGTCCTGATCAGGCAGATCGGGCATCACGACTGCCGCCGTGATGCTGCTGATGGGAGTCTTGGTGGCATCGAGGGCGGACTTCAGCGTCTTCGCCAGTTCATCCCATTTGCCTTTACCGAAGAAGTGCAGGTACATCACCTGGGGCTCTTCACCGATCAGGTGATTATGAATCGCGCTGACTTCGATCCCACCGGCTTGCAGCGCAGAGATCACCGGGTTCACCTCAGTTGGCGTGAGCACGAGGTCACCGTCGCAGATAGTGTCCGTTTCAGCGAAAGTGAAGGCCATCCAGCTGCCGAGTCCGGCGGCTGGCTCGACCCGGGTCTCGCCGATGTGTACGTTCAAATCAGTGCGCGGCAATCCGATCTTATAGATGCCGTTCTGCAGGGTTCCCGATTTACCAATGATCTTGGCCACAGACGCCCATTGTTCAAGCTCAGCTTTGGACGGCGCGGGGGATGGACTTTGCGCGAATGAAAATGCGAGAAGCGAAAGTACAGCAAGAAGGATCCGCATAAGACCTCGTGCGGAAGATTTTACGCCCAGCGTTTGAAGATGAGCGACCCGTTGGTGCCGCCGAAGCCGAAGCTGTTGGAAAGCGCAATGTCGACCTTCGTCTTACGCGCTGTATTGGCAACGTAATCGAGATCGCATTCGGGGTCCTGGTTCTCAATGTTGATGGTCGGAGGAATGACTTGGTCGCGTAATGCGAGGATGGTGATACCGGCTTCGAGTCCGCCAGCACCGCCCAGCAGGTGTCCAGTCATAGATTTTGTCGAGCTGACTAAAAGTTTCTTACTGGTCGCATGCTCGCCGAACGCGCGCTTTATGGCTTTGGTCTCCAGCACGTCGCCGATCGGGGTGGATGTTCCGTGCGCGTTCACGTAGTCCACTTGTTCGGGTTTGATGCCGGCATCATTCATGGCATTCATCATCACGCGATATCCGCCTTCGCCCTCTTCTGCCGGTTGCGTGATGTGGTATGCATCGCCGCTCATGCCATAGCCGATGATCTCAGCCATGATGTTCGCGCCGCGAGCTTTCGCATGTTCCAACTCTTCCAGAATGAGAATGCCCGCTCCTTCGCCGATCACGAAGCCATCGCGGTCTTTGTCCCAGGGACGGCTCGCCGTCTCCGGGGAATCATTGCGTGTAGAGAGCGCGCGCATGGCAGCGAATCCGCCGACGCCCATCGGAGAGATGGCCGCTTCGGTGCCGCCGGCGATCATCACGTCCGCATCATTGCGCGCGATGATCTTGTATGCATCGCCGATGGCGTGCGCGCTGGTAGTGCACGCGGTGCAAGTGGCCTCGTTCGGCCCCTTGGCGTTGAAGCGAATGCTCACATGTCCGGCAGCGAGGTTGACGATGGTCGCGGGAATGAAAAACGGCGAGATCTTGCGCGGACCACCGTTCAAAAAATTGCTATGTTCGCGCTCAATAACCTCAAACCCGCCAATGCCGCTGCCGATATGCACGCCGACGCGCGTGGCATTCGCCTCAGTCACCTGCAAGCCGCTGCTTTTCATGGCCTCATCGCTTGCGGCGATGGCCATGTGTATGAAGCGGCCCATCTTTTTTATTTCTTTTTTCTCGATGAAGTTCAGCGGATCAAAATTCTTGACCTCAGCGCCAATGGTGGAGGAAAAACCGTTGGTGTCAAAGTGGGTGATCTGGTGCACGCCGCTTTTGCCGGCCTGAAGATTGGGCCATGCCTCGGCAACGGTGTTGCCCAAGGCGCAGATAAGGCCCATGCCGGTCACTACGACCCGGCGGTCGCCGGCGCGGGCCAAGTTACTTTCCGCCCTTCGCGTTCTTCTCGATGTAATCCACGGCGTCTTTCACGGTCTTGATCTTCTCGGCGCTTTCGTCGGGGATCTCGATATCGAAGGCTTCTTCAAAGGCCATCACCAATTCCACGGTGTCCAACGAATCGGCGCCCAGGTCGTCAACGAATGACGCGCTAGAGGTCACTTCGCCCTCGTCCACTCCCAACTGCTCTACGATGATCTGTTTTACTTTCTCTTCAGTGGCTGATGCCATGTGTAAGGCCTTCCTTTTTCTGCGGAATGTTTTGATGCTCGGACTGGAGCTACTGCTTCACTACTTTGGAATTCTTTTCGATGTAGTCCACCGCGTCTTGCACGGTTTTGATCGTCTCTGCCTGGTCGTCTGGGATCTCAAGATCGAAGGCCTCTTCAAAGGCCATGATCAGTTCCACGCGGTCGAGCGAATCAGCGCCCAGGTCGTCAATGAATGACGCCTTAGGGGTGACCTCACTCTCTTCTACTCCGAGCTGGTCAATGATGATCTGCTTTACTTTTCCCTCGATACCCGGCATCTAGACCCTCGCTTTTATTCCAGGGCTCCGTCGCAAGCGACTGCGCCCTCGTCCTGCGTTCGCGCGGTCTCGGCGCTCACTCCGAACTCACCCGCGTTTCCGAACCGTTTAGTGTAATGTGCGCAGGCCGAATCCTGCAAAACGCGTTTTCTAAGAGGGCTCCGCCAAAAGCTGCTTCGCCCTCGAACTTAGTTCGCGCAGTTCGGCCCTCGCACGTTCTCACCCTGCTGCATTTTCGGGCATCGCTTATAGACGCGCCGAAAGGCATCAGGCAAACCTCAATCCTAAATGGAGTGTGGATAGGGGTCAACGCGGTTAATCCGCCGCCGCTCGCACCTTCTGTGCCGACGGTCGCACCTGCGCTTCGGCGTATTCCATCACGCGAATCAACCCGCATTGCATGTCTGCGTGCAAGCGTTCCAGCGTTGCGGCATCAGCATCTGACGGCACTTGGATGGGCCGACTTACCCGCGCGTACGCGCGTGTGAACGGTTTTGGGATCATCATCTTGTCCCATGATCTCAGCCGCCATTTGCTGGAGAGAGCAACATGCAGACAGTACACAGGGCGCTGCGTGTTCTTTGCCAGCAAGATGGGACCGGGTTTGGCTACGTGTCGCGGGCCGCGCGGGCCATCGATAGTGAAAATCGCGTGATTGCCGCGCCCGATCACATCATGCATGCCGAGAAGAGCGCCCACTCCACCTCTGGAACTTGATCCGCGTATAGCGCTGTAGCCCAGCTTTTCGATCGTTCTCGCAATGAACTCGCCGTCGTAGCTACGACTCGTCACCACCGCCATTCCCAAGTGTGAATACCGCCAGGCTAGCGCAAAGATGCATTCGTGCCAAAAGGCGTAGATGTTCGCGACGCTCAGATCGGGATCGCCTCCTCCTTCCATCTCCACCGTCCAGCGCATAGTGATGCCGATGAGAAAGATGACCGCCGCCGCGAGGGAACTGACCAGCGAGATGAAGATGCGCTGGCGCAGGGTGAAGTGTCGTGCCGGAGCTTCTTTCGGCACGGATTCAGATTGTGGGTTGGATGCCACGCGAAGATTGTAGCGGGTCATCGGTAGTCGGTTATCGGTTTTCGGTCAAACCAGTGTGGCGATTCGACCGACAACCGATTACCGAAAACCGAAAACAACTAGGCGTACCTGATCCACTTGATGATCTCCGGCAAAGTCGGCTTCTTGCCGTACATCAGCACGCCAATGCGGTAGATACGTGCGCAAAGCCAGATGATGGCAGCGACTGACACCAGCAAAATCCCTATAGAGAGCAAGATCTGCCAAAGGGGAGCAGCGCCAAGTACCACACGCGCATACATCACTAACGGCGAGCTGAGCGGGAAGAACGACAGGCCCACGATCAACGGATCATTCGGAACGCGAGCGGCCTTCAGCATGAAGAAGAAAGAGAAGATCAAGGGCAGCATCACTACGAACTGGAACTGCTGTGCTTCCTGTTCAGAGTTCACCGTTGAACCCAGCGCCGCGCAAAGCGAGCTGTATAGCAGATATCCGAGCAGGAAGAACACCGCGAAGTAAACGCCCGTAAGAATCGTGAAATTCGCCTGTCGGATCATATTGGAAAGCGTGAATGCACCCGGCGCTGCGGCGATGGCCCCTGCGGCAAACCAGATAAGCACTTGGGTCAATCCTACGGCGGCGACACCAAATATCTTTCCGCCCAGCAATTCAGATGGCGTAACGGTGCTCAGCAACACTTCCATGATGCGTGACGTCTTTTCCGCAATGACCGCGCGCAGCACGTTCATGCCGTAGAAGATGGTCACCATATACATGGCGAAACCGAGAATGAATACTGACCAGAACTGGATGTCACCGGCTTTTTTAGCTTTGCCCTGCACCCAGTTGGTGGCGTCAAGATCGTAAGGTTTCAACAGGTCGTGCAATCTGTCAGCATTGATGCCGCTCTTCTGGAATTCATTCGCCATTAAAGCTTCGCGCGCGGCATTACGTATGGTCTGAATCTCGAGGAAGTCAGTGGTGGAAGCGGCGATGTAAGGAATGGAATGTTGCGATGTCGCCGCCGGGTCGAGCCACAAGAAACCGTCGATCTGTTTCTTGTCGATACTTGCCTCCAGCGCCGCTTTGTTCGAGTCACTCAGGTCGGTTGAGGTCTCAGCTGTGAATTTCAAACCGGCTATATCCGCGATCTGCCTGGTGCTGGCCGCGGAGTTATCCGCCGCTTTAGCGTCTTTTGCATCCTTCGTTGAATCCTTCGGGGAATTGTTTGTCTCGTCCGGAGGCGTCTCAAGGTTTTTCTTCACCGCCGACGCCAACTCCGCATCCGGCGCCACCACCACAAGGTGGCGCGTCCCGTTGGACTTCGACATCATGATCATCGAAGGCCCGATCCCCATAGCAAATATCAACACCGGCGTCAGCAGCGTGAGGATGAGGAATGCTTTGGTCTTTACGCGTTCCAGGTACTCGCGCTTGGCCACCAGCCACATATTGCGGAACGTGAATTTACGCATCGGTTTTGCCCACCACGTCTATAAAGATCTCTTCGAGAGAAGGTTCCATCACTTCAAAGCGCGAGATTGCCGACTGTGCGCTTACTTCTTTCAATAACTGTTGCGCGCTGGCGTTGGGCGCGAGTTCCACTGAGATGTAGCCTTCGTTGGTCTCCACCTTGCTTGCCAATGGGTTCCCCTGCAGAGAGTGTCCGTTCTGCTGGCCGTCGAATGCGATCTGCACGCGGTTGTGTCCGTAGCGCTTTTTGATCTCGCGCAGATTTCCGCTCAATACGGCTTTGCCTTTATTCACCAGGCAGATGTTGTCGCAGAGCTTTTCTACTTGATCCATGCGGTGGGTGGAGAAGAGGACGGTGCGACCCTGCTTGCAAAGGTCCACCAGCACGTCTTCGAGTAAACGCGAATTCACGGGATCAAGGCCGGAGAACGGTTCGTCCATGATGATGAATTCCGGTTCATGCATCAGCGTGGAAATGAATTGGATCTTCTGCTGCATGCCTTTGGAGAGTTCATTCGTCTTTTTGGGGTATGCTTGCGCGATCTCGAGCCGTTCACCCCAGTTCTGCGCGCGTCGGCGGGCTTCGGCCGGTGAAAGGCCGTGAAGTTCCGCGATGAACACGAGCTGGTCGATGACCTTCATCTTCGGATACAAGCCGCGCTCTTCCGGCAGATACCCAATGCGTTTTAGGACGGAACCGGTGAACGGAGCGCCCAGCATCTTCACTTCACCGGAGTCCGGCATGGTGATGCCCATCATCATGCGGATAGTGCTGGTCTTGCCCGCACCGTTCGGGCCCAGCAGGCCGAACATGGTGCCGGGCGCGATCTTGAATGACAAGTCGTCTACCGCGACGTATGTGCCAAACGACTTACGAACATTATTTAGTTCAACTGTGTACATAGGATAAGTAGGGGTGGTGAAACGATTCTATCCTCGATACGGGACGGGTGCGGCGAAAGTTTCAGAAGCGAAAATGCCTTGATCGGGAGAACTAATCGTTCGCGCCGGGGGCTTGGCGTGCTTTTTCCGCGGTCATCACACGATTACGCCCGGCCTGCTTGGCTTGATAAAGAGCCGCATCGGCGGCCGCGACGATCTCGTCGCGCGTCTTGCCGAATCTCGGACAATCCGCCACGCCCGCGCTGACCGAAACCGGGCGCGGTACGCCGGGGAAAGGGTAGACTTCCACCGCACGGCGTAACTTTTCCGCGACTTCGTACGCGTTGTCGCCAGACGTCTGCGGGAGCAGTAGCGAGAACTCCTCGCCGCCGTAGCGACACAACACGTCCCCCTTGCGGACATTCTGCACCAGCAGCTTTGAAACCTGGCGGAGCACTTCATCCCCCAGCAAATGACCGAACTCATCATTCAGCCGCTTGAAGTGATCGATATCCAACATCACCACCGCAACCTGTGAGCCGTAGCGGTTCGCGCGCTCCATCTCTTCCGCGATACGCAGTTCGAAGAAGCGTCGATTGAAAACGCCGGTGAGGCCGTCTTGATAGGCAAGCTGCCGCGTGCGCTCGAAGTGTCGTGCGTTATAGATCGCGCCTGCACAGATATCCGCGACGGCTTCGAGCGACTGAGTGTCGGCATCTTCGAATGCATGCTTCTGCGCTGAGTCAAGCACCAAAACGCCAAGCTTTTCGCCGAAGAACAACAGCGGCGCGCACATCTCTGACTGTGTTTCGACAAAGCCAGGCAAGTAGCCGGCGTTGCCGCTTACATCATTCTCCATCACCGATTTGCCACTATCGAACGCCCGCGACGCCAATCCCGTACCTAACTCCAACATCGTACCCGCCTTCATGGCCGCAGTGAGTTTGCCCTGATGCGCTTTCATCACTAGACGACCGTCGGTTTCAAGCAGCACCGCCACGTGATCTACCGAGAAGCGCTCCAGGATCAGCTTGCAGAACTTGTCCATCAATTCCTCAAGGTTCACCACCGCAGTTGTCTGCCGAGCAATCGCATTGATCGCCTCAAGCTGCCGCGCGCGCCGCTGTTCAGAGGAATAAAGCCGCGCGTTCTGGATACCCTGCGAGACCTGCGTGGCAAACAATGTAAGCAGGTCAATGGTCTCGCCGTCGTAGAAGTTCGCTTGCTCACTCTGGAAGTCGAGCACACCTACCACGTTGTCACGCACCATCAGCGGGATCGCTAGCTCAGACCGTGTCGCGCTCAAGCGCTGGATGTATCGCGGATCTTTGCTGACATCGCCCACGCTGATCGCGCGTTTGCTGTGCGCTGCGGAGCCCACCAATCCTTCGCCGACCTTCTGCCGCACTTCGCCCGGTTTGTGCGGACGCCCAAACCCCGCGCGCAGATAGAGCTCGTCCTCGCGGTAGTCCACAAGGAATATGCCGGCGTTCGGCATCTGGAAATAATCGCGCATGATATTGAGCGTGCGGTTCAGCACCTCGTCCACATCAAACGTGGACATGACCGCCTGACTCAGGTCATAGAGGATGGCGATCTTTTGCATTCCGGCAGGGGTCATCGCTTATGAGGGGAGCGCGCTAGAACCCAGAGATTCTAACGCGAAACGCAGGTTTACCCTCAAAATCTGAGTCCGCGTCCCGTGCCCGGGTTGCCGTGGCGAGTTTGTTAACATCCTGATTGTGTTGGAGCTGAACACATCCGTGATGTACGTGAAGGGCATTGGTCCGCGCGTGGCTGAGGCGCTGGCGGCCAAAGGCATTCACACGGTCGAAGACCTGCTCTACTACTTGCCTTTTCGATATGAAGACCGCGTAAATCCCCGGACGATAGCCGAGCTTCGAGCCGGCGAAATGGCCAGCGTGATCGCGGAAGTCCGGACGGCGATGCTCTTCCGCACCAAGCGCATGCCTATCTTCGAAGTCACCTTCGGCCAAGGACGCAGCACGCTCAAATGCATCTGGTTCCACGGAACGTATCTCAAAGACAGGTTCAAACCCGGCCAACTGGTTGCTTTGTACGGCAAGGTGGAAGAGAGGAAGCGCGGCGGCCGCGGATTGCAAATCATTCAACCGCAATTTGAAGTGCTAGCAGGCCCGGAAACGCCGCCTGAAAACGCGGAAGGCGTGACTCTCGAATTCGAGCAAGACCGCGTGGAGCGCGAAGCGGAAGCGCGCGTGGAACAGTCGTTAGAGATCGGGCGCATCGTTCCTATCTATGAATCCGCCGCCGGGCAAAAACTCACTTCGCGCTGGTTCCGCGGCATCATTTATAAGGCTTTGAAGGATCTCGACGAAAATATTCCCGACGGCGTGCCCAAAGCCGTGGTCGCGCGCCAAGGGTTGATGAGCCGACGAAAAGCTTTTGAGACGGTCCACTTTCCACCGGTGGGCGAAAGCTTCGCGCAGTTATCTGACAAAAGCACTCCTGCGCACACGCGCCTCATCTTCGAAGAACTGTTCTTCCTCGAGGTCGGGCTTGAGCTTAAACGCAAAAAACTTCGCGGACGCCCCGGCATCGCCTTCAAACTGGACGACAAAGTGCGCGACGCCATCAAGAAGTTCCTGCCATTCCATCCCACCGCCGCCCAGAAGCGCGTGCTCAAGGAGATTGCGGATGACATGCAATCGCCCATCCCCATGCGCCGCCTTCTCCAGGGAGACGTCGGCAGCGGGAAGACCATCGTCGCGCTGCAAGCGGCGGTCATCGCTATTGAAAACGGATACCAAGCAGCGCTCATGGCGCCTACTGAGATACTGGCTACGCAACATTATCTAGCTGCACGCCGCCTG
>JAICLA010000222.1 GCA_025927695.1 Terriglobales bacterium | reverse complement strand
GATTCGCAGCTCAGCAAGCGCATGATGCAACAGGTCTATGACGCGCTTGAGGGCCGCGACCTTCTTCTGCTCATCGTTGACGTGACCCAGAAGTTCGGGACGGGCGATGAGTTCGTGCTCGACCTCGTGAAGAAGTCCGAGGGCAAAGTCTTTCTACTGCTCAACAAAGTCGATCTGCTGCAGAAGGACAAGCTGCTTCCCATCATTGAACGTTACAGCAAGCTTCACGAGTTCGCTGAGATCATTCCAATCTCTGCCGCCAAACGCCAAGGCTTTGACGTGCTGCTCGACAAGGTCGTCGCTGCTCTGCCGGAAGGGCCGAAGTACTTTGCTGACGACCAGATCACGGATGTGCCGGAACGGTTTCTCGTGTCCGAGATCATCCGCGAGAAGGTGCTCGTGGCTGCCGGTCAGGAAGTGCCTTACGCGACTGCCGTCGTGATCGAGCGCTACGAAGAGGGCAAGAAGCTGACCAAGATCACCGCCACCATCTACTGCGAACGGGAAGGGCAGAAGGCCATTCTCATCGGCAAGGGGGGCGCCATGCTGAAGACTATCGGCACGAAGGCGCGCATTGATATCGAGCGGCTGATCGGGACGAAAGTCTTCCTGGAGCTTTTCGTCAAAGTGGTGCCCGGTTGGCGCGGGTCAAAGCACTTTGTGGAAGGGCTCGACTGGCAGAGACAGCTCGAGGCTCTCAGCAATCCGCGGAGCAGATCCTAAAACTCTTAAGCGGCTTTGCGCGTCAGCGCGGCGCGGATAGGACGCGCGTCAGTGCCGTGCATGCGCACTAGGAGTCGGAGTTGCTCTTCACCCATTCCAAATGAATCCATCCAATAACGCACGTCAGCCGGCGTGGCTAGGCTGATGATATTGCGTTCCGCCTTGGGCGTCTTCTTGATGGGGGCGAGGGAGGTGGCCTGTTGCATAGTGACTCCGAAAAACTACTTAGATATTTTCTCATAATTTTTGTTTCGTGTGGAACACGATGGTAATGGGTGAACCAGAGGCTAGTAAACCAAGTGGCCAGTGGCTAGTGACTAGTGGCTAGTGAAAACCACCAGTGGCTAGTGGCTAGTGACTAGTGGCTAGTAAAACCCCAGCGGGACGATGCTTTGGGTATACCCTCCCTTCAATGAGGTACTTGCTAAGTTCCTTTAAATCATTGAGTCACGCAAAAACCGATTGCAAAATCCTGGAAACATTGGACTTTGGAAAATCGTCTTGCAAACAAAAGAGTTACGGCATTAAGTCTGTGCCGATCTGAATGCCGTACAGCAGGGTGCGCGCCACTTCCGGATCCATACGGCTGATGCATTACGCCATCCATAACCAGCTGGAGGGCGGCCATGCGTCCGCGTTTTGATTTCAGAGTGCGGATGACGTTATGGCGCTTCAGGGTGCGGCGATGGTTGTGATGGTTATAGCAATGGACGGAATGGCGCAGGGCAGGTGAGTTGCAGCGTATGCCGCTGGTCTTTACGTGGATGCAGGTGCGAAAGGGCATACATCGAGCATAAGAAAGAACAAGCGCTAGTTCAATACCTAGAGATAATTTATTTTCGGTTTATTTTCTTATAGATAAGCTAAAAGACATAAATCCACAGGGTCGCGGGCCCTGCGTCTCCTTTCATCAGAATCGTAATATTGCCGGCGTGGAAGGCCGCTCCGATATTTTTCGGTCAGAGATTAGGGAGATTGAAATCCGGAGAACGCCAAAGACCTGCGACTGGCCCGGCGCTCACCGGCAAGATCGCGACGCTCTCTACGTAACTTTCTTTTTGGCGGCTTTCTTTTGCTGATCCAGCCGCTTCTGCTCTGCGACCCGTTGCATCCTGGTGCGCGAGGCTTCTATGAGGCGACGGCTTCGCTGGACCGCCTTACGCGACGTAGTGCGCGCGAGGCTGTTCCGGCGTGAACTTTCTTCCGGCGGTGTTCTTGGGATTTTCAAGTTACTTAGCTGCTAGATGCCGATCTACGGGGCCCAGATGCTCAACCAGCGGCCGGCAAGTGCTGCTACTATTTCCGCTTGACGCCCGCTTTGGCGCGAGAGCCATTCTTCTTGGCGGACTTGGCTACAGATTTAGCGGCGGACTTAGCGCGAGCAGAGTTGCCGTTGGAGGAGGCGCCGTTGCCGTTGCGCGACTTGGCGGGGACGTCATTGAGAGGCTCGAAGACCAAGAGGGTGCCTTTATCAAACCCGCCGTTCAGCGGAGTGATGTGCAGGCGCACCGGACGCGATGCAGCGTTGGTGGACAACTTTCCCATGCCGACCACGGCAGCTGAATTGCTTTCACGAGCCTGCGCGATCTCTTCCTGGATGCGGGCGCGATTGGCGTGCGACATCGGCACTTCATTCAGTGACATGCTCATGGGCACGGGGGTGGCGAAGCCGAAGAGTTTTTGCGCGGCGGTATTGAAGAGTTGTACCTTGCCGCCGGGGGTGACCAGGAACATGGGCCAGGGCATGCGCTCGACCAGTTGCGCGTAGTGTTCATTCAAGTCGTCAAGTTCGCGTGAACGCTTTCCCAACTCGTCGTTGATGTCTTCGAGCTCTTCATTGAGAGACTTCAGCTCCTCGTTGGTGGTCTCAAGTTCCTCATTGGTGGATTGCAATTCTTCGTTGGTGGTCTCAAGTTCTTCGTTGGTGGACTGTAATTCTTCGTTGGTCGTCTCCAACTCTTCGTTGGAAGACTGAAGTTCTTCGGCGGTGGACTGCAACTCCTCAATGGTCTGCTGCAGGTTCTCCTTGGGACTGATGTCTTCCATGTAGATGAGCGTGCCGATCAACTCTTTTCCCGGCTCGGTCAGCACCGGGCGCACGGTCACAGCGAGCAACTTACCCTCAGGGGAGGTGCATTCGAAGCGCGCGGTCTTATGGTCAATGCCGTTGGCGGCGGCGAGGTGAGGTTCCAACTCGGGACACTTCTGCATTATGGCGCTTTCAGAGACCTGGCCACCTTGCATCTTCCTCTCAAGTTGCATGAGGCGGCGTACGGAGTCGTTCTCACTTACGATGCGTCCGCTCACATCAATGAGGACGACCGCCGGCTCAAGGGTCTGCAGGACCGCGTCGTGATACAGGCGGAGGATGGAAAGCTCCTCCTGAACGCGGTCATTCAGATAACTCGGTTGTTTAGACTCGGCGGACATCGATGGAATCCTTTCCAACTTGGATGCAGCCTGTGTGCGGGTAAAGAGCCGCCATCGAACATTCAGCGGCTGGAAGAAGGCGTTGTTCCTGAGTTGAGACTCGGACTTACCTAAGAACAGTATACCGCCGGGCTCGACGGCGCAATCGAGTTTATTCAAGATGTGGCGCTGGGCGGGCGGATCAAAATAGATGAGCATGTTGCGACAGACGAGCAGGTCAACATGGGTGATGGGCGCGTCGGTGACGATGTTGCTGCGTCCAAAGATGACCAGCTTGCGCACCTCGCGAGCCAAAGAGAATGTCTCCGGCCCGCGGATAAGCGCATCGTGATAGCGCTGCGGAATGTAAGGCAGGGCCTCATTGGGGTACACAGCCTTGCGCGCGATCTGCAGGGCGCGGTCGTCCTGGTCAGAGGCGTAGATCTTCACCTCGTATTCAGCGAGCCTCGGCCCCAAGTGATGGGCGAGCATGAGGGCGAGTGAGAAAGGCTCCTCGCCGGTGGAGCAGCCTACGCTCCAGAGCTTCAAAGGTTCACCGGGGCTGTGGTTCTCAAGCATGAGGGGTAGTGCTTCGGTGCGTAGGACCTCCCACGCGGCGGGATCGCGAAAGAACTTGGTGACGTTGATGAGGACGGTGTGCAGGAGTTCATTCACTTCACCGGGATGCTCAAGGATGAATTGCAGATATTCGGCGTAGTCCTGAACGCGCATCTGCGCCATGCGGCGGTGGGTGCGACGGAACAGAGTGCTTCTTTTGTAGCCGCGCAGGTCAAGGTGATGGCGCTGGGCCAGCTCTGACATCAATTGCTCGAAAGTGGGAGGAGAAGGCATGTGCGGGCTAGTAGGATTTTACCGCTTAGTGGGGGTTGGTTTTCGGTTGTCGGTTATCGGTCGTCGGTTGGGACCTTTTGCAGGAAGGGCACGAAGGGCCATGAGTGGGAAAACTTGCTGACATTTTTACCCAACCCTCGCCTAAAATGCAGCTCCCTCCGTCCTATTTTTTCGCTGAAGAAGGCGCGAAAAAATTGACGGACGTTCGGGATGACGACGGTCTTGGAGTCATTAGTTCTTCGAGTGGCCCAGCATCAGCAGGTTGCGCAATACGGATGCCTGATGTTTCTTTGAGTCCGCTTGTTCCTGAAAACGCTCAGCGATGACCGTCTGCTTGCGCTCGGTGGCGCGCTCTGAGAGGCGCACGTTGAGCGAGGCGTTCTCTTCGAGCGAACGAAGAGCGGCCCAGAGAGCGCTTTCGACGGCCAGGGTCTGCTCGACCTGAAGATTGTCCGCCGTATAGGCGTGGCCGACGCGACAACGGAAGTGAAGCAACTCACCTTCCTGCCGCTCCCACAGCACGCCACTGCACTCCGGGCAGGCGAAGGGAGAAGGGCGGCCGGGATGCGTGTTCTGGTCAAGGATGGATTGCTGCATCTC
>JAICLA010000061.1 GCA_025927695.1 Terriglobales bacterium | reverse complement strand
TAGCCACGGTAGCGCCCGGTGTTTGCGGCAGAGTGCTGCCGATCAAGGTTCCACCGGCCGGCTCGAATACACTTCCGGCACCGCCCGTGCGCGCGTCATTCACGCTCATGTCTGGAGGAGCTCCAGTGGCTGGGCCGTCACCCGGCAATGCTGCATTTGGCGGCGTTAAGACCGGAGGACCGGGCATGGCAGGCGCCACGTATCCCCCGTTGACTGTGACGCCTGAAGGCGTTTGGCATACTGCCATTAATGAACTTGCTAACCCGAAAATCAGTAACGACCGAAACATAGAGAACTCCCGCAACTTGCGCTGGTTTCTTTGAGTACTAGTCAGTTACTAGGGGATGCCAGCCTAAGTGAACGTGAGTGGCGGGATTCTTGATTTCAGGAGGGCTGGGGGGCCTTAGGAGCCGACGTAGCGGGCGTATAGGCTGCGGGCCACGGCTGTGTCGGTTGTGCCTTTGATGATTGCACGGCCGTCTGGGAAGAGAGTCATTTCATAATCGTCGTGCCAGAATTTGAGCACAAAGTCATTGTGCTTGACTCGGCCGTGTGGCGAGAGGCGACCTTCCATCTCTGGAAACGAGATAGGGCGATGCCGCTCGTGGATCTGCACAGAGTTGCGTCCGCAAAGTGTGATGTGCGGGCGACCTTCGCCGGCGAGGTAAGGAAATTGGTGAGCGCCGCAGGTTGGACAATCGGCGCGAGGTTTTGACGTGGCAATCTCTGACCGGTCATTGGACCAGAGGTCGAAAGAAAGAAGAGAGCGGCGAAGCTTGTCAGTGTGCCCGACTAGGAATTTCAGGGCTTCAGTGGCCCCGACTGAGGCGACAAAGTTTGCTGCGGTATTGAGAATGCCGGCAGTGTCGCAGGTTTCGACGATCCCTTGCGGCGCGGCAGGAAAGACGCAGCTGAGGCAGGCGGTCTCGTGCGGCAGGATATTCATCGTGAGGCCGTAAGCGCTGACGGCCGCCATGTATATCCACGGAATGTTTTGCTGCACGGCGAAATCGTTAATGAGGTATCGGGTCTCGAAATTGTCGGTCGCGTCTAAGATCAGCTGCGCGTCTCCGAGTAGATCATTTGCGTTGGCCGGTGTGAGGTCAGCGACGACGCCATCTACATGAACATCAGAATTCACTGCGGAAATTTTCTTTGCTGCGGCGAGCGCCTTTGGCATTGACTCCGCGGCGTCGTGTTCGTCAAACAATGACTGACGCTGCAGGTTGCTGGGCTCGACGTAATCGCGATCGATCACGCGGATGTTCCCTACCCCGGCGCGCGCGAGTAGTGTCACTAGAGATGAACCTGTTGCTCCGCAACCCACTACTGCGACGCGCGATCCGCGCAGCTTCGCTTGGCCCTGCGGGCCGATGCCGGCGAACAATTCCTGGCGCGAATAGCGGTCGCTAAAAGGCCCGGGCGCATTTGTCATCTTTTTGCTCATCTGCTTGTCACAATAGAGAGTAACAATTGGGGTTAGCGTTTATTATAAGTGTGCCGCAAGCAGCCGGTTTTAAGCTGAGTTTGCCCCCGTGCGGGCGTCCGCTGGTGTGCTTTTCTTTGATCCTGACCTGTACAGAAAGGAACCGAGTGTCGCAGCACCGTGCGGCGAGATTTCTGGGTACTGTTTTGCTGGCGCTTTGGGCCTGGACGGCGGGTAGCGCCAGCCTTCTCTCTCAGACGCGGCCAACTCCTACGGATCTCACAGCGTATCTCGGTTCGAAGGTCGCAACGGTTGAATTCAAGACTCTGCAGACGGACGGCAGCACGCGCATGGCTTCGGAATCTGACAAGCTGATGGCTGCTGTCCCATTGAAGGATGGCGACGTGCTCACCTCGCAGAAGCTTCACGCCGCTATTCAAGCTCTTTACGCTACGGGAAAATTCGCAAACATCGAGGTGCTTGCCTCCAGGCTTTCGCAGGGACAACTGGGTCTGACTTTCCTCACGCAGGCGAACTTCTTCGTCGGGTCGATCAATGTCACCGGTGAACCGAAGCCTCCCTCGGCTAATCAGCTCGCGAACGCTACCAAACTCGGACTCGGCGAGCTTTTTGATCCGACCGGCTTGCATCTCTCTATCGAGCGTATGAAGAACGTGCTTGAGGACAACGGATACTATGGCGCCACCGTCACCGCGGACTACGAAGAGAACCCTGACACGCAGCAGGTCAACCTGTTCTTCAACGTCGTTCCCGGGAACCAGGCACTGGTGGGAAAGGTGACTGTCAAAGGTGATCCCGGCATGGGAGCGGAAGAGATCGAGAATGTGTCGCACATGCACCCCGGTGACCCGGTCACGCCCGCGAAGATCACTCGCGCGCTGACCAAACTACGTAAGAAGTATCAAAAAGGAAAGCGGCTGGAGTCGCAGGTCAGCATCACGCAGCGCGTGTACCGGCCGGCGAACAACACCGTTGACTTTGAGTTCCAGGTCGTTCGTGGCCCCTCGGTCGAAATCTCAGTGGAAGGCACGCACCTGAGTAAAGGTCAGATCAAAAAATATATCCCCGTCTATGAAGAGAGCGCCGTGGATGATGACCTTCTCAACGAAGGCAAAAAGAACCTGAAGGACTATCTTCAGACGGAAGGATTCTTTGACGCCAATGTCACGTACACCAAAAAGCAAAATCCTGCGAACACGCAGGTATCTATTGTTTATGACGTAGACCGCGGCTCACGTCATAAGTTCACTTCCTTGAAGATCGTTGGTAACAAATATTTTGATGAAGATACGATCCGTGAACGCATGCAAGTGGCACCGTCCAGCTTGCTCCTTTATTACGGGCGATTCAGCCAAACCATGCTGAATGGCGACTTGGACGCCATCCGCGCGTTGTACACAACGAACGGATTCCGCGCCGCGAAGATCGACGGGCAAGTGATCGACGATTGCAACAAGAATCGTGATGACATCTGCGTAGTGGTGCACATTGATGAAGGAACACAGACGTTGGTCAAGTCTTTGAGCATCGAGGGCAACGTGAGTTTTCCTGATGAGCAGATCCGGGACATTGTAAGCACCACAGAAGGCCAGCCTTACTCAGAGTTCAACGTGTCGACTGACCGCGAATCGATTGCCAATTTTTATTTCAATCATGGATTCCCAGACGTAAAGCTCGACGTGTTCGCTGATCCTGATCCACAAGAGGTTACGCGCATGAAAGTGCGCTACATGATCACGGAAGGCACTCAGCAATATATACGGCAGGTCATTGTGAGCGGGGCAGAGCATACGCGGCCTTATGTGATCGACCGCGAGATGACGATTGCGCCGAACCAGCCTCTGAGCCAACTCGACATGCTTGAGACACAGAAGAAGCTTTATGACTTGGGCATCTTCAGCCAGGTAAATGTCGCCATACAGAATCCGGAAGGCACCCTGCCGGACAAGAACGTTTTGGTGCAGGTGGAAGAAGCCCGGCGCTATACGTTCACATACGGCTTCGGATTTGAAGCGCAGACCGGCGACACGGGCAATGTCTGCCTAAACTCGACTAACAATGGCGGACAAACCGTCAGCTGCAATCCGCAAGGCAGAACGGGGGCGAGTCCGCGATTCTCCTTTGACGTGACGCGCATCAACTTCCTGGGGCGCGATCATACGGTGCTGCTGAAGACGGTGATCGGACGATTGCAGCAACGGGGACTTGTCAGTTACGAAGCGCCTCATTGGTTCAATAATGCCGACAAAACGCTTACCTTCGACGCCTTCTATGACAAGACGCAAGACGTAAATACTTTCACCGCGGAGAGACTCGAAGGCTCGACGCAGGTGAAGCACATCGTGAATCGCGGCACAACGCTGCTCTATCGATTCACTTACCGGCGTGTGAGCGTGGACACGAATACGCTGCAGGTGAGCTCCGACCAAATACCGTTGCTGTCAAAACCGGTGCGGGTGGGGTTCCCCAGCATCACTTTTATCCGCGACACGCGCGACAATCCCATCACTTCCACGCGCGGAACTTATACGACTGCTGATCTGAGCGTGGCGGCCCGCTACTTCGGCTCGCAGGCGAGCTTCAGTAAGTTCCTGGTACAGAACTCTACTTATTACCAATTGAACAAAAATGCGAAGGCTGACCGCCGCTGGGTGCTCGCACGATCCACGCAGATCGGCGTGGAACTGCCGTTCGGTTCTGTGGCGCAAGACTTCCTGCCTTTGCCCGAGCGCTTCTACACCGGCGGCGCAAACTCTAATCGCGCGTTCGCGCTGAACCAGGCGGGCCCACGTGACTTGCAGACTGGGTTCCCTATCGGTGGCGGCGGCGTGTTTGTGAACAATATCGAGTTGCGCACCCCGCCCATCGACCTACCGTTCATCCAAGACAATCTGAGCGCAGTCTTCTTTCACGACATGGGGAACGTGTTCGACACGCCGCATGACATGTTCCACAGCTTTTTTAAAGTGCGGCAGAACAACGCCGCAAGCTGCCTCGATGTGAATAATCCGAATGCGAGCTGCGATTTCAGCTATATGGCGCACGCGTTGGGAACGGGCTTGCGTTACAAAACGCCGATCGGGCCGGTGCGCTTTGACATGGGGTACACCCTGAATCCGACTATCTTCCCGGTGCGAACCACGTCGCCGCCGCACGCGGAGAGCCTCAAGCATTTCAATTTTGTGATCAGCATAGGGCAGACATTTTGAGACGACTCGTCCAATCCGTCGCACTGTTCATTCTGGTTGCGATGCCCTTGTGCGCACAGCAGGTCATCGACCGAGTGGTGACGGTGGTGAACGGCCGCGTGATCACGCAGAGCGAATGGAACGAGCAGCAACGCTTTGAAGCTTTAGCAGAAGGCAAGCCTGCCGCGAATGAGCAACCTTCGCAAGAAGCGCTCAATCGTTTGGTCGACCGCACTTTGCTTTTGCAACAGATGGCGGAACTGAATTTCCGGCCTCCGACACCGGAAGCTGTGCAGCGCGAGATCGAAGAGGTGAAAAAACAACTTCCGGCGGCGAAGACCGCGACTGAAGATGCGTGGCGCAAGACACTTGCCGAATATGGCATTCCCGAAGATGACTTCCAGCAGATCGTTACCGATCGTGCGAACGTGGCACGTTTCATAGATGTCCGGTTCCGTTCGAATGCGCGAATCAGTCCGGTCGAACTCGACGCTTATTACAAGGACACGTTCGTTCCCCAATTCCAGAAGGCCAGCGGCAACAAGCCGGCGCCGCCGCTTAAAGATGTGCAAGACAAGATCCAGCAAATATTGATCGAACAACGCGTCACGCAAGACCTTGAATCGTTTATCCAAAGCTTGCGTATACAGGCGTTGATCCGCAATGTTACTCCGATGAGCGGAGTCAAATGAGCGCGCAGGCTGCCAATCCGCCGGTCGTGCCGAGCAAGCGCAGGAGATGGCTCCTAATATTGCTGTCTCTGGTCGTCGTGTTGGTGGCTGCTGTCTGGTATCTCAACAGCATCACGTTCGAAA
This sequence comes from Terriglobales bacterium, assembly GCA_025927695.1. GTDB lineage: Bacteria > Acidobacteriota > Terriglobia > Terriglobales > Acidobacteriaceae > JAICLA01. The sequence continues at coordinate 6,745 of JAICLA010000061.1, read as the reverse complement.
ATCACGTGCGCGAGCGTGTGATTGCCGAGTTGGAACGTGCCACCGGCGGCAAAGTGGACCTTCCATCATTCCAATGGCACATCACGAAACTCGAATTTGAAGCGAAAGATCTGACCATTCACGGTTCAGAGCCGCCAGCGCAAGAACCATACGCACACGTGGATACGCTTAAAGTGCGACTGAAGATCCTTTCCTTCTTCGGTCGCGAAATCGGTCTGCGGTCGGTGGATGCGCAACATCCAGTGGTCCATATCATCGTTCGGCCGGACGGCTCGACCAATCAGCCGACGCCATTGATCAGTGAGGACGACCGGCAAGCTAAATCACTTTTCGCACGTATCTTTGACCTCGCCATCGATCGGCTGGATGTAAGTAATGGCATTTTTGACTGGAATGAGAACCGCGTCCCCATAGACGTGCACGCCGACAACGTTTCCGCGCGCCTGGCTTACGCTCTTGCCGACAATAGTTATGACGGCACGCTTTCCGTGGGACATTCGTCTGCCGTGCTCCAAGGGAAACAGTCACTGGTCTCTTCGGCGGAGCTGCATGTTGGGATCAAGCATGAAGCGGTGGAGGTGAAGTCTCTGAAGTGGGCGTCTCCCAGTTCAAATCTCGAAGCCAGCGGCGCTATTGCAGAACTCGAGAATCCGAAGCTCGAGCTGGCTTACAACATGAGCGTGAGCATGAAGGAACTGGGAGCGTTCACGCAAATTCCGGGCATGCGGAGCGGGACGCTCGAACTTCATGCTACGGGCAAATTCTGGTGGGACCATTACTTGCAATGTTTCTCCAGCGGCACCGCTGTTCTGCATGGCATGACCTGGCAAGCCCAGACGGTGAAAATCCGTGGCATGAATGCGACGGCTAAGTTCACACTCGATGACAAGCGCATCGTTCTGAGTGGCATTCAAGGAAGCGTTCTCGGCGGCACGGCTACAGGAAATGTTGAGGTGACTGATTGGACTCATCATACGAAACATCCTGCCAACGGCGCCGTCGCTGAGACCGGCGCTGGAAGATTAGAAGTACACGATATTCAGGCGGGCGATGTCGCAGTCGCATTCGCGTCCTCTACTCTGCCATTCGACAAACTCAACGCTCACGGACTGACGAACGGTACAGTCAACATCAACTGGCGTGGCTCCCTGGACCGCGCCGATGCCGCACTTGACCTGAGCGTCACGGCTTCGCCGATCGTCGCTGGGCCTCCAGGACTGCCTATTTCTGGCAAATTGGTGGGCACTTACCACATGGCGAGCGAAGAGATGGATTTCGCCAAGCTTGACATGTCCACCGCTTCGACGCACGTCACAGCCAGCGGAAACATGGGAAGTGAATCAGCGAGACTCGAAGTGGTGGCGCAAACCGAAAATCTGCGCGAGTGGGACCCGCTGCTCTCCGCCTTCGGAAGCGCACCAGACCTGCCGCTGCAACTTCAAGGAAAAGCCGCATTCAACGGAACCGTCAGTGGACGCTTCGCCATGCCGATCGTACGCGGCCATCTTGAGCTCGCATCCTTTGAAACGCTGCTACGGCTCAATCGCAAATCAAATGCTAAGCCGGTCCACATCTTCTGGGATTCTTTGGCCGCAGACGTTCAGTATTCGTCAAGATTCATTTCTGTGGCGAATGGCCGGGTGGGACGCGGCACTGCCCAGGTGCTGTTCTCGGGACGCTCTACCCTGGTCAATGGCAGGCTAGACGATACTAGCGGATTCCAAACACAGGTTGAAGTGCGCAACGCAAACCTTACCGACATCCAAAGCATCGCCGGTACGGATTATCCGGTCACGGGCTCGATCAATCTCACGGCGAATGCTTCCGGCACTCCGGTTTATTTGCGCGGAAGCGGCAGCTTCGATCTCACCGGCGGTACGGTCTATAACGAGCCGTTCAAAAGTTTGCGTGCAGGCGTGCGCTTCACCAACGACCATGTGCAAGTGCTCAATGCTGTGTTCTTGCAAAATGGAGCGCAGGTCACGGGAAGCGGATCTTACGGTCTGAGTGATAAGCACTTTGATCTCGTTGTCCAAGGCGCCCACATTGAGCTCTCCCACATCAAGTCACTACAAAGCCCACGCCTGGCATTGGCTGGAGAAGCAAACTTCCAGGCGAAAGCCTCGGGCACGCTCGAGAGCCCATCCCTCGACGGAACCCTAAACGTTCGCAACTTGAGCGGAAATGGTGAGGCAATCGGGGAGCTCACAGCGTCGGCAGTCACCCAAGGCCGCGAGATGAAGGTGACTGCCAAGTCGCAACTGCGAGGCGCGAACCTTGAAGCGAACGGCGATATTCATCTTGAAGGCGACTTTCCGGGCAAGATCGGTCTCACGTTCAATAACCTCGATTTCGATCCGCTGTTGCTGGCATTCTTGAAAGGCCGCGTGACCGGCCACTCCTCAGCGAATGGCACGATGGAATTGAGCGGCGCGTTTCGCTATCCGCGGTCACTCACTATGAATGGCTCCATCCAGCAGCTCGCCGCCGAGATCGAGAAGATCGATCTGAAGAACGACGGACCGGTTGACTTCACCTACAAAGCCGGGGAACTCGTGATAAAGCGGACCCACATCACCGGTGAGAACACAGACGTGGTGGCCGAAGGCACAGTCGCACTGAGTTCCAGCGCACAACTCGATCTGAAGGCCAATGGGCGCGCGAACCTGCAGCTGTTCCAGAGCCTCAGTCCGGGGCTTACTTCGTCAGGTGTCGCCGCTATGCAGTTGTTCATCACGGGGACGCCATTGAGTCCGACTCTGAATGGTGAGGTGCAGATCGAACACGCTGCCATCTCCGTGGCTGATATTCCGAACGGGCTGAGCGACGTGAACGGCACGCTGGTCTTCAACGAGAACCGTTTGCAGATCCGCACTCTTACGGCGCGAACCGGCGGCGGCAATCTGCAGATCGGCGGATTCGTCGCCTACCGGCGCGGGCTGTTCTTTGACCTCACTGCGAAAGGGCAGGACATTCGTTTGCGCTATCCGCCGGGCGTGAGCTCCGCGGCGGACGCTGATCTGCATCTGGCAGGCACTTTGCAGAGTTCGATGCTTTCCGGCACGATCTTGGTCACGCGCTTCGGCATTAATCCGAAGTTCGATTTTGCGCAGTATCTTGCCCGGGCCAAGCAAGTGCCAACCACCATAACTTCAAATTCTGTCGTGGACAATATGCGTCTTGACGTCCACGTGATCTCCACGCCGGAACTCGAAGTAGAGACCTCGCTGGCCAAGATCACGGGCGACGCTGATCTGCACATTCGCGGAACGGTCGGCCACCCCGCGGTACTTGGGAAGGTGAACATCGTGGAAGGGGACGTTTACTTCAGCAATACGAAATATCACCTCGAACGCGGCGACATCACATTTAATAATCCCATTCGCATTGAGCCAATCTTCAACATTGAAGCTACTTCGCGCGTGCAGGAATATGACATCACCATCGGACTGCACGGAACGGCGGAGAACTTAAGCAAACAGCAGACGTTCCGCTCCGATCCTCCATTGCCTGAATCGGACATCCTGGCGCTGCTGGCCTTTGGCCGCACCCGGGAAGAATCTGCGCTCAGCCGCAATACTAATGATGTTTCTACTGACACGACGTCAGACGCGATCCTTGGATCGGCGCTGAATGCGGCCATCAGCAATCGCGCGCAGAAGCTTTTCGGTGTGAGCCGCATCAAGATCGATCCGCAGGTCGGCGGACTGGAATCGAATCCCAATGCGCGTCTTACGATCGAAGAACAAGTGAACAACAACATCACGCTAACCTACATCACAAATCTTGGCGCCACGCCGCAGCAGGTGATCCAAGCCGAGTACCAATTCAACAAGAGCCTTTCTATCGTGGTGTTGCGTGACCAATACGGCGTGCTGGGTTTTGAAATAAGGCTGCGACAGCGCAAGAAGTGATCTATGCCTGGTGAGAACGGCCCACCTGCGTTCAGCGATGCGTTCACATCCGCGCGACTTGCTATGGTCGAGACGCAACTACGCGGTCGCGGTATCCGCGATGAACGTGTGCTCGCCGCGATGGCGCGGGTTCCGCGTCACCGGTTTGTAAGCGCAGAACGTGCATCTGCTGCGTACGAAGATCACCCGGTCGGAATTGGCGAAGGCCAGACAATTTCGCAACCGTTCATGGTGGCATCAATGGTGGAAGCTGCGGAGATCCAACCCGCGGATGTTGTGCTCGAGGTTGGCACGGGTAGTGGGTATCAGGCGGCGGTGCTGGCGGAATTGGCTGCGGAAGTTTTCACCATCGAGCGCGTGCCTACTTTGGGTGCTTCTGCGCAGAGACTCTTGGCACATCTTGGCTATGCAAATATCGTGGTGGCAATCGGTGACGGTAGTGAGGGACTGCGCCAATATGCGCCGTATAGCGCCATCATTGTGGCTGCCGCGACGCCATCGATCCCGCAGGAACTGGTGGAAGAATTGCGCGAAAATGGCCGTCTGGTCATCCCCGTGGGTGACGCGGAAGAGCAGGAATTACAGGTAGTTCGCAAGCTGTCCGCCGGGCCGCGGGTGGAAAATCGGTACGCCTGCAAGTTCGTGCCTCTGATAGGAAGATTCGGCTTCTCTCGTAGTTAACAGGCCGTTACAAACCTTAACTAACCTTTACGCCCTCTTGCGCAGCATGAAACTTCCTTGCGGGTTTACACATCATAAAGAGGTAAATAGTAAGGAGAATGTGCCATGAAGAAACTGTTGTCATGGGTAGCAGTACTGCTGTTGACCGCGGGTTTCGCGGCGGCACAGAACGACTCTGAGATCCAGGAACATCTTAATAAAGACTTGAAATCTGATAAGTACCAGAACGTGCAAGCGACCGTGCAGAACGGCATGGTGACTTTGACGGGTACGGTTGATACCTATGCGGCCCGGGAGAAGGCGGAAGAAAAAGCCTCAAGCATCAAGCACGTAGCGGGCGTGCGCGACCAGATCGAAGTGGTTGGCAAGCAGGTCTCTGACGATGAACTACGTAAAGACCTAGCCGATAAACTTCGTTATGACCGCATGGCATATGGCCTGCAGGTGTTCAATAACCTGAACATCGGCGTGCAGAACGGTTATGTCACGCTGACGGGACAGGTGCGCGATCCAGCAGATCGCGATTCGGCGGAATCGATCGTCGCCAATACACCGGGCGTTCGGGGAGTGCATAACGAGATCTCTGTCGAGAAGAACGGCGTTATGGACGACGAGATCCGCTATCGTGTGGCTCGCGCCATCTACGGATATCCGTCGATGCGCATGTACGCGATGGACCCGCAGGCACCCATCCGCATCGTGGTAGAGAACGGCAACGTGACCCTGTATGGTTACGTGAACAGCGAAGTGGATAAAAACGTAGCCGGCATGCAGGCTCGCCAAGTATTCGGCGTAAAGAACGTTGACAACAAACTGATCACTTCATCCGATGAAAAGAAGATGGAGAGAGAAGCCGGCAAGCACTGAGCCTTAACTGGAAATGCAAAAACCCTGGTGGATTCCACCAGGGTTTTTCTTTTGCTAGCGCTTTTTGTCTTTCGCGGCCGGCGCAGGTACCGGGCGCCTGATGGGAACGATGGCTCCGCGATGCGGATCTGCGCCGTGAGCGCGGTCCATCACTTCTTTCTGAATGTATGTGACGAACTCGTGCATCTGCTTCTGCATGATCTCCATGCGCTCGCGCATCTGCAGGATGATGGCAATGCCGCTGATGTTCACACCCAGATCGCGCGCCAGATTCAGTATGAATTCGAGGCGCTGGATGTCTTCGTCAGTGTAGAGGCGCGTGTTGCCTTCTGTGCGCGAGGGTTTTAGAAGGCCCTCGCGCTCGTATAGGCGCAAGGTCTGCGGATGTATGCCATACATCTCTGCTACAGCGGAGATCATGTACGCGCCTTGTTTCTTGCGGGTCGCCATCTAGGAACCTTGTCCCGTCACCGTGAAAATGCCCGTGCGAGTACGCGGCTTGGCCAACAGGCCTTCTAACGCGGATTCGGTCTCTCGTGAGACTTTGAAATTCGTGCCTTCCATGCCGGCCAATAAGAACCATGTGCTGAGCACCGGGTCTTTCAACATCGTGTTCTTTGAGAGTGGAACAGCGAAGCGTTCTGTCTTGACCCGCACGCGGCAACGCTTACCGCTGAACTTCAGCGGATTCACCAGGAACTTTTCTTCGTCCGGGTCCGGTGGTGCATCTTCCGGCTCATGTTGCACCACCCCACGCGCGAGTATCGCGGCGTTGTCTCCGTTCCGATAGATAAATACCTTGTCGCCTACGTGGATATCTTTGCGGTACTGGTTTACCAACCACGTGTGTACCGAGCCAGAACGAAGCGCGTCATCCACCCGGTAGAAATTGGAATCGATCTGGAAGACCCAGCAGCTCATTCCACCTTGCTCCACATCTCTGCGCGCGGATCTTCCGGATTCAACTTCGTCAACTCGCGCAGGATCTCTTTTGAACGCTCGTCCTGGATCTTGGGCATCACGATCTGCACTTCCACGATCTCGTCACCGCGCGTGCCTTCTTTCGCGGTGGACGGCACGCCCTTTTCGCGCAGGCGCAGTTTCTGCCCGCTTTGCGTGCCGGGCGGAATGCGCAGTTGCGCGCGGCCGTCGATGGTGGGCACTTCTACTTTCGCGCCGAGAGCGGCTTCCATCGCGCTGACCGGGACCTTGATGCGGATGTCATCGCCATCGCGCTCGAAGACAGGATGTGGTTCGAGCTTCACGGTGATGTAGAGGTCGCC
>JAICLA010000047.1 GCA_025927695.1 Terriglobales bacterium | reverse complement strand
ATCGCCAACGCGCCGCTCGCCATTCAGTACACCATGGAAGCGGTGAACCACGGCATGGAGATGACTCTACCCGAAGGCCTCTACCTTGAAGCCACTCTCTTCGGCATCTGCTGCGCCACTGAAGACAAGAACGAAGGAACGAAAGCATTCCTGGAAAAACGCCCGGCGAACTTCACCGGCAAGTAATGGTCAAGAAATGATCAGGTCCATCACAACTGTGAAGTTGGCGAAGTCGAAGTCGGACTTCGCCAAGCTGTCTGCGCTGTTTGACGCTCTCGGCTTCGAGCGCGGCAAAGCGTGGAAAGATTCACGCAGCGAAGGCGCACCATGGCTCGCGCCTGTCGGCAGCATCGAGTTTGTGAATGGTAAGGCTCCCGCAGAAGGTGATCTGCTGGTTGAAGTGAATGATCTTGAGAACGCACGCGCGATCATTGAGAAGTCGAAGCTGGCCGGATCACGGTTGAGTAAAATCCAACCCACACATTGGAAGTCGCGCTACTTCACCGCCGAACTCGCGAAGACCATCAAGCTGACATTCTGGGCCTTTGATTCGCGGAAATCTTCTTATCAGGCCACAGAAGGAGATCTCCACGTCGAAGGCGCGCGCTTCGCCATCGTAGTCAGCCGATTCAATCAATTCATCACCGACCGCCTACTGCAAGGTGCGATTGATGCGCTGCACCGCAGTGGCACAAAAGATGCGGATATCGAGATCGTTCGCGTGCCGGGCGCTTTCGAAGTTCCAATCGCCGCTCGTAAGCTTGCGCTGACCAACCGCTTTGACGCTGTCATTTGCCTCGGCCTCCTCATGCGCGGCGAGACTTCCAACTACGAACATATCTCTGACGAAGTAGCCCGCGGCATTGGCCGTGCTGCGCAGGATTCCGGCGTGCCGTGCGCCTACGGCGTTCTCACCTGTGACACGCTGGAGCAGGCCGTCGATCGTGCGGGGTTGAAACATGGCAACAAGGGGTTTGAAGCCGCCATCAGTGCAGTGGAGATGGTCAGCCTTTCGCGCAAGATCGCGCAAAGGAAATCGGAACGGAAACCAGCGAGGAAGGCCAAACGCTGATGGGCACACGCCGCAAATCCCGTGAACTCGTTATGCAGATGCTTTTCCAGGTTGAGATGGGCAAGCAGACGCCGGATCAGGTTCGTAAGACGTTCTGGGCTGAGCGTAAAGACGTTGACGACGAGACGCGTGGTTTCGCCGATGACATCTTCCGTGTCGCTACCGAAGCGGGCCGCGCCGACGGTGCGAACATTGATGCAATGATCGAGAAGCACGCCGCCAACTGGCGACTCGAGCGTATGGCTGCTGTAGATCGTAACTTGCTGCGAGCAGCGGTGGCGGAGATGCTCGGCTTTCCTGATACACCGCGTCCGGTGGTGATCAATGAAGCGATCGAGATCGCGCGTAAGTTCTCTTCGCCGGAGTCAGTGAACTTCATCAACGGCGTGCTCGATAGCATCGCCCGCGACATGAACTGAATCCACGGACCAAGAGAAAAGCCCTCGCCTGAGCGAGGGTTTTCTAATGTTACGGATCTACTTACTTCGGCTGGACCACGACAAAATCCGGCGAGACCGCATTACCGCTCGTATCTTTCAAGCCGACACTGATCTGCTGAGCATCGCTGCCGGTGGTCACGCTGATGCGGTGAACATCATTCGTTCCGGTGGCGCCCAGGTAAAGGTTCTGACCGTCGAGCGTGGCCCCACCCGTAGTGATGGCGGTGCCGGATGCCAATGTGATCGCGTTGGTCGTATGCGCGGTCGTATCGTAATGAACCAGTTGATTGGTTGGCGTGGTGATGTAAAGGTTCTTGTCGTCGGTGGTCAAGATCAACTGGTTTGGAGTGACGCTTCCGGGCAATGGAACCGTGGTCGAGGTTTGCGTGACTGTCGCCGGGCAATTCTGGTTCGCCACCGTTCCAATACTCGAGATGGTGATGTCATCCACTTGACCCGCTTCTACTGCATACACGCGGGTGGAATCGAAGCTCGACGTTATCTTCAAAGGTGCGGGGAATGTCGAAGTCCCGCCCGGCACGACGCTGTTGTCACATGTCGCATAAGCGGTGACTTGGCTGGGCGTTATTCCGGCAACGTATCCCAATGAGCCCTGCGAGAGGAAACTAACATCGGTTGCCGTCATGGTGGCAGAAACTTGGCGCAAAAATGGAGGTGACAACGCTGCCGACGCTGCCCAAACTTGACCGCCACTCACTAAGTAAGCCTTTAGACTATCGGCGGAAAAAGCGGCTGCGGTTGTCGGGGTGGTCAGGGTTAGCTGTATGAATGCATCAGTACCGACGTCATAGACATAGGTCTTTGGCGCCGCGGATTGGTCAGCGTAAATGACTTCAGCACCGTCAGGCGATACAGCAAGTACTTTGCCCGGAATCGCATTGCTCGACGCCGCGATCGTGTTCGACGAAGTCGTCAAAACCAGTAACTCTTTGTCGCTTCCCAGGAATGCTTTAGATCCGTCCCGCGACATCAGAAACGAATTGATCACGGGTTGCACACTGTTGTTTTGCGGGATCGTGATTGCGGTTCCAGCGGTGTTGCTCGAGGTCCCTGATGTAGGGATTGGTACGATACTTGTCGAGTTCGCTCCGGTCACATAGACGGTGGTGGAAGAGGTCCCCGAAACGGTGACGGGAACCAGATTGCTATAGACGGGAATATTGGCATTTGCGCCGCCGTTGCAAATGGGGGGCGAACAACTCGCCACTACGCCTGTGCTACCTGCACCGACGGCCGTGATGAGACCCGTCGCTCCAACGGTCGCCACTCCGGGGCTGGACGTCAGATAGGTCAAAGCTAGATTGGCGGTGTTGATCGGATTGCCTTTGATGTCCGTCACGGTGGCCGTAAGTTGCGATGTGCCGGCCGCTGCAAGAGAGATCGGGGTATTCGGCGTCAGCACGATGGAAAGGGGCTGGCAAGAACTGAAGGTGGCGGGTACAGAGACGACACCGTTGGAACTAGCGGTAATAAATGCGCCGCCCGGCTGCACTGCGGTGGCAAGACCATTGGCATCGATCGTGACCGACGCGGTATTTGAACTGGTGTAAGTGATCGCGCCTACAGTAGACGTGATATTCACAGGCGGGTTGCTCGAGTCAAAAGCTTGCGCCGTGAATTGCTGTGTCTCCCCCTGAGAATTGCAGCCACCACCCGGTGCCGTGGTGCTGATCGTCATACGTGCGATGCGCACGTGGATCGCTGCATTCACGGTTGTGGTTATGCCGGCAGATGCCACCGTCACGGTGCCTGTGCCAGTCGCTGGGCCAGGCGTGCACACAACCGGAGCGGTCAATGAATCCCATGTGCCGGCACAAACCAAACCTGCATTTGAAACCTGTACACCACCGGTCGCGGTGTAAGTAAATACGGTGTTCGTAAGTGGATTACCAGCGCCATCATCGAGTTGGGACGTAAGTTGCACCACTTGACCGGCGTTCAAGGAGAGAACGTTAGGAGTGACGATCAATGTCGTCGGAGTGCCAGTACCGGCGGGCGTATCGCTTCCACCACCGCATCCTCCCAAAAGGAAAATGGCGACCACCAGAGTGGCTGCAAGACACAGAAATCTAGAATGCCTACGAAACTGCATTGAGCCTTGTATGAGGACCTTTCCTAGGTGGAAGCGTGAAACATCCAGTTTAGAGTAGCGCGAACCCATCCGGCAAGCAGGCTGAGCTACTTGGAATGAACGGCATCCGGAGCCCTTCTTGCGACAAATGCGTGAGCCACTCTCGAATACGCTGCTTAGCGCAAACCCGTGCCATGAGCGTGTCATCTTACTGATCACAAGACAAACCTTAATAGGAGAGATGCGGTTTATGAAAAAGTTCTTAGGACTCATGCTTATGCCCGTGCTGGCTTGCGGAATGGCGCTCGCCCAATCCAACATGTCCAGCGGCACCACGCAGACTAACGATCAGATGAACAACGGCAAAACGAAAACCATGGAAGGTTGCGTCCAGGAACGCGACGGCAACTACTTCCTCATGAACAAGAAACACAAAAAAGGCGTCGAGCTGATGAACTCGGACGACGTGAAAGCCCAAGTCGGACACAAGGTCAGCGTGACCGGCACTGAGTCGGCGGGCACGGCCACTAAACATCACGACACCACTGACGCCGAAGATCCGATGGGCACTACCCACGACTCAGGACACGATGCTGATCGGCTTTACAAAACGCGGGCGTTGAATGTGACTAGCATCCAGTCATTGGCTGACACCTGTGACATGAAGTAAAGAGTCACAAACTTAAACTTATAGGTAAAAGCGCGGCCTAAACGGTCGCGCTTTTCTTTGGCGGCCAGTTTCACCCCGGCAGTCTGAACCAATGCTCGAGGCCAGTCTTTCTCTGCGTGGAAGTGACCCACAATTGCAGTGGCTTGCGTTCTAGTCTTTCTCCGAACGCGCTTCGCAAGCGTCGCTTGCGTGACGGCTTCTGCAAAAATGCGGCGCTATCATCAATGCCGCTGCGAACTAAAGCATCCGTGAATCAAGACATGAGGCATCCCCCGGCGGTTCTAAAAAAAACGAAAAATCTGCAAAGGTCAGAATCGCAGGTACTTACAGCCTCGAAGTCTGCAAAGGCCAGAAACTAAATCGGTTACATATCAAAGGCCACACTCTAAAGGACTTAACTAAGCGCTGCTCGAGTGTTAGCTTAAAGTTAATTACATCAAAAAATCATTTTTTCTATTGTTAGAGTAGATGAGGCGTTAAGTCAAGAGGGCACGGGAATATTTTTTGAGAGGCTCAGTTGGGATGGAGAAGTCGAAAAACCGTGTCGCGATCTGCCGGTGTTTCCACAGATTCTCGACGGTGGGACGAAACACCCCCATCCTAACCAAAAGACGGTTAGGATGGGGCACCCGAATCAATATTATTTAGGGTGGGCGAGCCACCTGTCGTGAATCCATGGGCCAGCCATTGTCGAGTTATTGCGATTCACCTGAAAGTCTAATCGCCAAGATTGAAAATCTTGGCTTTCTCGCAAGATGCCAATCCAGTCGCGCAGCGTCTAAGACAGTTATCGAAAAGGAGCGCTTATGAAATCAAGGAACCTTGGGATATCTGTTCTGATGTGTGTCGCAAGTCTGGCGACAGACACTGTGCGTTTATCTGCATACCAGAATCAAGCTGCCAGTGTTGCGAAGTCCGTCGAACATGACGGGCAACATGATTTTGATTTTGAAATCGGCAGATGGAAGACCCACGTGAAGCGCCTGCTGAAGCCGCTGACCGGTTCGACCACGTGGACGGAGTATGACGGCACCTCGGTGGACCAGAAGATATGGAATGGAAAGGCAAATCTTTTGGAGTTAGAGGTGGATGGGCCGAAAGGGCATCTGGAGTTCCTGTCGTTACGGCTCTACAATCCGGACTCGCATCAGTGGAGTTTGAACTTTTCCTCCAGCAATGGCGGCACCATGGGCGTGCCGACGGTGGGTGAGTTTAAGAACGGTCGCGGGGAGTTCTATGACCAGGAGTCGATCAATGGCCGAATGGTGCTGGTGCGTTTCGTGATCTCAGACATCACGCCGAATTCCGCCCATTTTGAGCAGGCGTTCTCAGATGACGGCGGCAAAACTTGGGAAGTAAATTGGATCGCCACAGATACGAGGGTGAAGAAGTAGGGACTGGTAATTGTCAAAATTTGTGATTTGCAAATTGTAACTTTGTCGGTGGTAAAGAAGGTTCAATCAGTTACGGGAGCTGAGACGGTGCCGATGTGCTCGCCTAAGTCGTCGCGGACGATAAAGCGAGCTTTGACTACTCCAGGTGGAAGTTTCAATTCATTGGAGTACATGAAGCCGTTCTTGCGGATACGTTCGAGGTCGGCGTCAGTAGGGTGAAGTTCGATCTCCTGCGTCACGTCCGAGATAGCCTTACCTGTTTTGTCTTGTGCCACGGCGACGATAGAAAGCTTGATGTGATTGTGGTCGAGCGCATCCACCGTGATGGCTTCGGGAGTTATACCCAGCAGGAAACCACGCTTATCGGAGTTGCGAGCGAATAATTGCTGGTTATTTCCGTCTTTAACGGACGCCGGAGCCGCTGTCTTCCAGCGAACACTGATAGGGAGATCGCGATATTCGACAGGGCTGAGGAAGGCCTGGGCGATCTCGACCTTGCGACGGTCAGCATTTTCATTCTGTGGAGTTGAATAGAACCCACTGCGCGCACGCACCTGCAAGCCTGCGCCTGCGACTTTCACTTTTAGTTTGTGCCACGCGACTTTGTCAGAAGGATGCGTGTAATAGGCGAGCAAGTAGTAGCGCGAAGAAAAATCGACGGCCTTGCTGAAACATTCGTCGGGCTTGTTTCGCAGAAGGCAATAGTCGCCGCCGGTCTTTTGCGAGATGTCCATCAGGTTTTGGACGGCTTGGGTCGAACTGGTGAAAGCCATTGCGGGCAGAGCGCGGCCCATCTGATATTGCGGTGCTACGTAACCTGGATTCGTTGTTTCCAAGGCAGCGTCGATCGAGTAAACGGAAATACCTGAAGCACTAAGAATCTTCAGCGTTTTGCTGTAATCATCCAGGACGTCGCCGGTCTGCCAGTTCATGGAGGAGGGCAAAGTGAATGCGCTGAATACCCAGACCATAGATTTTGATCCGCGGACCGAAGATAGCGCGCGGCCGAGTTGCTGCAACTGATAGAACGTGGTCTGCAAGCGATTGTTGGCTTGCATGGTCTTGTATGCGTCAAAGGGATTCGAGGGCGCTTCAAAGGTTTCCTCGATGCGATCAGACTCTGGATCGGTCGAGTTATAGCCGTCAGTGCCGGCAGGAGGAGTGAATGTGGCGGAAGCGTTATGGTCGAATGCGGGCTTAATCTTCGCGATGTTGGCGATAAGAACGTCAGGATCGGAAGTGAAATCGTGCAGGATGCGAAGTCCGTTAGGGTGTAGAACGGCCAACATAGTGGGACGTTCAGGCTTATAGCTGGACTTGAGATATTCGAACATCCTCTTCTTGGCATTGGATTGGGCGTTGATAGGCGTATTGATGAGATCAAGTACGAAGACTAGTACGGACGAGGGGCCTTCGGTAAGAACTTCATTCGTGTAAATGCCGGGCGGCGGTGACGCTATCTGTACTTTGGCGTTCTTGTCAGTGATCTCCTCAAAGGCCGCAACTTTTTGTGCCTTGCCATCTTCCTCAACGGTGAAGTCTTCCGGCTTGAGACCGGAGACATGCTCTCCATGACGTAAGACGACGACGGGAACGGTCACAAGTTCCGTGCGGGAACGAAAGGTGGGAGCCGAGGGTTTCTGCTGGGCGAAAGCGACCGCCGACAGGAAGGCGAGAATCACGAGCGTCTTAGGGGGGCGCATGGTGAGAGGAAGCATACCATTCAAGGGTTTTCGCCTGAATCACATTCTGGAATTTCGACTAGATCCACGACCTTTCGATCTTTTCTGAGACACTGTCGCGCAGAACCTTCTTTCGTGAAAGGCTGGGTTCCCGTCTAGTGGGTCGCCTGGACTTTGACTTTCACATCCACCGGGCTGCTCGAAGGGGCGACTTCGAGCGCTGTTGAAGAAGGAAGAAAGGGGGCCAGAACGGTGGGGTTTGACCATTCCATATCCCACGCATCTTGAAGGGCCATGAGGCGATATTTCCCGGGCATGACTACGCGAAGGGTAAAGGTGCCGTCCGTATCGCTTTGGTCACGGCGAATGATGTTCTGATTGTGCACTATGTCATCTGGAACGAGGATGACCATGGCACCGGGAAAGGGCTTGCCTTCAGTACTCAAAACGGTGCCCGTGATCTTGGTGGCGAAGTCTGCGAGCGTGACCTTGAGGGTGACGGGCTTGTCAGCGACTTCGATGGTTCGCCCGATTACCTTTGCGTTGGCCGCTTCCAAACTCTTGATCACACCCTGCTGGCTGAACGCGGAGTATTCGTAAACGCCGGGAAAGAGATGGAATGGTTCGAGCGCGCCGTTGGCGGTTGTGCGAGTATCGACGACGGTGCCGTCCGCTTTTTGAAAACGGATAGTGGTTTGGCGAAGGGCGCCGCGAATGCCGTCGAGTTCGACTGATCCGGTAACGGGCGTTGACGGAGTGGTCTGTTTTAGTTCAGCACCCGCGTTCGAGACTTTCACGATCTGTCGGGATTCATCGGCGGTGACGTTGGATGCCCCATTTGGCGCAGGCATGTAATTACGTGTCTGCATGATGTAGTCGCCGGGTGCCAAGCCGCGAACCACATCTACTCGTCCGTTATTCATGGTGTTGACCATGGAATGGACATCCACAGGCGCGCCGAAGATGGAAGTTTGTACCTCATGCATGGTGGTGCGGCGAACGGACTCGTCAGCCTCGGGGCGTGGGAACCTGATCTCATAAGCGGGTTGCGCTGACAACAACATGTCGGCGGTGGCGCGGTCGCCGGGTTGCAGCTTGATGGGTTGTGCTGATGCACTGTCCGTTGCGCCTGAGTAGTAAGTGACTGGGAATGTGAGATTCAGGTCGGCTTCGCCGACGTCAAAGTCTGGGACATCTTCGCGGGAAAAATCCGGAGGCGGTTGATACTGCGAATACCAGGGATGGGCAATGACGGCGATGAGATATTCACCAGGCGGCAAACGATAGAAATGATAGAAACCGCCGTGGTCTGTGTTTGCGCGCGAACGCAGCAGAGCGCGCTTGGTGCCGAGTGAAGTGCCGCGGCGGAAGAGAAGCACGCCGGCATCAATCACGGGATCGCCAAATTCATCCTGGATGCGTCCGGTGATGGAAGCTGAAGGTGCGAGACGGAAGACGATGTTAGTTGTGTCTTTCTCCGGGCCGACAGCGACGGCGGAGGAGAAGCCATCATGCTCATCTAGTGCCTGCGCGGTGAAATGATTGCAACGCGCAGTGAGTGAATATTTGCCGCCAGCGAGATCGTCGACAACGAAATGTCCACCGGAATCAGACGTGGTGATAAATGTTTTCGTGGCGCGCAGAGGAGCCTCAGGACCCTCAGTGCGAATCGCAAGCTGGCAATTAGGAACGGGCGAATCATTGGCGCCATTCACTACGGTGCCGGCGATGCGGTAGTTTTGCGCAACAGCGGCAATGGCGAGCATGAATACAAGAGGGACGCTGCGTAGCTTCATTGAGCGCTCTTTCTGATCACGTGCGCGGTTACTTCAGCGCGTTGCTTCGATTGCAGTTCAACGGTCTGCGCGAAGCGGGCGAAGTCTTTCATGACTTCAGGATCAGCGAAAGCGAGATCGTCAAAGTCCTGGAACGCGTAAACGGTGTAGTGGCCGGGCGGAAGAGAAAGGACTGGAGATTGATTCGGGCTGTAGATGGTGTTTTGTCTAGGCCTACCGCCGCCTTCCGGCACAACCACGGTCATGATCTGAGATTGCGAGGCGGGGTCTGCGCCTTCAACCTTGATCATTAACTGAGCGGAATCATTGCGCAGGGTGACTTCAATGGGCTGCGAGTTGCCGGGCGTGACCACCAGCGGATCGGTCTTGAGGTTCACGTTGCCAGACGTGATGGCATCAGCGAACCAATCGTTTGAGGGGACTTCAACGCGGTAGCGTCCGGGTTCGATGTTAGTGAAGCTGTAATTCCAATTGCCGGGAGTTCCGGTGGTCTGGGCCCATGCATCAGGATGGACGGGGTCGAGCGAGATCAAACGCAACTGCGGCGGTTGCATGAGTGGGACCTGCGCACCGGTGACATTTTGATACTCATACGTTATGGGAACCTGAATGTGATCGAGTTGGATGTGAACGTCTTTGACGTCACTCGATGCGTCGATAGTAGTCTCGCCATAGAGCATGCCGCCTTGCCCGTCATTGGCGCGAGCTTTGATCAAAACCGGACCGGCGGCGACGCGCGCGATGAAGCCTTCACGCGTGACGTGACGTTGCAGAACGGTCACGTCTTGTCCGGAAGCATTGAGGAAGTTGACGGTGGTGCTCTGCGGACTGCCGCCGGCGACAGAGACGGTGACGATCGAGGTGCGTCCGGTGGAGAGAGACAGATCGATCTGTTGATTTTTTCCGGAGGCGAGATGGAACGTTGCGGCGGTGGCAACGTCAGTTGCGGCGGGGAAAAACGTTTGCGCGTAATACTCGAAGGGAACGACGCCGGGAGCGAAGGGATCGTTGAGGTCGCGCCATGAGGGGCCGGCACTGAGGATGTAGTCGCCATCGACCAGATCATAGAAGTGGTAGTTGCCTTCTTCGTCGGCCTGCGACTGGTTGATCTGCACGCGCTTGCGAACTCCTTCCTCGACCTGCACACGCATCAGCCGGACGGAAACATTCTCAATCGTGTTGCCGTTGGAATCCGTGATGGTACCGAAGACCTCAGCTTGTCGCGGGAGTTTGACGATGACCGGCTGCGCGTTCGGCCCGACGGTGACCATCAAGGGCCGCATTGCGCGGGAAGAGAAGCCGCGAACATTGGCGTAGCCCGGCTTGACGATTGATAGGACCATGGTTCCGGCAGGAAGCTTGGGAAACTCAAACTGGCCCTGGTCGCCGGTAAAGACGGAGTGCATCTTCTCAATTGAGACTTGCACCAGGGCATGCCGGATGGGCTCGCCAGTGGCGGCGTCAACCACTACTCCGGTAAGGGAGTAGCGCTCAGTGGAGGAGGCATTCGGGTAACGCATGTGGCCAGGGCCGATCGTCTGAATCTGGGCGGGTGAGATTCTGGAGAAAAAGAGTAAGGCGAGGAATATCGCCTTAAGAAAGAGAACCGAGGGGGATGATCTCATGGCTCTTTTTGACACCTCTTACCGGGCCGAAGCCGGGACAGGCCGATATGATAGTCCTAAATGTAAGAATGCGTGGAAAGGTGAGGCTTGCGTCTGATTCAGTATCAGGCCCAATCGGTCAAACCGCGACAATCGTAGGGCACGATGATTCATACCCGGATTTGACCGATTTCCGCATTCTTTGATACATTAATAAGGTTCCGCGAGTCAGGTTTAGACTGCTGTAGATCGCCTGTTTTAGATCTTGAGTGGTAGTAGATTTTCCCTCGCTGAAGAACACTAGCCGCCGGAGATGAGACCGCTGGTAACGTGTTCATAAATTGAGACTTGCGCTGCCTCGTCCCTTTGACGGGGGTATGCAGGTCAAGGACAACGAAACGGAGCGCTCCACATATATATGTGGCAAAGCGCCACCGTCGTGACCGTAAGCAGGACCTAAAAATCAGTTTTCAAACACGGGCAGAAGCTCGTGTCGTTGTGTGTTTGTGCGTTAGTGCACAAGGAGCAGGAAGAAAAGTGCCGACATTCAATCAGCTGGTGAAGCAAGGCCGTAAGGCGACGAACTACAAGACGGCGAGTCCTGCATTGCAGGAATGCCCGCAGCGGCGCGGCGTTTGCACGCGCGTGTACACGCAGACCCCAAAGAAGCCGAACTCGGCGCTTCGCAAAGTGGCGCGTGTGCGCTTGACGAATGGGATCGAAGTCACCACTTACATCCCGGGCGTTGGCCACAACCTGCAGGAGCACTCGATCGTGCTCATCCGCGGCGGCCGCGTGAAGGACCTGCCGGGCGTGCGTTATCACGTTGTCCGCGGGACGCTGGATACGACCGGCGTTGCGGGACGCAAGCAATCGAGATCGAAGTACGGCGCGAAACGCGCCAAGAGCTAGTGCAGTGGCGCTCCGCTGGAGCGCAGAGTCAAAGTCCAGTGCAAGGTTTCTCCGCTACGGGCTTCGCCCCCCGGTCGGGATGACAGAGTTTAGTAAGAGAAGTTTGAAACGAAGTTTTGAGGAATAAGTGATATGCCGAGAAAAGGACACATTGGAAAGCGCGAAGTATTGCCGGATCCGGTCTACAACTCCGAGTTGGTCACCAAGTTCGTGAACTCCATGATGTGGGGTGGCAAGAAGTCCACCGCGCAGGGAATCTTCTACGAGAGCATGAAGCAGCTTGAGCAGAAGGGCGGCGATGAAGCCCTGAAATTGTTCAAGAAGGCCGTGGAGAACGCCAAGCCGGTGCTAGAAGTGAAAAGCCGCCGCGTGGGTGGCGCCAACTACCAGGTGCCGATAGAAGTGAATCCGGACAGGCGCACGTCGCTGGCGATCCGCTGGCTGGTGGGCTTCACGCGCACTCGCGGAGAAAAAGGTATGGTCGGCAAGCTGACCGCCGAATTGCTGGACGCAGCCAACGGAAAAGGCGCGGCCATCAAGAAGAAGGAAGATGTACACCGCATGGCGGAAGCGAACAAGGCGTTCGCGCATTATCGGTGGTGAGCAGCAGCTAGCACCGAGCACCTAGCATCGAGTGACTGATGGATGGGTTCTTACGAAGAATTGAAGAATCAAGTTTAGGAATCGGGAAGAGACACAACAGTGCCGAGACAGACACCATTAAATCGTTGCCGGAACATCGGGATCATGGCGCACATCGATGCGGGTAAGACCACTACGACCGAGCGCATCCTTTTTTATACCGGCATCACGCACCGCATCGGCGAAGTGCACGAAGGCACTGCCACCATGGACTGGATGGAGCAGGAGCAGGAGCGCGGCATCACCATCACGTCCGCGGCAACGACCTGCAGCTGGCGCGATATCAAGATCAATATCATCGATACACCCGGCCACGTGGATTTCACCGCGGAAGTGGAACGTTCACTGCGCGTGCTGGACGGCGCAGTCGCCTGCTTTGACGCGGTGCACGGCGTACAGCCGCAATCGGAAAAAGTCTGGCGCCAAGCCGATAAGTACGGCGTGCCGCGTATCTGCTTCATCAACAAGATGGACAAGATGGGCGCGGATTTTGAGCATGCGGTGGAGACCATCCGCAAGCGGCTCAACGCGAAACCGATCGCTATCCAACTGCCGGTCGGCGCGGAAGCGAATTTTAAAGGTGTGATCGACCTGTTCAAGATGAAAGCCATCATCTGGAACGACGAGACGATGGGCGCCAAGTACGACGTAGAAGAGATCCCGGAAAACCTGAAGAAAAAAGCGGAAGCTTTCCGCATGCAGATGATCGAGAGCATCGCCGAGAACGATGACGAGATCCTGCACATGTTCCTCGAAGGTGAAGAGATCCCGGAAGAGAAACTGCGCGAGTCGCTCCGCAAGAGCGTGATCGCGTTGAAGGTGTTCCCGGTGGTCGCGGGCTCTTCATTCAAGAACAAAGGCGTACAGACACTGCTCGATGCAGTGGTAGATTACCTGCCTTCCCCACTGGATGTCCCCGCGGTGGAAGGTTTTGACCCGAACAAGAAGGACGAAAAAGTCGTTCGTCATGCGGACGACAAAGAGCCGTTCTCCGGCCTGGCGTTCAAGATCATGACGGACCCATTCGTCGGACAGCTGGCGTTTATCCGCGTGTACTCGGGAAGCTTGAAGACGGGCGATAGCGTTTTGAACCCGCGTAGCACGAAGTCGGAGCGCATCGGGCGTTTGCTCAAGATGCACGCTAACAAGCGCGAAGAGATCCAGGACATCTACGCCGGCGACATCTGCGCGGCGGTGGGATTGCGCGGCATTAATACCGGCGACACCATCTGTGACGAGCGCAAACCGGTGGTGCTGGAATCGATCGACTTCCCTGATCCGGTCATCGCGGTCGCGGTGGAACCGAAGACCAAGGCTGACCAAGAGAAGATGGGCCTCGCGCTGCAGAAGTTGGCGCAGGAAGACCCAACGTTCAAAGTCCACACGGACGAAGATTCAGGACAGACCATCATCGCGGGCATGGGCGAGTTGCACCTTGAGATCATCGTGGACCGCATGATGCGTGAGTACAAGGTGGAAGCCAATGTCGGCAAGCCGCAGGTCGCGTATCGCGAGACCATTCGCAAGCGCAGCGAAGCCGAGGGCAAGTACATCCGCCAGACCGGTGGCAAGGGCCAATACGGACACGCGAAGATCATCCTCGAGCCGAACGAGCCGGGCAAAGGCTACGAGTTCATTAATGACATCAAGGGCGGTTCCATCCCGAAAGAGTTCATCAAGCCGGTGGACATGGGAATCAAGGAAGCGCTGCAGGGCGGCATCCTGGCGGGATACGAGATGGTCGATGTGAAGGCCACGCTCTATGACGGCAGCTACCACGATGTCGACTCGAACGAAATGGCATTCAAGATCGCCGGTTCGATGGCGTTCAAAGAAGCCGCGCGCAAGGCGAGTCCGGTATTGCTGGAGCCGGTCATGTCGGTCGAAGTAGTGACGCCGGAGGATTTTGCCGGAACCATCATGGGCGACCTGAGCTCGCGTCGCGGACGCATTGAAGGCATGGAGCACCGCGCGGGTTCGCAGGTGATCAAGGCCATCGTGCCGCTGGCGGAGATGTTCGGTTATGCCACGCATATGCGTTCCAGCACGCAAGGCCGCGCTGAGTACTCGATGCACTTTGCACGTTACGAAGAAGCGCCGCGGTCGGTGGCGGAAGAGATCATTGCCAAGGTGCAGGGCAAAAGCACCGCGAGCAAATAAGTTTGCAGCAACAGATTTGAAAGACACGGAGCAGAGACATGGCGAAAGAGAAATTTGACCGTACAAAACCGCACGTGAACGTAGGGACGATCGGGCACATCGATCATGGCAAGACGACTCTTACTGCCGCGATCACCAAGGTGCTCTCGAAGCACAACCCGAACATCAAGTTCCGCTCGTTCGATTCGATCGACAACGCTCCTGAGGAGCGCGAGCGCGGTATCACCATCGCGACGGCGCACGTGGAGTACGAGACGCCGAACCGCCACTACGCGCACGTCGATTGCCCGGGCCACGCCGACTACATCAAGAACATGATCACGGGCGCGGCGCAGATGGACGGAGCGATCCTCGTGGTGGCTGCCACGGACGGTCCGATGCCGCAGACCAAAGAGCACGTACTCT
>JAICLA010000118.1 GCA_025927695.1 Terriglobales bacterium | reverse complement strand
CAGCGCGATTTCCTGGAGCGCGGCATCGATCAATTGAAGCCAATGATGATCAAGGAAGTGGCAGAAGAGATCGGTGTCCATCCTTCTACTGTGAGCCGCGCGGTTGCAAGCAAATATGTGCATACGCCGCAGGGTGTTTTTGAACTGCGCTACTTCTTCAGCGAGAGCGTGAATGGGCCGGAAGGCGGCGGAACGTCGCTGCTGATCTTGAAGCGACGCGTGAAAAAATTGATCGACGACGAAGATCCTGCGCATCCGTTGACGGACGACCAGATCACCAAGATCTTGCAGTCACAAGGCATTCAAGTCACGCGCAGGACTGTGGCTAAGTATCGTGAAGACCTGAAGATTCCCAGCACGCATCAGCGCCGGGTAAAAGATTAAGGAGGTGAGACGGTAAACATCCGTCATCTGAAAAGAACATTAGACGCAAACACCACCGCGAGGTGGTCCCACCAAGAAGCGCTTTTCGTATGGCAGCACATCAGGAGGGAGATAGATGGCCTTAGAACTCACTGGCAGGCAATATGAAGTAACTCCCGCGGTACGCAAACAGGTTGAACACGGCCTGGAAAAGCTGCAGAAGATCCTCGGCAAAACATTTGATACGCATGTGGTCCTGGCGGCGGAAAAGAAACGCCACATCGCAGAGATCACCATTAACGTCCGCAATCATTCGTTTGTCGGCATTGCGGAGGCCGCGGAGATGTCCACTGCGGTGGGCGACGCTATCGACAAGATCGATCGCCAGGCGGTGAAATTCAAAACGAAATTCCGCGCGAAGAAACGTGCCGCGCGCAAAGCCGGAGCAGCCGAGGCGTGGAATGGTGAAGAAGCCTCGTCCGGTGAGAAAACTTCGACCACACTTGCGGTGGGAATATCGGAGTCAACGGCGGTGGATGTGGTCGTCCATTCGTTCCCGGTCTCTTCGCGGGTGACCGAAGCGCATGTGACGAAATCAGATGATTCGGTGGCATTGCGGCCTATGACACTGGAAGAAGCGGTGAAGGAAGCCGAGTTCCGCGACCGCGATGTGTTTGTCTTCCGCGACCGACAGGGAAAGGTGAAAGTTCTGCACCGCAAGAAAGATGGGAAGATGGTGCTGATCGAGGCGCCGTAGCCTTCACTATTTGAGATAGTAAAAAGGGCGCGCTGAGGCGCGTCCTTTTTCTTGTTCAGTACGCGCTTGCTATTCTTGATACATGGAAGTCATAGCGCTACTGCTGATCGTCCTGTTGTTGTACCTGGGCTTTTCCACGATGAAGGATGATTCAGGCAAGCCCAGTAACAAGAATTCGCGGCGTGGGTCACGTCCGAATAGCTGGCATAAGTAACGAAACTTTTGCTATCCAAGTCCGCCACGGCTGAGTCATACTCTTCGCTGCCTGCATCTCTAACCTATGCCAGCAAAGCCCAAGTCAAAATCTGCTAAACGCAATGGCCGCGGCAATGGCTCGCGCAATGGGCGTGGCTCAAGGCGCAATGAGTTGGTGGTGATCACCGGCTTGTCGGGATCGGGAAAGGCGTCTGTCCTCAAGGCCTTTGAAGATCTGGGGTACTACTGCGTTGATAACCTGCCCATCGAATTGATCCCGCGCTTTGCTGAGCTCGCGCAGAATTCAGAATATGAACGCACCGCGCTGGTAGTGGACATACGCGAAGGCGATTCATTCCGCAAAGTGCCAGACATTTTGAAGTCGCTCAAGAAGTCGCTGGACACAAAAGTGATCTTCCTCGAGGCTTCAGACGACGCGCTGATACGGCGTTTCAGTGAGACGCGCCGGCCACATCCCCTGGGGAAGTCGCAGTCGGTGCATCGGGCGATTTTGCACGAGCGCGAGAAACTGAATGAGATCCGCAACGCCGCGGACTTCATCATTGATACATCGAAGTTCAACGTTCATGACTTACGCGCGCATGCGCTGGAAAAGTTTCGGCGTAACGCTGATGAGAATGCCATCGCGGTCTCCTGCCTGAGCTTTGGTTATAAGCACGGCGTTCCGCAGGATTGCGACTTGTTGTTTGACGTACGTTTCCTGCCTAATCCGCATTTCATTCCGGAGTTGCGTCCGTTTACGGGGCGCGACGCGAAAGTCATCAAGTATGTGAATTCATTCCCGCAGACGCGTGAATTCATTGACCGCATCTCGGAGCTGCTTATCTATCTACTTCCCCATTATGTTCGCGAAGGGAAGAGTTATCTCACCATTGGCTTTGGCTGTACCGGCGGACAACATCGTTCGGTGATGATCGCAGAAGAAGTTCGCAAGCGGCTGGCTAATGCGAAGTATGACGTAAAGGTTACGCACCGCGACTCTCCGGAGTAGCGCCCGATCGGTACTGAATGGCGCTTCCGAGCGCTGGTTTAGAATACTAGCTGCCCTTCATGCGAAGACTTCTGCGGCTACTATATTACGTGCGGCCTTACTGGCTGCAACTCATCGCATCCATCATTTTGATGGCTATGGTGGGATTGCTGGAAGCATTCCGCATCCTGTTAGTCAGTCCAATCTTCGACAACGTTCTGGCGCCGACGCAGCATTCCAATGGCATTGATCTGATTCCAGGCAGCCATCGCACTTTCGACCTGCGGCATTTTGTGCCCGCACATTTTCACAATGATTGGACCGTGGTGGCGTTTGCGCTGGTAGCTACGACCGCGATCAAGGGAGTTTGCGATTACCTCGGCACATACCTAGTGAACTATGCCGGTTTCGGCATGATCACTGACCTGCGCAATGCGTTGTACAACACCATCCTGAGGCGGTCGGTCGCGTTTTTTGGACAGCACTCTACCGGTAGCCTGCTCTCTACGATCATCAATGATATCGAGCGCATTCAATTCGCGATGTCCACCGTGTTAGGGGAATTCCTACAACAGTTTTTCACCATGGTGTTCACGGTGTTTGTGGTCATTAAGCTGGGTGGAAGATTTGCGTGGATATTGGTGTTGTTTCTTCCGTTCATCGCGCTGTCCGCAAAGAAGATCGGCGGAAAAGTGCGCACTACCACGCGAAAAGGGCAGGAGAAGCTTGCTGATATTCAGCACATCCTGCATGAGACCATCACCGGCAATCGCATCGTAAAAGCATTCAACATGGAGGCGTGGGAAGTGGCGCGGTTCCGCGGAGCGGCGCGAAAGCTCTTCCGCGCGAACTTGCGTTCGGTGCGGGCACAGGCACTCAGTTCGCCGCTGATGGATGTGATCGGTGCTGTGGCAGTAGCGCTTCTTCTTCTTCTTGGCCGCGACAAGATCAAGGTTGGCACTTTTACGCTGGGAACATTCGCTACGTTCATTTATGCAGTCTTCAGTTTGTACACGCCGGTCCGCAAGTTCGCTGGGTTCAACAATAATTTTCAGCAGGCATTAGGCGCGTCGGATGAGATCTTCAACTTCATGGACACGCAGGACGACGTGAAGCAGCGTCCCGGCGCAGTCGAATTGAAGGGGTTCAAGGACAGCATCCGCTTTGAGAATGTCGGGTTCTCCTATCCCGATGCTGAGGGCGTGCCACAAGAGATCTTGCGCAATATCAATCTTGAGATCCATGCCGGAGAAGTTGTGGCATTCGTGGGTTCTAGTGGTGCGGGAAAATCAACGCTTGCTAACCTGGTTCCGAGATTTTTTGACGTGGACGGAAACTATGACGGCAACGGTAGCCGCAGTGGTGGGCGCATCCTGATCGATGGACACGACGTTCGCGATCTCACGCTGGCGTCGTTGCGTTCGCAGATCGGCATTGTGACGCAGGATACGATCTTATTCAACGACACGGTGCGGAACAACATTGCCTACGGACAGCCGGGCGTACCCGACAAGAGAGTGATCGAAGCAGCTAAGGCAGCCAATGCGCATGAATTCATTGAGCGCATGCCGAATGGATATGACAGCGTGATCGGCGAACGCGGCACACGGCTTTCAGGCGGTGAAAGGCAGCGTATCGCGATTGCGCGGGCAATCTTGAAGAACGCGCCCATCCTGATCCTGGACGAAGCTACGTCCTCGCTGGACACGGAATCAGAGGCCTCAGTACAAGCAGCTCTGCAACGCTTGATGGAGAATCGCACGGTATTGGTGATCGCGCACCGGCTCACGACGGTGCGGAATGCCAACCGAATTGTGGTGTTGGAAAAGGGAACCATTGCCGACGAAGGCCAGCATGAGGAGTTGGTAGGCCGCACGGGAACGTACAAACGGCTTTACGATTTGCAGTTTGTGGACATAAATTAGGAACGCATCATTCTCTTAGATTATGCCGATTCGATCGATGACCGGTTATGCGCAAGTTCGATCAAGCGCCGATGGTGCGAGCAGTCAGCCCGCATTCACGCTTTCTTTGAAGTCAGTGAATCACCGCTATCTTGACCTGCAGATGCGCATGCCGTCAGAGACTGACGGGCTGGAGATGAAGCTGCGTCGCCTGTTGAAGGAAAAGATGAATCGTGGGCACGTCGATTTGACGTTGAGTATTGAGCGCGCAGGCGGTGGCGCGATGCAGCTAAACCGCGAACTTGTGAACGGATACCTGCAGGAGTTTCGCGCAGCGGCAAAAGAATTCAGCATCAATGATTCGCCTGACCTGAACGCGATCTTGAAGATGCCGGGTGCGCTTTCGGGAGCCGCTTCGATCGTGGACGAGGCCATGGAGGCTGCCGTACTAGAGCGTGCTGAAGAGGCCATCAAACGTTTGAATGACATGCGCGCTGAGGAAGGCAAAGGGCTGGAACAAGAACTCCGCCGGCGTATGGCTGCTTTGGCGCAAGTTACCAATGATGTGGAACAGATGCGAGCTGTCGTGTCGAAAGCCTACTTTGATAAAGTGCAGGCGCGGATGAATGAACTCATCGGCGGAAAGGCTGATGCTGACCGCATCCTTCAAGAAGCGGCCATGCTGGCCGAGCGCAGCGATATTGAGGAAGAGATCGTGCGGCTGAAAGCGCATATCCGGCACTTCCTGCAGCTGTTGGATTCGGCGGGCGAAGTCGGTAAGAAGCTGGACTTCCTTTTGCAGGAGATGAACCGCGAGGCGAACACGCTGTTGTCGAAGACGGCGGGGGTTGCGGGTGATGGACTGCGCATCACTGAACTTGGATTGGCAATGAAGTCAGAGATCGAGAAGTCGCGCGAGCAGATCCAGAACATCGAATAATATGGCGGGAATCCTTTACATCATTTCGGCGCCTTCTGGATCAGGCAAATCTACGCTGGTGAATGAAGTGCGCCGCATCATCCCCAACCTTGAGTTCTCGGTGTCTTACACGACTCGGTCACCGCGCGGTAGCGAAAGGGACGGGCTCGAATATCACTTCGTAACGCGAGAAGAATTTGAGCGGATGATCGCGAACCAAGACTTCCTGGAATACGCCGAAGTTTTCGGCAACTACTACGGAACGGCCAAGCGGTTCCTGCATGAGGCAGCGGACCGGGGTAATGACCTGTTGCTGGATATTGACGTCCAAGGTGCTGCCCAGATGAAGGCCAAGGTGCCCGATTGTGTGAGCATCCTGGTACTGCCGCCGAGCCGCCAAATCCTTGAAAAGAGGCTACGTAACCGCAGTGTGAGCGAGGGCGTAGTGTCTGACGAGGTGATCGAGCGGCGGCTGCATGGGGCAAGAAAAGAGATTGAGAATTTCCCCAAGTACGACTATATTCTCGTGAACGATCGGCTGGAAGATTCTGTGGATTGCCTGGAGGCGATCATACTGTCTGAGCGGCGCAGGCGCGCCGGGCAGGCGCTCTCTTTCGAAGAGAAGCAGTCAGCAGAGTTGGCCAGTGAATGCCTGCAGAAGTCCCGTACCACGGCCCGCAAGTTGAAAGACGTCTTAGAGTCATTTTCGCTTCCTACACAAGCCTGAAACATTCGAGAGGATTGCAATGCAAATGCAAGGTTTTGACAGTAAATACCGCTATATTCTTGTGGCCGCGCGCCGTGCTCGCCAGTTGCAGTCTGGGGCTCCGGCGCTGGTGAAGACGGTCTCGCGCAAGGCGAGCCGCATCGCGCAGGACGAGATCCATGCCGGGCTAGTAAATTACACCGTCGAGGCCACGCCAAAGACGGCTTTGACGGCTGCGGCTGATTTCTTCGATGGCGGTTCTCGTTAAGAATCAATAAGTTACATTGTAATTAACGACAGGCGCGCTGAATCCCACAGCGCGCCTTTCGCATCTGGGTAGGTATTAGTTCGGGACGCGTAGTCGCGTTAGAATCAGGATATGAAGGTTGTGGTCGGAGTCACGGGCGGGATTGCAGCTTACAAGGCGGCGGAGATCGTGCGCCTGCTGCAAGACGTGGACGTGCGCGTTCAGGTAGTGATGACGCGTGGGGCGCAGGAGTTTGTGCGTCCGCTGACATTTGCCGCGCTGACAGGACAGAAGGTGATCACGGGCTTATTTGGACCTGAGGGCGCGGAGGCTGCGCCGAATCTCGACGCGGCGGTTGAGCACATTGCCGTGGCGCAAGAGATTGATGCGCTTGTAGTGGCGCCGGCGACGGCGGACATCATTGCGAAGTTCGCTAACGGCATCGCTGATGATTTTCTAACGACGCTGTATCTGGCGACGAAAGCCCCCGTAGTGATCGCTCCGGCGATGAACGTGAACATGTGGGAGCACGCGGCGACGCAAGAGAACTTGAAGACATTGCGTGAGCGCGGTGTGCGTATTGTTGAGCCGGAGAGTGGATACCTTGCGTGCGGTATGACCGGTGCAGGACGGTTGGCTGCGAACGAGACGATCGTTTCCGCTGTGATGGATACGCTGCAGGCCGCGCGGAAGCAAGGTGAACTTGCCGGGGAAACAATTATGATCACGGCCGGTCCGACGCGGGAGCCGATCGATCCGGTGAGGTATATCGGCAACCGTTCCAGCGGCAAAATGGGATATGCGCTGGCGGAAGAGGCGATGAGATTGGGCGCGAAGGTTATCTTGGTAAGCGGCCCGACCGCGCTGAAAGCTCCGAAAGGTGCGGAAGTTATTTCGGTGCAGACGGCGGAAGAGATGCGAGCGGCCGTCGTATCGCGGCTGGGTTCGGCGACGATGGTGATCAAGGCGGCGGCGGTGGCAGATTATCGGCCCAAGCAAGCTGCTGCGCAGAAGATCAAGCGCACGAGCGCTATGACAGTCGAGCTGGAACCTACGGCGGATATTGTGGCCGAAGTTTCTCGACTACGCAAAGACCAGGTCATTATTGGATTCGCAGCTGAGACGGAGAATGTTTTGGCGAATGCGCGGAAGAAACTCTCTGCGAAGTCGCTTGATGCGATCGTAGTCAATGACGTTTCGAATCCTAAGATCGGATTTGATTCTGATCGCAATGCGGTGACTATCTTGACTGCGGACGATGCGATCCAAGTGCCGGAAGCCAGCAAACGTGAAGTCGCGCTCGCGATCTTGAAGTTTGCGGCTACAATCAAACAGAGGCGTTCCACGCACTCTACACGCTAATGGCCCAGATCACAGACGAGACGCGCGCTGCACTTGCGGCGCAGGTGAAGTTCTATCGCGAGTTGGGAATACATTCATTTTATCGACGTGGAGATGCGCCAGAAGAGTTGAGCGAGCAGGCCGAATTGCCAAGAAAAGCCGAGGCGAAAATATTGCCGGTCATTCAAAACGATCCAGGCGATAAGAATGCTGCGTTGCAAGTCATTAGTGACGACATCGGCGAATGTACGCGATGCCGCTTGCACAAAGGCCGGAACAAGCTTGTGTTCGGTACAGGCAATGTGAATGCCGACATCATGTTTGTAGGCGAAGGCCCGGGGGCGGACGAAGACGAGCAGGGCCTGCCGTTCGTAGGTCGAGCAGGACAACTACTCAACAACATGATCAATGCGATGGGACTGAAGCGGGAAGAGGTTTACATCGCGAACGTGGTCAAGTGCCGTCCGCCGGGGAACCGTACGCCGGAAAAAGACGAGTGCGATACCTGTTCGCCCTTCCTGATGCGGCAGATCGAGGTGGTGAAGCCGAAGATCATCGTCGCGCTGGGGGCAGTGGCAGCGAAGAACCTGTTGGCGATGAGTGATTCCATGGCGAATCTGCGTGGGCGTGTCTACGATTTTAAGAACACCAAGCTGGCGGTTACTTATCACCCGGCGTACTTGCTGCGCGATCCGCGCCAAAAGGGGGAGGCTTGGAAAGACCTGCAGATGGTGATGAAACATCTTGGCATGATTCCTCCGCCGAAAGCTCAGAATGCTGCAACCCTCACAAAGAAT
>JAICLA010000074.1 GCA_025927695.1 Terriglobales bacterium | reverse complement strand
TGGCCGACCGGCTTCGGTCAATGCCGCTTCTGTCGCCACGCGCTCGGAGTGGAACAATTGCGATAACTTTTTGCCCTGCAGGTAAGTGGCTGCGTCAAATTTCGGGAATGCCTTGTTGGAGGGGATCTTGATATCTTCGCGGTCCCGCTCCACCGTCCAGAACGTCAGCATCTTGTCATGCGGGCCTTCCACATAAAGCTGAACTTGCGAATGCTGGTCGGTCACGCCCAATGCCGCGACCGGCGTTTGCCCGCTATTGACGATGATTCCCTTGCGATCTACACGCTTACCCAGGCTCTCCGCCCACAGCTGCCGATACCAGAACGCCGCGCCCCACAGATACGCCGAGTATGCGAACACGATCTCGACTTTTTTGCCGCGCTTGGTATCAAGCCCGTGATGCACCATCGCCGATTGCACTGCCGGATTCTCGTCAAACTTGCGTGACCACGCGATGCCATTGGCGTCGCCCGCGCCCTGCATCATCTTGCGAATATCTAGCCCGATCAAAGCTGCGGGCAGTAATCCGACTGGAGTGAACACACTGAACCGGCCGCCTACATCCCCGGGCACAAAAAACAGCTTGTATTTTTCCTGCTGCGCGATGGCCAGCAAGTCGCCCTTGTGCGCGTCTGTCACCGCCGCGATGCGGTTTGCCGCCTTTTTTCCGCCAACAGCTTTCACCAGCCATTCATGCACGATCATGAATGTCGAAAGTGTCTCCGCCGTGCCGCCGGATTTCGCGATAACGCAAACAAAAGT
Source organism: Terriglobales bacterium (assembly GCA_025927695.1). Lineage (GTDB taxonomy): Bacteria > Acidobacteriota > Terriglobia > Terriglobales > Acidobacteriaceae > JAICLA01. The sequence goes on along the minus strand of JAICLA010000074.1, from coordinate 10,639 downwards.
GCGCTTCGGATTCAGCTTTTCCAGAAACGCCGAAACGAATCCGGGATCAACGTTGTCCATCACGAACAGGCCGGGCTGCTTCTTGCCCAGCGTCTGCACAGGATGTGGCCCGCGCATAGCGGTGTCCAGCGCATAAGGCCCTAGCGCAGAGCCGCCAATGCCCAGCACCAGCACGGAATCAAAATCCCCGCGCATCGAAGACGCATATTTTTCGATCGATTTGATCGTATTAGTGTCGAGCGGTAGGTTGGGAAAGCCGACCTCGCCGGAGTCCACGCGCGAGCGGAAAGCGTTGACCACATCGCCGGCGATCTTCGGATCGAAATCGCTGGGCGTAAGACCGTAGTCACCTACGGCATTAGACATCACATTCTGTGCATTGAAGCGGATGGGAAAAATGGCCATGGCAAGGGCTCTTTCTCGCCCGATAAGGGCGTGACGGCAATCCTTTAGGAGAACAGAATCTATCAGGAATGGAGCGGTTTAGGGAAGTCTAGGATCAGCTCTGCCGCAGATAAGTACGCGTGATCCGGTCATGCCAGCCCAGGCTGTCTTCGTCAAAGACCGCCCAGGCGAATCCGAGTCCGATCGACATGCAAGAAAGCACCATAGCCGCGGCGCGGGTAGCGCGTGTGCGCTTAGTCGGCACGCAGCCCTCAAAGCTGCTGAGTTCCAGTTGCGACATCAGCATGCCCGGCGTGATCCCGCCGAAGACGAGAAACACATAGTGGTACACCGCCCAGAGAGTGGCGGGCAGTAACACGGCGATGGCTGTCGCCGCTTTGCCTTGTGGCACAAACTTTGCCACGCTGAGAACGATCAACGCGAACAGCGCCGCGGCAGTCAGCACCAGCACCGCATCCATCACGCCGCACAAAATACGCGGACCGAGCGGCGCCACCTGTATCGGCAGCGCGATCGCGTACTCATCTTCTTCATAGTTCTGCGCCCACTCCGGCAATTCGGCAGGCGTGTCGAGAAATACGGTCGCGATCTGCTGCGTCACGACTTCTTCAACGTGCGCTTCAGCGTGCAATTCCTCTTCCGGCACATCCAGGATGCGCGGCGTGGTGATCGTTTCAGCTAACTCTTCCCCAAACAAGTTCTGTGGAACGGCAGGCTTGGGAAACTCGATGATGTTGTCTTCCGCGTCGCGCTCCGCCGGTTTACGTCTTGCTTCCGCTTGTGCCGCCATGCGGTCATAGATAGTCGTCGCGGGAGTAGCGGGCGCTGGCGGTTCGTACGCCGGCTCAGCATTCTCTTCCGCCATCACGTCGAATGTATGGCTCTGCTCTGCGAATTCTGGTTCTTCGTAAGACTTTTCGTCGATGACCGGCGCAGGTTCAAGTGACGCCACGACAGTTTCGCTGATCTCGTCAGCAACTTCCACCGCGGTCTCAAAACCTAAGCTCAACGAACTGTCAGGATCAAACTTTTTTCTTTTCGCGCGATGCGCCTGCACGCGGTTCGCGATCTCATTACGCCAAGCCTTCGCATCCCCTGGCTCAGCCACCGCCGTTGCCATACCACTTTCTTTGCGCGAACCAACTTCTTCGCGATGCAACGAACTTTTTATGAATCCCATCTGCCGTTCGCGCGTGCTCGGGATCACATCAGAAACGGAAAGTCGGGTGAAAGGAGCGTCATTCACCGGGGTGCACAAGCAATGTTCGCCGCAACGGGGACAGGCCATAGAGGTTTTAAAGTTCACCAGCGCAACGCGCCGCGAAAGCCCGCAAAGCTCTCTTTGCTTTGCACTTACAGGACGTGCTAACTTCGTTCGTCCTCATGAACATCCGCAATGCAAGAGTTATCACGGTGAGATTTGTTTGTCATCTGGTACTTGCATGTGCGGTGTTGATTATCCAGTTGCCTGCCCAGACATCCGCGTCCGTCGCTCCGACAACACAGCAGTCGGGTACCGTGCAATCGCCCGCGCCGAACTGGCCTTTCCCCCTGACTTCGGAGAAAACCACCGAAGTGACCATTAGTTCCAAGGGCACGCAGGAAAAGGACGGCAACATTTATAAGCTGCATGAGGCGGTTGAGATCGACTTCCGCGATTACACCCTGCGCGCCGATGAAATCACCTATAACCAGGATACAGGCGACGCCGTCGCCATCGGGCACGTCACTCTCGACGGTGGCACCAATGACGAACACATCGAAGCCTCCCGCGCGGAGTACAACATCCGCACGCAGCAAGGAAAGTTTGAGAACGTGCTTGCCAAAAGCGGCGTAGGCATCGGGGCAAGAAATGCGACGCTCACCACCACTGAGCCCTTTACCTTTACAGGCAAATCTGTTGAGAAGACCGGCGCACAAAAATACGTGGTACATCACGGCAGTGTCACATCGTGCGCGCTGCCCAAGCCCAAATGGACACTTGACGCCGAACGCATTGACGTTGACCTGAGCGACAGCGCCCGCATCTACAACACGACTTTCCGCATTGACGGCGTTCCGGTGCTCTACCTTCCGTATGCAACTCATCCCACAACGAACCTCGGGCGACACACCGGATTCCTCGTTCCCACGTTCGGCCAGTCGTCGCGCAAAGGCACCATCATCGGCGACTCCATCTACTTCGCCATCAATCGCAGTGTGGACGCCACCGCCGGTGCGGAATACTTCTCCACCCGTGGATGGTCGCAGCATGGCGAACTTCGCGCGCGGCCCAGCCGATACTCAGACATCAACTTCGATTATTTCGGCGTAGTCGACCGCGGCATCGGCTCGCCGAAAGTCGATCAGGGCGGCCAGGACATCAAGCTCGATGCCGAGACGCTGATCCCGCATGACATTCGTGGAGTCGCCGACATCAACTATCTGAGCTCCTTCGTCTTCCGTCTGGCGTTCACGGAAAGTTTTAATCAGGCGGTGAACTCAGAGGTGAAGTCGCAAACCTTTGTCTCGAAGAATTTTGATGGCTACTCGCTGAACGCTTACGCAGCGCGTTACCAGAATTTTCAGAGCGCTACCACCGGCGACCTCATCACCATCTTTCACGTTCCCAGCTTTGATTTCGCCAGCGTAGACCGCGAATTTACCGGCACACCTTTCTATTGGTCAGTCAACGGCCAGATAGGGGGCGCCACGCGAAGCCAGCCCACGGTCGAAACCGACGGCATCGTGGGCCGCTATGACGTAAACCCGCGCACTTCCGTTCCACTCTTTTTTCGCGGATGGACTTTCCGTCCCGAACTCGGCCTGCGTGACACGTATTACTCTGAGCGCCAGACCGGCGTGAACGGCAGCATCTTGGATGACGGCCTCAACCGTCGTGCCATCGAAGGGGATTTTGAGATGCGACCACCCACGCTCGAGCGAATTTTTGATAAGCCGGTCTTCGGCGAAAAGCTGAAGCACACCGTCGAACCGCGCATGATCTACCGCGTGGTAGACGGCGTCTCCGGCTTTCAGAACGTCATCCGCTTTGACGCGCGAGACATCCTCAGCGACACCAACGAGGTGGAGTACGCCGTCATCCAACGCCTATTCGTGAAACCGGTGAACAAAGATTGCTCGAAAAAAGAATTTGATCAGGACGGCGTCGAGAAACCGTGCAGCGATGCGTCACGGGAATTGTTGAGCTGGGAACTAGCACAACGCTATTACTTCGATCCCGATTTCGGCGGTGCCATCATCAACGGCAAGCGTAACGTGCTGACCACGTCCCTCGACTTCGCAGGGATCTCATTTCTGACCGAGCCGCGGCGCTTTTCGCCCATCGTCTCAAAAGTCCGCCTCAGCGCAAGCGAGCACATTGAGGGTTCCTGGGAACTCGATTACGACACGGTGAACAGCCGCATCAATGCCAGCACACTCTTCGTAGATTACAAGTTCGGGCAAGTCTTCTTTGGCGGTAGCCACGCGTTCTTGCGCGCGCCCGGCGAGATCTTAGTTTCCAATCCCACGCCCGGGCCTGACCGCTTCAACCAGTTCCGCTTTCTCGGCGGCTACGGTGGCCCTAATAAAGTAGGCTGGAGCACCGCCGCCGGCATCGGCTTTGATTCCAATTTCAACTTTCTGCAGTACGGCTCGCTGCAAGCCACCCACAATTGGGATTGCTGCGGCATTAGCGCCGAATACCGGCGTTATGCGCTCGGTAACGTGCGAAACGAGAACCAGTTCCGCTTTGCGTTCTCGCTAGCGAACGTTGGACTCTTTGGAAACATGAAGCGCCAAGAGCGCTTGTATTAAGGCCCTTCTCGCTTTCTTTCGCTCCGCTCCGAAGTCTATATCTCGAAGTCAATCGCGGCATCGTGAGATAATCGAATCATCCAGTATTTATGAGGGGTTCGCAGTGTTTTCGTTCTCAAAACCATTCTTATTCGTGTTCGCGGCGGTAGCCTGTGTCGCGCAAACGCCAGCTCAAACGCCGGCGCCATCGCAAACTGCCGTACCGGCACAAAAGACGCAGGCCTCCGCGGCCCCATCACCTCAAGCTGATCTGCCATTGAACCGTCGCATAGAGATCCAACTGCGTTCGCAATACAGCATTCCGCCCACCGTGGACATCGCTGTAGGCAACACCAAGCCCAGCGATATCCCCGGCTTTGACACGCTCCCGGTCACGCTTAAAATGGGCACAAAAGATTCCACGCTAGAGTTCCTCATCTCGAAAGACAAGAAGACGCTCGCGCACCTTGAAAAGTTTGACATCGCATCCGATCCTACCGCGAAGATCGATCTCGCAGGCCGCCCCGTCCGCGGAAATAAAGATGCCAAGGTCACCATCATCACTTATGACGATTTCGAGTGCCCCTACTGCGCCATGATGCACCAGACGCTTAACAAAGATTTGCTCGGCATTTACGGCGACAAGATCCGCATCATCTACAAGGACTATCCGCTGTTCAGCATCCATCCTTGGGCGGACCATGCTGCCGTCGATGCCAATTGCCTCAACGCGCAGAGCAATACCGCTTACTGGAACTTCGCGGACTATATCCACGCCAACCAAAAATCAGTAACGGTTGATAAGGACAGTGGCGAGAAGCGGGCTTTGCCGCAGCAGGTGGCTGAACTGGACCGACTCACCCTCGATCAAGGCAAGAAAGATCACCTCGACGAGACACAGCTTCAGGCATGCATCAAGAAGCAGGACGACAGCAAGGTGATCGCTTCATCGAAAGAAGGCGACGATTTGGGCGTGGACTCAACCCCCACCATGTTCATCAATGGCGAGAAGATCTCCGGCGCGGTTCCGCTACAGGCCATGTTGCCCATCATTAATCGGGCGTTGCGCTCGCAGGGCGTCGCTGTGCCTTACGCCGCGGAACTTCCGGCCCCAAGCCCAGACACCAAAGGGGCGGCTGCGGCTGACAAGAAGTAACAAATCTTGACCATTACAAATTACAATCTATAACCAATGAATGCTGCCTCCGGGACCCGCGCCCAACTCGCCCTCGCCGTCCACGCTGCTGAAGACAAAAAAGCTGAGAACCTCGTTATCCTGCAGATGGACAAGTCTTCGTCCGCCTTCACTGATTTTTTCCTGATCACCAGCGGGAGCAATCCTAAGCAGGTGCAGGCCATTGCAGACGAGGTTGAACTTCGCCTCAAGCGTGCCGGCAATTACCCCAACAGCATTGAGGGCTATAAGCAGGCGGAGTGGATACTCATCGACTATGTGCACTTTGTGGTGCATGTATTCACTGAAAGCGCACGCAAGTTTTATGATCTGGAACGTTTGTGGAAGGCCGCCAAACGCCTGACTGTTGCTGACCTGGGCAAGCGTGCATCCACGAGTGAAGCCAATGCCCCCGCCCCAAAGTCTGCCGCACGCCGCAAACCGGCCAGATCGTCGGCGAGCCGCACCACCGGCAAAGCGATTCGCGCCGCGACTTCGCGTGGCAGGACGCCCGCCAAAAAGGCCACCAAGAAGTCCACATCAAAGACCCAGGCCCGCAAGAAGAAGTAGCGCACCATGCCGCGCACGTCGAAGACACCGCGCACGCATCGCAAGGCCGCAGGCTCGCCTTCTTCTGGCTCTGCACAGCCGGCAAACCTGTTAGCGACGGTCGCTCTCTCCGCCTTCGTCGCCACTGATCCACTCTCACTCAAACTGATCGAGACTGCCAGGCGCGTAGCGTCCACCGGTAGCATCGTGCTGATTCACGGAGAAAGCGGCACGGGCAAAGACCTGCTCGCCTCGCTTATCCATTATCTAGGGCCGTCACCGCAAGAGCCTCTGGTAAAGATCGACTGCGCCAGCCTCCCGCACGACTTGCTGGAGAGCGAACTCTTCGGCTTCGAACGCGGCGCTTTCACCGGCGCCAACCAGATGAAGCGCGGACGTTTCGAACTGGCCGGCTACGGCACTCTCGTCCTCGATGGCATAGCTTCCCTCTCTCTGGCGATGCAAGCCAAGTTGCTGCGTGTGATCGAGGACCGCACGTTTGATCGCCTCGGGGGAACAAAACCCATCCGCGTTTCCGCGCGCATTATCGCACTCACGAATGTCGATCTGGCGGCCGCCGTCGCAGCGCGCGCATTCCGCGAGGACCTATTCTTCCGCTTGAACGTTGTGCCACTCGAGGTTCCACCGCTTCGCGAACGCGCGGCAGATGTTGGCGTTATCGCAACACATTTGCTCACGCAGATCAGTGAAACCCACTCACGCCCACAGCTGCGCCTGGCTCCGGAAGCGCGAATGGCTCTCACCGCATATTCCTTCCCGGGAAACGTTCGTGAACTGCGCAATATTCTCGAGCGCTCGGTGGTCACGTTGCCTGCATCGCAGTCGCAGATCACTCTCGACGATCTGCCGCGCAACGTCAGGAATGCGTCGGCCGGACCCCGCTCCAAACAGACATTGGAGGAACTGGAACGCGATTACATAGCCGAGATATTGGATCACACGCGTGGCAAGAAATCGAAAGCCGCAGACATCCTCGGCATCACGCGCAAGACGCTGTTAGAGAAACGCAAGAAGTACGGCCTTTAAACTCGAATCTTTGATATGTAATTCTGAGCGCGCCATTTGTGCGAAGAATCTCTGTCAGTCTGCAAACATTTGCCACGTGCCGGTTGAGGTTCCAATTTTGGCAATTACCAATTCAGAACATCCTCACCATCACCACTCCCACTATCACCAACACCACCCCCGCCAACCTCGGCAAAGTGACCGGATGCACGTTGACTCCGAAGTACCCAAAGTGGTCTGCAACCAGCGAAAAAGTTACCTGCCCTAGGACCGCCGCGCTCAGCCACACCGCTGCTCCTACTCGCGGTACGCCATAGATAGTGACCACGATGAAGAATGCGCCCAGCATCCCGCCAAAAAAAGCCCATACCGGCGCTGACCTCAGAGCTTGCAACTTCACCGTTCCAGTTGGCTGAATCACTAAGACGCAAAGCAATGAAGTAAGACCGACCGCAAATGAGATCACCGCCGCCACCAAAGGGCTTTTTGCAGCGGCGCCCAACCGTGTGTTTATCAATGCCTGCGTCGCGATCCCTATTCCCGCTACTGCACTCACCAAGATCCAGATCCACATTCCGCATCCCTCAATAAAGAGCCTCGATTCTATCCGCCTTTATCTGCCTTTTCCTTTTCCGTGGTAAGTTTTTGCAGTTGGTTCTCATGAAACTTCGCATCGCCTGGATCCAAGCCAAGCCCGGTAAAGACAAATCCTCCGCCATCGCGGCCCTCACCGCTGACTACCTGAAGCGGCTGGCTCGCTACATTCCGGTCGAGACCAGCGAATTGCCGAGCGAAGCTTCGCTTTTCAAGTCGATAGAGAAGGGAACAAGACCTTTCCTGATCTTGCTCGATTCGCGCGGAAAACTGATGTCATCTGAAGAACTCGCCCAACTGATCGACTCCCATCAGACCCGTGGCACACAGCAGCTTCTGTTTGCGGTAGGCGGCGCAGACGGATTCTCTGCCGAAGCCCGCAAAGCCGCGTCGTTTCAACTCTCACTGGGCAAGATGACGCTGCCCCACGAACTCGCCCGCGTGATTCTGCTCGAACAACTCTACCGCGCGTTTACAATCTTGAAAGGCCATCCGTATCACTGCGGCCACTGAACTGGTGAACTTAAGAACGCTACATGCCTGAAGACATCCGACGCGGTCTCATCATCGTTAATACCGGCCCCGGCAAGGGCAAGACCACCGCGGCTATGGGTACTGCGTTTCGCGCCGTGGGAAACGGCATGAAAGTGCTGATGCTGCAATTCCTCAAAGGCTCATGGCATTACGGTGAACTCGACGCCGCCAAACAGTTTGGCGACAACTTCATCATGAAGCAGATGGGTCGCGGATTCATCAAGGTAGGCGGCGCCGAGACTGACCCTGAAGACGTCCGCTTGGTGCAGGAGGCCTGGAACGAGGCTCGCGAGGCTATTCTCAGCGGCAAATGGGACTTGGTCATTCTCGACGAGATCAATTACGCCATTGGTTATGGCCTTCTTGACCCTGCGGTGGTCGTAGAAACGCTGAAGCAGAAGCCGCCCATGGTCCACGTCATCCTCACTGGACGCAACGCCCATCCGTCGATCGTGGAGATTGCGGACACGGTCACCGAGATGAAGCAGGTCAAGCATGCCTATGAGAAGGGCGTGATGGCACAGCGCGGTATCGAATACTAGATTTCCAAGCAAAACAAAAGCGCCGACATAGTCGGCGCTTTTTCTATTCTCGGTATCTATTACTTGCTGATTCTCTTCCGGATCAAGCCACCCAATCCCAGCAGGCCGCTGCCCAACAATGCAAGGCTGGCCGGCTCGGGGGTTGCTACTACGGGAGTGTTGGTTCCGGCGAATCCCGTGAGGATGTTGCTGCCGCCATCCACGTTAAACTCATTCACGTGGATCACGAAGCCGCAAGGCTGCGTCGGGCAATTCGAGCTCTTCGTACGGATAAAATCCGAGATCGCCAGCGTACCGGTCGTCCGCGTGAGAGTAAAGCTCAACGAGACGAGGCTGTTACCTATGTTGTTCGAGGTGCTAGTGGTGCCGATGTTCACGTTATAGCTACCGAAACCATCGTAGTTCGAGCTTCCCAAGGTCAACTGGATGTTATTCAGCGTTGCGCCGTTACCGTTTACAGCGGTGCCGGTGCTGCCGATCGTCAGGTTGCTGAGGCTGCTCAGATCTAACGCGAATCCACCGCCACCGATCATGTATTGGATGTTTGCGCCGGTGTTGTTGCCCGGGGCGTTTTTCGCATAGGCATCCATCGTGATGTTGAATTGAACGGCATTGGTGCCGATCTGCGTGAGGTTAACAGTCCCCGCCGGCAGTGGCGAACCGCTACCTGCAAATGTGCTGTTCAGTACGTTGAAGTCGAATGAATCGGCCGCCGCCATTCCCATGCAGGCGATAATGATCAACGCGATTCCGAGGGTCTTTCTAAACATATTCTTCATCCTTCTAAAATTTCTCTGAGTAGCGGCTTACCTTGTTGCATTCTGAAGGCCAAAGACCGTGCAAAATTCAGAAAAAGCCCCACACACATAAATAGTTTTGTTTTTAATGTGATAGTGGGTATTGCTTTGAAGATTTTCAGAATCTCGCCGCCAAAGTTCGCAACCACTATGCAAGTGTTTGCATGTTATGTTCAATTGTTATTACCTTAGCCTTCGTTTCGTAACCCACTGATTCCGATGGCTTTATGTCGTAACGCGATATTCCCAACTGCTGTTCGACGTTGCTATAATCCGGCACTCTTTTAAATGAGGATTCCCATTCATGCGCAAGGTAGTTGAACTTGTCTCCATTCTCGTCCTCGTTGCATCCGCTTTTTCTCAAAAGTGCGTCGTAAAACCGAACCCCGATTACGACAAGCAGATCGCCGCCAACACCACAGAAAAATTCTTTTCTACTGAACTCGTCGATCATCTTCCGCAGAGCTCTTGTGTTCCCTCTCCCGATCAGGCGCTTCATCACATCATCGGCGCGCCCGGCGTGCTTGATTACACCGCCGACATCAACAAGTACATGCGCCTGCTCGCCTCAAAATCTCCCCGGGTAAAAGTTTTCGATGAAGGCGACAGCGAAGAAGACCGCCAGATGGTTCTCGTCGTCATCTCGGATGAAGCTAATATCGCCAAGCTCGATCGCTATAAAGAGATCAACGCCAAGCTGGCCGACCCGCGTACGCTCACTGATGCTGAAGCGCAAAAACTCATCGCGGAAGACAAACCTATGTATTGGGCGTCAGGTTCCATCCACTCGCCCGAGACCGGCTCGCCGGAAATGTTGATGGAACTTGCCTATCGTCTCGCAGTGGAAGACACGCCGTTCATCCAAAAGATCCGCAAAGATTCCATCATTCTCATCACGCCTATCGCTGAGACTGACGGCCACGATCGCATGGTCGATGTTTACAGCTATCATCACGATCATCCCAACGAGCCGCAAAAGCCTCTCGTCTGGTGGGGACACTACGTCGCTCACGACAACAACCGTGACGGCATGCAGCTCTCGCTCGCACTCTCCCGCAATCAGATGGCGACTTTCCTGCAATATCATCCAGTTGTCTTCCATGATCTGCACGAATCTGTGCCCTATCTCTACGTCTCCACCGGCACTGGGCCCTACAACGCCTGGCTCGACCCCATCACCATCAACGAATGGCAGGCGATGGCCTATTACGAAATAAACGAGATGACCAAGCGCGGCATCG
>JAICLA010000314.1 GCA_025927695.1 Terriglobales bacterium | reverse complement strand
GATATTAGTGGCCTTGGCGGATCCTTGATGGTCCAGTGCGAAGGCTGCAGAAGATGGTTCCAGAGAAACAGACGAGGCGACGCGAAGCATTGCTCCGGCAGGTGCAGAACGCGCACATGCCGAAGCCGCACCTCAAGAACCAATCATATCTCTCTCTAGCATCACATCGAACTTGGTTGTTTGTGGACTGATTTGTGGACCGATGCGCGCAAACTCAAAAAAAGCACGTGAAATCAAGGATAGTTGGAGGAAGCCCTCTCCACCAATGACCTTTCTGCCCTGTCCGCAGCCGTCCGTTGCTACCTTAGAAAATTAAGCTCTTCTAAGCGTGCTGGGCGGAAAAATCTTTACGATCTCAAAATGCCTCGAGCACGGCTCATGCCGGGTTCCAAGAGAGTTCATAAACCTCTAGTTGGCTCGGCGCCGGTGGCGGGCCATCACGTGGCCGATCGCGGTTCTCAGGCAAAGTTTCCCATTTCGCAACATAAGTACTCGCTGTGCAGTTGCTACTTTTTTGATCGTCCAGCATGTGCCATCTCATGCCGGGACGGGGAGGGCGATCGGCGCCGAGCACTGCGTTGAGAATATCGGAGGTAGCGGGTAGCCGCTGAGTGCGTGCGAATGATCCGGGATCCAATAGCCAAGCTTCATGTTCGTTCTCAAGCTCGTTCTGGAACCATTGATAGAGGTTTCCCTGACGATCTATTTGAACCGGATGCACATGAATCAGAAAGGGGATGGTTCCTCCTCCGCCGAACTCCCACCTGCTGGACCAGTTCGTTGTCTGCCTGATCATCCACCTTTGATCTTCAAGGCGCGCGTTATAGATCTGAGTATGTCCATGCGCATCGAATTTGTGGTAGCTGACGATCGGGCGGCCCGCTCCGTCAAATCCGATTTTTAGGTTGTTGTTGATGGCCCCGCCTTTGGGACCCACATCATCAATCAAAGTGTCCGGGGAAAAGCGCAGGGGCAATTGCAGACGGCGACCATCAGCGCTCTCCCAGTTCACCAGGTCCCTGCTCCTGGCATAGCACGGGCTGTGGCTTGTCTCCGCGTGGTGCGTATCCCGCCAGATCCAAGCCTGATGAAAGTATCCGTCTGCTCCCAATTCGAGCTCCGACAGATAAGCGCTCCGTAGCCCTTCACCGTCCACCATTGGCTCTTTATGTAAGCGGTGCCAGCTGAAGGTGTCCGGGTCATATTGATTCACGATTTCCCTTCCGTTGCCGCTTAGCCCGTCGCGATAGAAGAATAGCAATCGGTCTTGCAGCCCGTGAAAGAACCTTGGGTAAGTCACTCGTGCCTCATCGTGCCCGGTCATCGCGGGTATGCGGTGAAACGCGGACGCATCATGTGGCCGCTCGGACCTGAAATAAGTCAGTGGCGACGCATGCATGTTGCCGGCCAAATGGAGAAATCCGTCTCGATCTGCAGTCAAGGCTAGATAATTGTGACTGTCCCAGTTGAGTGTCTGATCAAGTACAGTGAGATTGAAGCTTTGATCCGCCAACCAGCGTTCGCCAACCGTTAATTGTCGCTCTTGATTAAAGAAGGCGATGTATTGCCTGCCGGCATGAGTGAGCAGCGAAAAGTCTACAAAATGGGCTGACCACACTTCTCCAACATGAATAACGCGTGTGACGGTGGGAAGGAGGTCTCGGTTCGCAAACAGCTTGTTCATGTTTTACGTCAGCGGCACGAGCCGACTGCCAAATAGAACTCGATCACAGCAACTTTTTTCCGAGAAGCTATAAAAAGGGCGATCGAGAGAAGCAAGAACGCAGCGCTTTATATGTTCGGAGGGAAGAAGAGCGGCGTGTTCGAATTTGTGGAGAACTCGGCGGTGATCTCGCGGGAAGAAAAAAGCGCGCCATCACCGAGTATCGCCGAATGACGCCATTGTCTTCGCCGGGCGGTTCGCCCACTCAACGGCATGGGTAAACTCGCGGCACTGACCGAGGCCTATATGATCAAGCAGATGGAGGGTGCCACCCCCGCGCAGACGCGGCTCCACTTTATGGCCAGCTATGCCATCGATGCAATCGCGCCCAAGACGCGCTTCAACGTGGGTCGCGAGCGAGAGAGGAACAGCGCAGGCGGCTGCCGGGAACTACTTCGTTGTGTGAGTTGCCTGCGAAGCCTTGCCTTTGTCGGAGCCGTCAGCGGATTTGCCGTATCCGGAAGATTTC
>JAICLA010000188.1 GCA_025927695.1 Terriglobales bacterium | reverse complement strand
GGAAATGGGCAAAATAGGCCTATTTATGCGGGCTTGAGAAGGCTTATGGGGAGGTGTTTGGCATATAGCACGAAATCCGCGTCGGCGGTAAGAATCTGCCAGTCCCGCAGGAGAGCGACCGCGCAAAGGAGTACGTCTGTGGGGCCAGTAGATATCCCCTTACTCCGGCATAGATTACTAAGTCTGGCTGCCTCTTCATATTCGCGCCTTAGCAATCGAACGTTTGGAAACGTGCGCATCGCATCGCGAACCAGTTCAAACTGCGTCCGATCTTTGATACCAGACAGCAACTCTTGACGCACTGGCCCAATCACCTGGGCTCGACGCATCTTCATCAGATGCGTCAATTCCGATTTCATCGTGCGTTCTTCCGCATTCAGACTTATGTCTTTTCTACGTAACGCATAGGAAAGTATGACCGTGTCGATCAAGACCATTACGCGCGCTTCCGACGGCGCTCAGCCTTGTAGTCATATGCAGGATCGAAATCGATCTTCCCAAAAAGATTGAATAAGTCTTCCTGCTTCTTAAGACGGATGTACTCGCCTAAGGCGGCGTTCACGGCATCTTTCTTGCTCTTGTGTTTCCCTCGTTTTTGGGCTTCCACAACAAGCTTATCGTTTATTCCGAGATTGGTGGCCATAAGCCTCCACACAAGTTAATGTGTAGGCATATAATACCACACAAAACAATGTGTGAACGTCAGGCTGCCTTTTTAGGCTTCGCCGCCTTCAACTGGTCAAACGTGCATTGTTTCGGCTTCTTGTCCGGACGCCACCGCAAAAATTTAGTCCCGTGTCGGAATCGCCCGTTCGAGATATGGTCGAATCTTACTTCGCACACCAGCTTCGGTTCCAGTGGTTCCCACTCACTGCTGCGGTCTTTGAAAGCATTCCATCGGCTCGGACCGCCAGGCGCTTTCCCAGTGAATCCTTCTCCACCGATAAGAGGCTTGAGCGTCTTCACCAGTTTGAGCTTTTCCTCCGCAGAGAAGGACGACGTGAATCCAACGTGATCTAGCTGCCCCCCGTCGTTATACAGACCTAACAGCAGAGATCCCACTCCCTGCTCTTTCTTGGTCGCGTACCGAAATCCTCCGACTACGCAGTCAGCCGTTCGCATTCGCTTGATCTTCACCATGCCGTCGCGGTCTCCGGAGTGATACGGCTCGCCGGCCAGTTTGGCCATCACGCCATCGCATCCATAGGCCGCGAGGTCGTGCAACCACGCTTCACCCTGCTTCACATCATGCGAATGCGGCGACAACGTAACGGTTTTGTTCTTGCCAACAGACTCCGCGAAAAACTCCTCCAGACGGTCTTTCCGTTCCGTCAGCTGCAAATCCACCAACGACTTCCCCGCCGCATCCACCAGCAGATCAAAACACAGCATCCGCGCGGGCGTCTCTTTGCCCAGCCGTTTAATGCGCGACTCCGCCGGATGAATGCGCTGCAGGATCGCATCAAAATCCAAATGTCCGCCGACTTCGACAGTGATTTCGCTGTCCAGCACGAACTTCTTAGCTTTGAGTTGTGAGAGAGCCTCGACTAACTCTGGAAAATATCGCCCAAGTGGCTGTCCCGCCTTAGACTGCAGCACTATCTTGTCCCCATCGCGAAAGGCCAGGCAGCGGAACCCATCCCACTTCGGTTCGTAGATGTATTGCTTGCCTTTAGGAACCTCTTTCGCCTGCCGTGCTTCCATCGGCGCGTACGGCGGCCGAATGGGCAGGCTCAGTTTTGGGAAACCCGCCTGTGGCAACTCTGGCGCAATGACTTTTTTCGACCGCATCTTGATTTAGATGCAATTAAGCCCCAAACGAAAAGGGCAGCCGCTAGGGCCGCCCTTCTGCAAACTATCTCATCACTTGATGCTCGGTGCTAGGTGCTCGATGCTATCCGCGCTCAGCGATCGGAACGTACTTCTCCGGCCACTTCGGGCCCACATAGTCCGCACGCGGACGGATCAGCCTATTGTCATCATGCTGCTCGATCACATGTGCAGCCCAGCCGCTTACGCGCGATACGCCGAAGATCGGCGTGAACAGGTCGATGTCGATTCCGAGCGTGGTGTACGTTGAAGCCGAGTAGAAGTCCACGTTCGCGTTGAGCTTTTTCTCTGCGTTGATGTACTTCTCGATCTTCTCTGACATCTCGTACCACTTCGGTTTGCCGTCTTTCGTGCCCAGGTCTTTCGACATACGCCGCAGGTGCGTCGCACGAGGATCTTCCGTGTGGTAAACGCGATGTCCGAAGCCGGAGATTTTCTTCTTCTCCGCAACCATCTTCTTCACGTGCTCGACCGGGTCTTCGCCCGCTTTGTCGATGGCGAACAGCATCTTCATCACTTCTTCATTGGCGCCGCCATGCAGCGGACCTTTGAGCGCGCCGATGGCGCCGGTGATGCAGGAGTGCATATCGCTCAGCGTGGCAGCGATCACTCGCGCAGCAAAAGTCGAAGCGTTCAGCTCATGGTCAGCATGTAGGATGAGCGCCACATCGAGCGCTTTGTCAGCGGTCGGCGAAGGCTTCTCGCCGTTGAGCTGCAGCAGGAAGTTACCGGTGTGTGTCAGAGACTTGTCCGGCTCAACCACCTGCTTCCCTTTGCGGATGCGGTCGAACGAGGCCACGATCATCGCCATCTGCGAGGTGATGCGGATCGACTTACGGATGTTTGCATCGTGATCGTTCTTCGCAGCGTCCGGGTCATACATGCTCAGCGCAGACACCGCAGTGCGCAGCACTTCCATAGGCGGCGTGCTGGTGGGGAAGCTCTTCAGCAGCTTGATAATGTCAGGATGAAGCTTGCGCTCGGCGGCTAGCTGTCCTTTGAAATCCGTCAGTTCTTTCGAGGTCGGCAGCTTGCCGAACCACAACAGATAGCAGACTTCTTCGAACGTGGAATGCTGTGCCAGTTCATGAATATCAATGCCGCGATAGGCAAGGATGCCCTTATCGCCATCAATGAAACAAATGCTTGAAGTTGCAGCGACTACGCCCTCAAGTCCTTTAGTGGGCGGTGCGCCTGCGGACGGTGCGGTGGTGGTAGGCATTTCTTTTCAGACTCCAAAATTTATGATTGCCAGGCAGGGCTGAACGATGCAGAAAAACATCAGTACAGCAACTAATCTTTATAAATCATTCGAGTCAGGTTGGGCAAACCGCGCGCTCATCGATATAAGCGGAAATTCACCTCAACATTGATCTGGACGGCCACTGGCTGGCCGTTGTGGCGCGCCGGTTCGAACTTCCATTGCTGAACTGCCGCCATGGCTTCCTCATCGAGGCCAAGTCCCATCGGCCGTTCCACGACTAGACTGTTGATGTTTCCATTCCTGTCCACAATCGCCCACAACACCACTACACCTTCGGTTTCGGTCTTCTTGGCAATTTCTGAATATTGGGGATCGGGAGTGTGTACCGGTTTAGGAGGGTCAACCTGATTGACCTGGCTCACTTTATAGAGCATTTCTCCATCAGCCATTTTCTCTGCTGCCTCCA
This sequence comes from Terriglobales bacterium, assembly GCA_025927695.1. GTDB lineage: Bacteria > Acidobacteriota > Terriglobia > Terriglobales > Acidobacteriaceae > JAICLA01. The sequence goes on along the minus strand of JAICLA010000188.1, from coordinate 2,042 downwards.
ATGTACGAACATCCTCGTCCTTCATGGCAACAGGAGCCAATCCTGGGGGATGAAAGTGTATCTTTCCATCCGCACTGGGCTTGAAATCACCTCGGAAATAGGGTTTCCACGACTCCGGCAGCACGTCCTCGATGTCACTCACCTCGGAGAGCAAGACCTGCTTGCGAATGTTCCGAACCAAGTCATCGGGATTCATTCCAGCCACGCCTTTGATCTTGAGATCAATCGCGTCTCCCAGCTTCACCTTGATCATTTTGTTTTTTTTGGCGTCATACAAAAATCCGACGCGATGGCCCAAGAATTCGATGTCACGGTCGTTAGTCTTTACGTCTTCTACTAGGATGTTCGCTGTCGTCCAGCTGCCTTCGTGCCATTTGTTTGCTGGCTGAAAGCCGCTATTCACCTCTAACTTTGTGTCCTCCGGAAAGCCCTTGATGACGTAAGAGCGGTTTTTGAATTCATTTTTCAACCTGTCTTTGAGAGGGTTCGCTAGGCACGCGGTGGAGAAAACAAGCAGGATAGAAATAATGCTGACATACCGATGAATCGAACGCACGGCAAACTCCTGGCCGGGGAAGCCAGCTACTTAGAATTAGCCGCGGTGCGGCGAGTTGTGCGGCCCTTCCATTCCAGCAGACGCTAGTAAAGGTTGAAAGAGACTTCAACGCTGATTTGGACAGGCACTGGCGTGCCATCCTTCATCGCAGGATTGAACTTCCACGTCTGCACGGTGGCGACCGCTCGATCGTCTAAGCCCATGCCTAAGGGCCGCACGATCTTGACCTCACCTGTGTCACCTGTCGGAAGGACCACGACTGACAAGACGGTTACTCCTTGGAATCTTGCGATGCGCGCCAGCTCCGTATATTCGGGATCTGGTGATTTGGTAACTTTAGGCGCGGAGATGCTAACTTGCTCAGCAGCGTTTTTCCCGACCTGGTAGATCGGGTCTCCGTTAGCAAGGTGACCAAAAGGCCGCCCACTCGGCGGGATTCCAGCACGCCTCGCATTCGCGGGCACCTCACCCCTCAAGTATGGCTGCCACCATGGCGGAGCGATGGTCTTCAATTCATTGAAATCCATCACAAAGATGTGCTGTTTCACGTTTTCCAAGAAAGCATCCGGAGTATCCCGGAATGGTCCTTTTAGCGTGATCTTTATTTTCCGGCTCTCCTCGAAACGGTTATCCTCCGGAACAAGCGTTTTTACCAATACATTCGTCTCCCCGTCGCGGATGAATGCCGCGCGCTGGCCAGTCATCACGATGTCCTTGCCTTTGACCTCAACCATATCCACCCTCGATGCGGCCTCCGTCCAGCTTCCAGAACGAAAGGTTCTTTCAGGATTGAGATGGGAGTCGAACTTTAGGTCGCTCTGGACCGGGAATCCACGAAGCAGCAATACATTGCCTTGCAGATCATGCTGCAGAGCTGATGCTAGTGCATGTACGTCAGTCTGCGCATGTGTCGATTGAGCGATGGCAAAGTAGAAAAAGATGAACAGCAATCTTTTCATGCCGGCCAAATCTCCAGCGCCGTCCTGCTCAATATCTGCTGCTTCGCCGCATCCGATATCGCAAGCGCGCGGAAGTCTCTCACGTTCTTCTCAATCTCTGGCACGCCGGGGCCGGGCCAGTCAGTCCCGAACAATGTCTTGTGCGCAATTTCTTCCAGCCGCGGAAAATTATTGAGCAACGTCTTGGGCGGAATGCCGCTGATGTCGAGATAAACATTCTTGTGCCGGCGCAACAAAAAAAACGCCGTCCCCATCCACAGCGGACGTCCGCCATGTGCCAGCAATATCTTCAACTTGGGAAAATCAACCGCCACATCATCCACATAGATAGGGTCACCAAACTTGTTGCGGGCTCCCGGAAAGATCGATGTCCCGGTATGGAACATGATGGGAATACCGTTGGCCTCCGCCGTGCGATACACGATCTCCAACTCCTTCACACCATTCAAATAGTCGTTCGGATAAAGCAACTGGTGTGGCGGATGGATCTTGATCATCCGGATACCCAGCCGCACGATCTCATCCAT
>JAICLA010000209.1 GCA_025927695.1 Terriglobales bacterium | reverse complement strand
TATGTTGTGCCGCAGATGTTGAAGCAGGGAGGCGGCGCGATCGTGAACATGTCGTCTGTTGCCGGGCTGATGGGTGCTGCCGGGGCAGCGGCTTATGTTGCGAGCAAGCATGCGGTGATCGGGCTGACGAAGTCGGCAGCGCTGGAGTATGCGACTAACAACATTCGCGTGAACGCGGTGTGTCCGGCGGTGATTGAGACGCCGATGGGCGAGCGCATCTTCGGCGGCGAACGTCATGACATGGCCGTGGCGATGCATCCGGTGGGAAGGTTTGGCAAGCCGCGCGAAGTGGCGGAAGCAGTGTTGTGGATGTGTTCGGATAAGGCTTCGTTCATGACGGGGCATGAGCTGGTAGTGGATGGTGGGCTGTTGACGGGGAGGACGTCGGGCGCGGTGCCGGTGGCTGTCGCGGCGAAAGCCTAGACAATGAGGGCGATTTGTAACGCAGTTATGATCCCCACCCTATCGCCGCAAAGAACAAGAGCGCGGCGATAAGGACGGGGCACGAGCAAGGATTCACCACGGAAAAAAGGAAAAAGCAGATAAAAGACGATAAGGCTTTGGGGGTCTTTGTCTCACCGACTTGCTTGCAGAGTGATAGGGATCCTTCGCTTCGCTCAGGATGACAAAACAGAGTGGAAGGGTGAGAAACAAAGCAGAAAAAACCCGCCTATTGGCGGGTTTTATTTTTTCAGCGAACAAAAGTCTGTGGCTTGCGCCGACGAACTTAGCGGCTGAAGCCTTCGGTTCCGGTGGCGCTGCCGGTGTTTGAAGCCGAAGAGCCGGTGCTGCCGCCGGTGTACTGCTCGGCGGTTGATTTTACGGCCTTGATGCCACGGGCGACTTTGTCTTTGCCCTGATCGACCATGTCACGCGCCTGGTCAGCAAAATCATTAGCGCGGCTGGCCAAGTTGTTACGCGTCTCTTCACCGCTCATGGGAGCGAAAAGAATACCCAAACCTACGCCGATACCGAGTCCTGCAAGAAAACCCTTCATTGAAATTCCTCCTAAGTTGAAGTGAAGCGAAAATTGCGAGCGTCACCCTCTTCGTAAGAGATGCGCGCAGAGCGCTGGAGTTTGCCGCAAATCGGGAGTTGCTGAATAGGTGGGGTGAGTTTATGTAGCTGTGGAAAATAACGCGAAAGGCTAAAAGCCGAACACGGAAAAGGCGGAAAGGGCGGATAAAAGCCGATAAGAGTTAGAGTTTAATGTGCTGATGAGCCGTGAATTTGCAGAGATATAGGGATTTTTCGCGCAAGGAGCGCGCTCAGAATGACAAACAAAAAAGTAAAAAGCGGACTCAGGCGTTAAACCTCCAAGGGATTGGTCGTCTGTTATCCGCTTTTCTGTTCTTTCCGTGTTCGGCTTTTAGATTTACCGCGGGGCGTTCTGCTTTAGGGCGGCCAATTTGTTGGCGGCCATCTCCTCTATAGGAGATTTCTGGGCCTGGGCTCCGGCGGGGGCTTTTTTGTCGGGTGCGTTGGCTGCTTGTTCGTCTTTTTGGATCTGTTCGTAGACTTTCGCGGCTTCGGCGGGCTGCTGCTTGGCTTCGTAGAGAGCTGCGAGTTCGAACTGTGCCGTGCTCTTGGGGACCGCTACGGAGTTGATCTCGATGAGTTCCTGATACAAGCGGATGGCGTCCTGGTCGCGCTGTGAGTCGCGATAGATGGAGGCCAATGCGAACTTGGCTAAAGCAGAAAGGTCGCGGTCGCGGAAGGACGATGCTTCGCTTAGGTTCTGCTCGGCGCCTTTGAGATCACCGGCATCCACATCGGCCACGCCGGTCATGTAGCGCGCGAACTTGCCGTTGCGGGTGCTGGAGTATTCGGTGGCTACCTGATTGAAATCTTTTACGGCGGCTTGGGCCCGTTCTTTGACGGAGGTGAAGGTCTTGACTTCAGGAGTAGCGGGAGCGGCGGGATCGCGCAGAGGCGCCGTGTAAGTGCGCATGGCTTCGCCTAGGGCTACGCTGGCTTTTTCGTCGCGCGAATTGATGTAGAGCATGACGGCGGCGAGAGCGACGATGATGACGCCGATTCCGGCGGTGGCCGCAATGATGGTCTTGCGGTGCTCGGTGGCGAGCTGGACTTCTTTGGAGACGAACGAGGCGAACTTGTCTTGCTTCAGTTGATGGCGGGTATAGCTTTGCATGGATTCTTGATTCCAGGTTCTAAAGATGGCGGACCGAACCGGTCTGCTCAACAGCGCATGGTGTGAACTAATAGGTTATCAGCCCACGACGGACGGGCGCAAATGTCGGGTTAAGGGTGTGGCGGCAGGATGCCGCCACGACAGCCGGCGGGACGCCGGCGGTACATTTACGAGTTGGCTTCTTCGAGTTGGCCTTGCTCGAGCTTTTCCTGGCAGGCGATGCAGTAACGGGTCCAAGGCACGGCCTCGAGGCGCTTGGGATTGATGTCATTCCCGCAATTGATGCACTCGCCAAATACACCCTCGCTGATGCGAGACAGCGCTATCTCAACGGACTGCAGCAGTTGGCGCTCGTTGTTGCTCTGGTGGAAGAGGAACTCCTTAGTGTAGGAGTTGGCGGCGCGGTCGGCGATGTCTTGCGCGGTGCCGACGTCCGCTTCGCGGCCGTCCTGCTCGGTGCGGGCCACGATCTTGCGCAGGTCTGCCTGGCGCTGTTCCAGTTGCTTGCGGAATGTCTCGATCTTTTTCTTGTCCATAGAATGACTGCTGTATTGCGGTATTAGACGACTAACTTTAGATGACGGTTACTGCTGCTCCGATGCGTGTTTCTGAATAACTGACAATGATATGCCCGGCTGTTTATACGTGCAAATGGCAGAAGAAGTTTTGGATGCACCGGGGGTGGGGCAGTGCGGTGGTGGCGTAGAATTGCGCGCAACGAGACCTTCGTTGGAAGTAAGAAACCGAAGCGTTACCTGTCGACTTTGAAGTTTACTTCGATGTTGATTTCAACCGGTACGGGTTGGCCCTTCTTTTTCGCCGGCTTGAAGCGCCACTGCTTAACCGCATCCACCGCTTTCTGATCCAGTTCTGGATCAAGCGACCTAGTTACCTTGACATTTTTCGGCAAGCCGTCAACATCTACCACGACAGATAAGACCACAGTTCCCTCATGGTGCTTCTTCGGCAAAGCTTTGTAATCGGGATCTGAAGAAGTAATCGGCCGAGGCGGACTTACGCCGTTACCGACGTGATAAGCGTGTCCTGTAAAAATCTGGTCCTGGCTGGAGACGGGATTCTGACCAGCTTGACCGAGGGCCAAGAGTGAAATCAATGCGAGAAAACAGCTTCCAATCAATTGCCGCATGGAGTGAAGATTTTAGTTCAAACGATCACCGAAACAAAAAAGGTGACCTTAACGGTCACCCTTTGAAAGAGGCGATTCTGTGGTGGGCGAGAGATCAGGGAAGATGCAAGAGATGCCGGCGCGATGTTCTCACGCGCGACACGAATGTGGAATAACTGAACTGGAAGTATTTCATCTGGAGGATTTCTAGCCTCTTTGAGTTGCTCTCTAAAGTGCAACTCGCCAGCCAAAGAGCAGCTTAGGAATGTAAATGAGGGAAAAACGCTGAATCGCCTTGATTTACGCGGGTGAGAAGCTGGTTTCGAAGGTAACTTGTGGAAAACTATCGGCTTAGGACTAGGAGGGTAGTTGGTATCTAAGTACCACTTTTAAGCCGTAACCTTCTCAGATTTGGTGTCTGGCGCGCCATCGACGAGCTTGGGTTTTTCGTCCTGGCCCTCAATCAGTTTGAGCTTATTGAGAAGAGCCTTGTAGCTGATCTTCAGGATCTTGGCCGCTTGGCGGCGGTTCCATTTTGTCTGCGTGAGCACACGCTCGATGGCTTCGCGCTCAGCTTTCATGGCAGCTTGGCGTCCGATCTCGAGCAGTGAAGGCATGTCTTCGAGTTTCGTGCTCGCGGCGGCGGGCATGCGCACTGGATCGGCGGAACGGGACGGCGCAACAGCAGCTGCCGCGGCGCGGGCTTCTTCCGCCCACTGCATATCGGTAGAAGTCACGATGGGCTTGTGCGTGGAGAGTTCGCGAATGATCTGCGCTTCGTTGCCGACGATGGTGTAGCGCTTGACGAGATTTTCCAGCTCGCGGATGTTGCCGGGCCAGGTGTAATCCATCATGCGCTGGATGGCGGCGTCACTGAACGCGGGCGGATGCTTGTCGTAATAGCGGCTGTACTTGTTGAGGAAGAAATCGAGGAAGACGGGGATCTCTTCGCGACGCTCGCGCAATGGCGGAATGTGGATGCTGACCACGTTCAAGCGATAGAAGAGATCTTCTCGGAATGTTCCTTGTGCCACGCTGCGCTCGAGAGGCTTGTTGGTGGCGGCCATCACGCGGACATCGACGGCGATATCGCGCTTGCCGCCGAGGCGTCCGAACTCGCCGTCTTGTAGCACGTGCAGGAGTTTGGCTTGCAGCGAGGGATGCATCTCGCTGATCTCGTCGAGGAAGATGGTGCCGCCGTTGGCGATATCGAATTTGCCGAGCTTCTGGCGGTTGGCTCCCGTGAACGCGCCTTGTTCGTATCCGAAGAGTTCGCTCTCGAGAAGTTCATTCGGAATCGCGGCACAGTTTACTTTTACGAATGTCTTGTCGCGGCGTCCGGAGTGGGCATAGACCATGCGGGCGACCATCTCTTTGCCGGTGCCGCTTTCGCCGCGGATGAGGACCGTGGCGGTGGTGTCGGCCACTTTCTCGATGGTCATCTTCACGTCTTCCATCTTCGGGCTGGCGCCGAAGAGCATGGAGAATTCGTTGTCACTGCGAACGGTCTCGCGCAGCTGCGGAGTGCTGGCCGCGGCCGGTTGGCGATCGAGTATGCGCGACATGCGCGAATCGAGTTCTTTAAGATCGACGGGCTTGGTAAGAAAATCTTCAGCTCCAGCTCGCGACGCGCGGAAGATCATCTCGGGATTGCTCAATGCGGAGATGACGATGATCGCAAGGTCAGGCTTGATCTG
>JAICLA010000290.1 GCA_025927695.1 Terriglobales bacterium | reverse complement strand
TCTATCTGCCCGTAACCGGTATCGATGGCAATAACGCGTGCTGCGCCGTTTTGCAGCATACAGTCGGTGAAGTCGCCGGTGGAGGCGCCCACGTCCATGCAGATTTTGCCCTGCAGGTCGATCTTCCAATACACGAGCGCGCGTTCAAGTTTCAGTCCGCCCCGGCTGACATATTTCAAATCATCGCCGAGCAGTCGTATAGCGACGTCTTCATCGACTGTCGCGCCAGCTTTGTTGATCTTCTGTTCATTCGCGAGCACGCGACCGGCGAGGATCATGGCTTGCGCGCGTTCTCGCGAAGCAACCAGGCCGCGCTCAACCAATAATTTGTCGATGCGAACTTTCATCTCGAAAGACTGCGTGCGCTATTGCTCAATAGCGCGTTGAGATTACCATTTCGGAAAAAATCCGCTCCAGAATCTGCAAACATTTTCATTACGAAACTTCCGCGATTAATCGCACACGTATCTGTGCAAACAGTTCCCAACCCACGCCAGTGTTAAAGATTCGTGACTAAGGTCACCATTGTTGAATCCCTTTTCCACATTTCTGTTGAAAACAAGCGCACGATATTTGGGTCTGGTCCGGCAACTCGCACATCACGGTTTCAATGCGTTACAATAATTGTTTCCAATCACTATGGCTACGAAACCTAAAGACCGTCCGCAAGCGCCTGCGGCAAATGCAGGCATGCAAAAGACTTCCAACGGCCAAGCGCCTCTGCCGGAAGCAAAACTCAAACAGATCTACAGCACGATGTTGAAGTGCCGCACAATGGAAGAGAAGATCCGTATTCTCTTCAAGCAGGGCCGCTTCAGCGGCAACTACTACGCCGCCGTGGGACAGGAAGCTACCGAAGTGGGATGCGCCATCGACCTGCGACCTACTGACACCATTGCTCCTTCGCATCGAGATTTCATTTCGAACCTGATCAAGGGCACGCCGCTGAAGTCGATGATCAGCCAGATCTATGCCAAGAAGACCAGTCCTGATCAAGGACGCTCCAGCCCGGCTCACTGCGGCTATGCACCCCTGAACATCATCACTCCGGCTTCGACCATCGCCGCGCAGTTGAACATTGGTACCGGTGTTGCGCTCGCCAACAAGATGCAGAAGAAAGACGACATCGTGATGGCGTTCTCCGGCGAGGGTTCCACCAGCCTCGGGTTCTGGCACGAAGCGGTGAACTTTGCCGGCGTGCATCAGCTGCCCATCGTCTACGTGATCCAGAACAATCTTTGGGCGGAATCCGTCACCGTGAAATTGCAATGCAAGGTTGATGACCTCAGCCTTAAGGCGACCGGCTACGGAATGCCCGGCATCACGGTTGACGGCAATGACGCGGTTGCGGTCTACCGCGTGGCCAGCGAAGCGATTCATCGCGCGCGCATCGGCGGCGGACCCACTCTGATTGAATGCAAGACCTATCGTTGGTACGGACACTCGGAGATCGATCCGGCAAAATATCGCGATCCTGCGGAAGTCGAGTATTGGAAATCGCGTGATCCGCTGCCATTCATGGAAAATTATCTCCAGAAGTACAAGCTGTGGTCAGACGATTTCAAGAAGCAGATCCTTGATGACTTCACCAAAGAATTGGACGAAGCCATTGAGTTCGCCGAGAAGGCGCCTTTCCCTGAGCCGGAAGAAGCGCTTGACCACGTTTATTCGTTCGACATCCGCGACCGCGAGCTGAATCGCAAGAGCTGGACGCCGACCGTTCTGCAGAAATAATTATTACGCCGACATGTTCGGAACACATTAGGAAGACGATGCCTTTATCTACATACATTGACGCAATCAATAGCGGCCTGCGCGAAGAGATGACGCGCGACGAAAAGGTGTACATCATCGGCGAAGACGTAGGCGTGATGGGCGGCGCGTTCAAAGCGACAAAGGGCCTCATCGAAGAGTTCGGCCCTGACCGCGTGATCGATTCGCCGCTGGCAGAGGGCGTGATCGTGAGTTCGTCGATAGGTTCGGCGATGGCCGGCATGCGTCCCGTGCCGGAGATCCAGTTCGTTGATTTCGTTACTCCCGCAATGGACGCCATCACCCAGCAAGCCGCGAAATTGCGCTATCGCAGCGCCGGCACGCAGACTTGCCCGCTGACGCTACGTATTTGCTACGGCGGCGGCGTAGGCGGCGGCTTGTACCACTCGCAGACCAACACCACTTGGTTCGCGCACGAACCGGGTCTGATCGTGGTCGCGCCCAGCACGCCTTATGACGCCAAGGGCCTGCTCAAAGCCGCGATCCGTGATGACAATCCAGTCATCTACTTCGAGCACAAGAAGCTTTATCGCTCGGTGAAAGAAGAAGTGCCGACGGAAGACTACACGGTGCCGCTTGGTAAAGCAGTTGTCCGCCGCGAAGGCAGTGACATGACTGCTGTCTCTTACGGATATACCATGCAGCTCATGCTGCAGGCCGCGGAGAAGATGCAGAGTGAACATGGCATCAGCGTGGAGTGCATCGACCTGCGCACGTTGAACCCGCTCGACCTCGACACGATTTTGAACTCCGTAGCGAAGACCAACCGCGTGGTGCTCGTGCAGGAAGATCATCGCACGCTGGGCATCTCGTCAGAGATCTCTGCTGTGATCGCCGAACAGGCGTTCGAGTGCCTGGATGCGCCCATCCTGCGTGTGACCGCGCCGGACATCCCGGCCATCCCGTTCTCGCCTCCGCTGGAGAAGTTCTACATGCCGACGGTGGAGAAGATCATGACTGCGATGGAGCGCTGCGCGCAGTACTGACTCTTAGCAATTAAAGAAAGGCCGCGTCAAAAGATGCGGCCTTTTACTTTTGCTACGAAGAGAGTCCCAATCCCCCATCCACCGCCAGTACCTGCCCAGTGATGAACTGCGACGTTCCCGCCAGGAATCTCACAGCAATTGCCACATCCTTAGCGGAGCCATTCCGCTTCATCGGCGTCTTGTTACTGAAATGTTTCAACTGTGACTTCGGCGTTGTGTAGTCCATTGGTATCATCCCGGGCGCCACGCAGTTAACAGTGACGTCCGGCGCAAGCGCTTTCGCAGTGGCTTGGGTGAGCATGTGCAGCGCTGCTTTCGACGCACAATAGTGGAT
>JAICLA010000148.1 GCA_025927695.1 Terriglobales bacterium | reverse complement strand
CGGAGCCGGGACTGAGGTGACTCTGTTCCGCGCGATCGATGCGACGCTTACGCCCATGGGCAAGCGATTGTTGCGGTCGTGGATATTGCGTCCGTCAAACGAACTCACAACGATCGATGCGCGCTTAGATGCGGTAGAAGCGGGAGTCAAAGACCTCATCGCGCGCGAAGAGTTGCGGCGCACGCTAGACGGCGTGCTTGATCTCGAGCGCTTGCTTAGCCGGGTGACGCTGGAGTCGGCGAACGCGCGGGATCTGTTGGCGCTGGCGGAATCATTGCGGCGGCTGCCGTTGATCAAAACCGCGCTGGCTAAATTGAAGGCAGCGAGGCTGGAAGAGCTCGACTCCCTGCTCGATGTGCTGGCGGATGTTCGTGAGCGCATTGCGACGACGATCATCGCTGAACCGCCGATATCGCTGGCAGATGGCGGCGTGATCGGGGATGGGGTGGATGCAGAGCTGGATGAATTGCGCGGGCTGAACCGCAATGGCAAGCAATACATTGCCAAGATGGAGGAACGCGAGCGGGAGCGCACTGGCATTGGCTCGCTGAAGATCAAGTTCAACTCAGTTTTTGGCTACTACATTGAGATATCGAAGGCCAACCAGCATCTGGCTCCCGCGGATTACGACCGCAAGCAGACGTTGGTGAATGCCGAGCGCTATACCACTCCAGAGCTCAAAGAATATGAGAGTAAGGTGCTTGATGCGCAGGAGAAGATCGTTGAGATCGAGCGCCGACTTTTCGGCGAACTGCGCAGCTTTATTGCCGGCGAGGCGAAGCGCATCCGGCAGACATCACTGGCTCTGGCGGAAGTGGATGTGCTTTGCGGCATGGCGCATATGGCGGCGGCGCGGGATTATTGCCGTCCGAAGTTTGAAGCGGGTGGCGAGATGGAGATCGTGGAAGGGCGGCACGCGGTCATCGAATGCCAGGAGATCATGCGCAGCGGCGAGAGGTTCGTGGCCAACGATCTCTATATGAATTCAGCTGCGGACGCGAGCGCGCAGTCGATCATTGTGCTGACGGGGCCGAACATGGGCGGGAAGTCGACTTACTTGCGTCAGACGGCGCTGATCGCAGTAATGGCGCAGATGGGGTCCTTCGTGCCGGCACGCAGTGCGAGGCTTCCGCTTATTGACCGTGTGTTCACGCGCATCGGAGCGAGTGACAATCTGGCGCGTGGGCGTTCTACGTTCATGGTGGAGATGACGGAGACGGCGGCAATCCTGAATACGGCAACGTCACGGTCATTGATATTGCTGGACGAGATGGGGCGTGGAACTGCGACTTATGACGGTCTGGCGCTGGCATGGGCGGCGATCGAGTACATTCATGCGAATACTAAGGCGAAGACGCTTTTTGCTACGCATTATCATGAGCTCACTGATCTCGCGGAGAAGCTACAAGGGGTGAAGAATTTTCATGTGTCCGTGAAGGAGAATCCGTCGGGCATTGTTTTCTTGCGCAAGGTCGAGCCGGGTGCGGCGGATAAGAGCTATGGTATTGAGGTGGCCAAGCTGGCGGGACTTCCGGCGAAGGTGATCGAACGGGCTCGCGAGGTGCTGAGTGAACATGAGTCACAGGAACATAAGCTGACGGAACAGTTGGGTGTGACTCCGGGGGCAGAACCCGCGGCGCAACTTACGATCTTCACTCCGCTCTCCCAGAGAGTGGTGGACCGGCTAAAGGAATCTGATTTGAACAATCTCACTCCGCTGGAAGCGCTCAACCTGCTGCACGAACTGAAGAAGCAGGTTGAATAGATGAGTTCTCTTTTGCTGCGGCAACAAGTCGGACAGTTGATGATCATCGGGCTGCATGGCCTGGAGATGGACGAGCATCTACGTTCGTTCCTTTATGAGACCCAGCCGGGTGGTGTGATCTTTTTCAAGCGCAATATAGAGAGTGCGCCGCAGTGCTATGACTTTTTGCAAGAATGCAGGCGGGTTGTTTCAGTGCCGCTGTTCACTTGTGTGGACCTTGAGGGTGGGACAGTGGACCGCATGAGGGACATTGTTTGCAACACGCATTCGGCGGCACAGGTGGCGGCGACGAAGGACCGTAAGTTGTTTCGTCGGGCGGGCGAGATACTCGGGCAAGAAGCCCGGGCATTCGGATTCAATACCAACTTTGCGCCGGTAAGCGATCTCGGGCTTCCGCCTTCGCGAAGTGTGCTGGGTTCGCGAACGGCCTCTGAAGATGCCGCGACAACGGTGGCATATGTAAAAGAGTTCATGCGGGGGTTGGATTCGGCTGGAGTGCTGGGGTGTGGGAAGCACTATCCGGGGCTGGGAGAGGCGTCACTCGATAGCCATCTCACGATGCCGGTGATCAAGAAGCCGTGGAAGAAGATGTGGGTGGAAGATTTACTGCCGTATCGCAAATTGCATAAGCAGTTCCCTTTCATCATGACGGCGCATGCGGATTATCCGGATGTGACGAAAGGGGGAACGCCGGCGTCGATATCAAAGAAGTGGCTGACGGACATTCTCAAAAAGAAGATCGGGTATCGCGGCATCATCCTGGCAGATGACCTGGAGATGGGCGGCGTGCTGGCTGCGGCGTCAATTCAGGACGCTGCGCTGATGACGATGCGCGCGGGCTCAGATATGTTCCTGGTCTGCCATAAGGAAGAAGATGTGCACGCAGTGTTCGACGCGGTTTTACATGAAGCCGAGCGCGACAAGAAGTTCGCTGCGCTGGTACAAAAAGCGGCAGAGCACGTGTTGCGGTTTAAGGCGAAAGCAAAGGCACTGAAGAAAGTTGCGCCGCGTCCGAATGATAAGACGGTGGCTAAGCTGCGCGCTGCTCTCGAGCGCTTTGATAAACAGCTCATCAAGGCGGCGAAGCATTGATCGTTGCGGGCGTGATGAGTGGGACGTCGGCGGACGGGATCGATGTGGCCCTGGTGCACGTGACGGGCCGTGATGAGAAGATCAAGTTTGAGTTGATCGGGCATTCGCATTCTGCCTATCCGGCAGAGGTCCGCAAAAATCTTCTGGTTTTGATGAACGCGCCTGCGGCACGGGTCGCCGATATTTCTCGGATGGATTTCCTGCTGGGCGAGCTTTATGCCGACGCGGTGAAGTCTGCCATGAGGAAGGCGAGGCTGGACAAGATCGACCTCGTCGGTTGCCACGGACAAACCATCTACCACCAGGGCGAGCGGGAGAAGTTCCTTGGCGAACGCGTGAGTTGCACTTGGCAGTTGGGCGAAGGTGCGGTAATTGCGGCGAAGCTCGGCACGAATGTTGTCTCAGATTTTCGTCCGGCAGACATGGCAGCAGGCGGCAAAGGCGCGCCGCTGGTTCCCTTTCTTGATTATGTTGTTTATCGGAACAAGAAACGCGGGCGGATATTGCAGAACCTTGGCGGCATCGGGAACCTGACCGCGATTCCGGCGGGGGCTGCATTAGATGATCTGTTGGCATTTGATACGGGGCCAGCGAATATGGTGGTCGATGCCTGCATGGAAAAACTTTATGGGCTGCGTTTCGACCGAGACGGCAGGATAGCTGCTTCTGGGAAAGTGCTGAAGGCTCCGCTGGCAAAGACGCTGCGGCATCCTTATTTCAAGCGGCGTCCGCCGAAGACCGCGGGTCGTGAAGAGTTCGGGCGTGAGTTTGGGAGTGAGTTCATCCGCGCTTGCGGCAAAGCGCAGAAGCAAGACATTGTAGCAACGGCGACGGCTTTGACGGCAAAGTCGATCGGCGCGGCGTTGAGGCAGTTCGTGGTGACTTCATCTGGTCGGAGCGAGTATCGCGACTATGTTGTGGCCGGCGGCGGCGCTAAGAATCGTGCGCTTGTGGGAATGCTGCGCGACGAGATCGGCCCGCTCGGGTTGCGCATGGTGTCGTCAGAAAGTTTTGGTGTGCCGACGCAGGCGAAAGAGGCGATCGCGTTCGCGGTACTGGCTTACCAGACTTGGCATAGGCGGCCGGCGAATGTGCCGTCTGCCACTGGTGCGATCCGGCCTGCCATACTTGGCAAAATCTCTTATGCCTAGCGCTTGGCGCATCGCGCGATTGTTGGTTTTGCTGTGCTGCGCGCTGCTGCTCACTTCCTGCTCTCATCGCACCCCTGCGGACACGCTGGTGATGATCATTGAGAGCAGTCCTGCGAACCTTGACCCGCGGATTGGGACGGACGATCAGTCGGAGCGCATTGGCAAGTTGCTTTACGATTCGCTGGTACGGCGGGATGAGCATTTTGACCTGCAGCCCTCGCTGGCAGAGCGATGGGAGACGCCGGATCCGCTTACGTACATTTTTCATCTGCGGCATGGCGTGCGTTTTCACAATGGCGCGACGCTTACTTCGCGCGATGTCAAGTGGACGCTGGATTCACTGGTACAGGGCAAGGTGGTATCGGCGAAGTCGAGTACTTACAAATACATTGAGCGAGTGGACACGCCGGATGATCACACCGTCGTGCTGCGTTTAAGCGCGCCCTATACGTCTCTACTTTGGAACTTGAGTGACGGCGCTTTGGGCATTGTTCCTTACGGAAGCGGCGCGGAGTTGGCGCACGCGCCGAATGGGACGGGACCGTTCAAGTTTGTGAGCGAGGAGCAGGACAGCGAACTCATTATCGAGCGTAATGATGAGTACTGGGGAGAGAAGCCGCATGTGAAGCGCGTGCGTTTCGCTGTGGTGCCGGACATCACTACGCGTGCACTGGAGTTGCGCAAGGGCTCGGCGGACATTGAACTCAATGCGATCACGCCGGATATGATCGTTGCTCTGCGGCAAGACCCGAACTTGCAGGTCTCCATCACGCCGGGGACGGTTCTGATGTATCTGGCGTTCAACCTGCGCGATCCGATATTGAAAGATGTGCGCGTGCGCCAGGCCATCGCCTATGCCATTGACCGGCCGGCGATGATCCATTATCTGTGGCGGGACGCGGCGTCTCCGGCGAACAGCATTTTGCCGGAGCAGCATTGGGCATATGACCCGAACGTGCGGAAGTATGAGCATGACCCGGAGCGTGCGAAGAAGATATTGGATGATGCCGGCTTTCGTGCGGTGAATGGCGTGCGCTTTCACCTTACGATCAAGACTTCAACGGAAGAGATGACCCGGCTGCTGGCGGCGGTGTTGCAGCAGCAGTTGCGGCAAGTGGGGATAGCGCTGGATATCCGGACTTTCGAGTTCGCCACTTTTTATTCTGATGTGGTGAAAGGCGCGTTCCAGATGTATTCGCTGCGCTGGTTAGGAGATAACGAAGATCCCGGGATTTTTGAACATGTGTTTCACTCGAATAGTTTTCCTCCGAAGCGTGCGAATCGCGGATTCTATGTGAACCACCAAGTTGATGCGTGGCTGGATGCGGCGCGTGTCGAGCCAGACGAAGCCAAGCGCAAGCAGCTTTACTTCAAGGTGCAGGAGCAGTTGTCGGAGGACCTGCCCTATGTTGATCTGTGGTATCTGAAGATGGTGGCGGTGTATTCGAAGCGGCTGAAGAACGTGAACATTCCGCAATCGGGCAACTACGACTTCCTGCGCACTGTGGAGCTGCAGCAGTAGCTCGTCGATCTGGGTGGATGGGGCGGCTGATACCATAGATTCCGTGAACATTCTTTTTGTCGGCGACATTTTTGGCAGCCCGGGGCGGAAGATCGTCCGCGAACATGTGCACCATGTGGTGGAGTCGAACGATGTTGAGCTCTTGGTGATGAATGCGGAGAACTCTGCGGGCGGATTTGGAGTGACGCCGGCGATCGCGGAAGAACTTTTTGAGTTGGGCGCGGATGTTCTCACCACCGGCAATCACGTTTGGGACAAGAAAGAGATCATCGAATATTTCAATTCTGCTAACGGCGACGCCAAAGCGCCGGCGCGGCGTGTGCTGCGTCCCGCGAACTATCCTGCGGGGACGCCGGGATTTGGTTCGTATGAAGGCGTGACGAAGAGCGGAGTTCCCTACGGGGTGATCAATCTGCAGGGACGCGTGTTCATGGCCACGAACGATGATCCGTTTCGCGTTGCGGACAGACTGGTCAGCGCGATGAAGGCAAAGGTGATTCTGGTGGATATCCATGCCGAAGCCACGTCAGAAAAAATGGCGTTGGGACATTATCTGGATGGGCGCGTGACCGCTGTGCTGGGTACGCATACGCATGTGCCTACTGCGGATGAGTGCGTGCTGCCGAACGGCACTGCTTACCAGACCGATGTGGGCATGAGCGGGCCTTATGACAGCATCATTGGAGTAGAGAAAGGAATGGTTCTGAAACGTTTTCTCACCAATATGCCGGGCAAGTTTGAGGCGGCGAAGAATGATCCGCGGATGGCGGCGGTATTGATCGAGTGCGATGCTAACAGCGGACGGGCCAGCTCGATCAAGAGATTGATGCTGGGACAGTAAGCCGTTTCCCGTTTTCCCGTTTCCCGTTTCCGAAAGTCAAAACTCCAATGCAGCGTCATGCAAAATAAAAAAGCAGCGACAGAAGTCGCTGCTTTTCTAGTTATAGTTTAACAACCGCAGTGCGGTTATTTCTTACGGGTTGCCG
This sequence comes from Terriglobales bacterium, assembly GCA_025927695.1. GTDB lineage: Bacteria > Acidobacteriota > Terriglobia > Terriglobales > Acidobacteriaceae > JAICLA01. The sequence continues at coordinate 144 of JAICLA010000148.1, read as the reverse complement.
GACGCTTCACCGGTGGTTTGCGTGCCGGAGCTTTCGGCTTCGGGCTTAGATCAATGCCCTTGTCCATGGTGATGAGGAAAGGCTCCGAGGTATAAGACTCCGCCGTGCCTTGGAATTGGAACTGGCTTCCCGCGGCAGGCGCCT
>JAICLA010000200.1 GCA_025927695.1 Terriglobales bacterium | reverse complement strand
CGGTTGGGCCTGGTGCTGCTCGGGCGCGGCTGACGCGGATGGCGCCGAAGGCAGATCCTGCTGAGCGAAGCCGGTAGCGCAAAGAAGCACTGAGGCCAGGAGGTAAACGGACGGTCTTTGTTTCATGAAATCCATTGTGAATGACGGCGTATTTCTATTGTAGATGTGTGAGGCGGTCTAGGAAAGCCGCCAATTCCGACGGCAAATCACTCCTCAGGCTCACCGGCTTGCCAGACTTGGGATGCTGGAACTCGATCGCTGCGGCGTGGAGGAAATTGCGCGGCAGCGAGATAGGAACGAGCGGCTGTGGGGTTTTTGCGGAAGAAGACTTTTTCTTTTTTGTTTTTGCCGGCCTCGCCCCTGTGGCTTCTTCGGTGAGTCTACGAGCTAGCTCTGAGGCCTCGCGGTCGCGGTTTGCTTTGGTGTTCGCAGGCTTCGCGCGCTGATAGGCGGAAGCGATGGGTGCTAGTTCGGCGGGTGAACCATACAGAGTATCGCCGACGACCGGGTGGCCGATGGACGCGAGGTGAACACGGATCTGGTGGGTACGTCCGGTCTCGATGGTGACTTCGAGGAGCGAGAATTTGCCGAACGGCGTAGTGAACTGTTTCACCACTTTGTAGTGCGAGACGGCGTCGCGCCCCTCTTTGCTTTTGGTGGACATGCGGTTGCGACGCGAGCGATCGCGACCAATGGCGGCGTGGATGGAGCCTTTGTCTTGTTTCGGCCAACCGTGGACTAATGCGATGTATTTCTTTTTGACGACCCGTCCGGCGAATTGTTCTGCAAGTTTGCGATGGGCAACGTCAGACTTCGCGACGATTATCAAACCGCTGGTGTCTTTGTCGAGACGGTGGACAATACCGGGGCGCAGATCGCCGCCTTCGCCTGACAATTTCTTGAAGCGGTAGAGCAACGCGTTGACGAGTGTGCCGCGGGTGCGCGGGTCGGCTTCTTCGTCGTCATCGGCGGCGGATTGACCGGCGCCCGCATGTACCATCATGCCCGCTGGCTTGTTGATGACTGCGAGAGAGTCATCTTCATAGACCACGTCGAGAGGAATGTTCTCAGCGGTAGCTTTGAGTGGAGGCGGAGTGGCTTCCCCGAGCAACGCTACTTGATCGTCGGCTTGCATGCGGTAGGACGCGCGCTGCGGCTTGCCGTTGACGGTGATCTTTCCTTGTTCAATGAGTTGCTGCACGCGCGCGCGGCTTACGTCTGCGAGTTGGGAAACGAGAAACTGATCGAGCCGTTTGTGCGCGTCGTCTGCGATGGCGTGGAAGGTCTGCATCAGTTGGTCTCCGCTGTCTGGTGATGCAGTTGTGCTGCGGGACGGTGCATCCACATGATGCCGCCGAGGACAACCATGAAGATAGAGATGAGTTGCGTGAGTGAGAGTGCGCCGCCGAAGACTGAGCCGCGACCGGGATCGCCCCGGTAGAACTCAAGAACGAAGCGGGCGATGCCGTAGACGAAAGCATACGTGCCGAAGACTTGGCCGGAGAACCATTTATTCTTCCATACCCAGAGCAGGAAGGCGAAGAGGATGACTTCGGTGGCGAATTCGTAAAGTTGAGTGGGGTGGAGCGGCAGGTTCAATGGCGTGCCCACAAGTGAGTTCGCGAGCGGATTGGTGAACGTCACGGCCCAGGGGACGTGGGTCTCGCGCCCGAAGCAACATCCTGCGGCGAAGCAGCCGAGGCGTCCGATGCCGTGCCCGAGGGCGATGCCGGGGACGAAGGCGTCGAGGGTATCGAGCAGCGGCATCCTCTTATAAGCGACGTAGGCGAGACCGCCGGCGACCGCTGCGACGAGGCCACCGTACCAGACGCCACCGGATTGAAGAAAATCGCGCGTCAACAAAGTGCGCGGATGCAGCAGCGAATAGTTTGGTTCGACAATGGCGTAAAGAATCTTTGAGCCGATGATCCCGCTGAAGATGGAGACTAGGCCAAGGTTCCAGCCGAAGTCCTCATCGAGGCCCTCGCGCTGGAGGAGATTCACGCTGACGATGAGGCCGAGCACCATTCCGATGGCGACCAGGATGCCGTAAGAGGGCAGGGCGAAGGTTCCGAAATGGATGAGGTTGGGGTGCAAGAGTTTAGTTTAGCAAGGTATCGCGAGAGGAGGCGGAGCCGCGAACGATGTGGCGGCAAGATGCCGCCACGACAGCCGGCGAGACGCCGACGGTACAGAAAAAGAAATACCGACCCGCGGGGCCGTGAGTTGGGCCGTTTATGAACCTGTCGGTAGACAGTGGGAACACGCCGAGACCCTTTAGGCTTTTCCGACTGGCGGACTTAGCACACCAGGTCATTCATACGAGTCATGTTCCCGATTTTGAAGCATTGGTTCAATAAACGGTTACCACCAACACCAACTTTGCAGGCCGGTATCCAGAGGAGATGCTAAAGAAAGGTGCCGAGGATTACAAGGGAGTAAGGCGCGAAAGTTTTCAGCTATCCCGCGCGACGGTCGTTCAGCACTTCGTCGAGAGCTTGCGAGAGGTCGTCGGCTTTTTGTAAATAGTCGCCGGAGGCGGCATCAGCTTTACGCTTGAGAATGTGATATTCGTCAGCGATGTTGAGCGCGGCTAGAACGGCGAGCCGCAGCGAGTCGATGGTCTGCGTCTGCTGCGCGACCGTACGCATCTTCAGGTCAACGTATTCCGCCAACTTGTGGATGTACTCGGGATCAGTGCCGCGCAAATTGTAAGACTGGTCGTAGATCTCGACGCGAACGCTGTCTGCCGCAGGTGCCGATTTGCTCATGCGTTGATTATGCCTCAGATTCCGCGGCAGTCAATGCATCAATTCTTTCCAGCATCTTCTCGACGCGGGAGCGAACCTCTTCACGTTCCTTACGCAGCGTGACCAGTTGGCTTTTCATCTGGTCGAATTCGTCGTCACGCTCATGGAGTTGTTCGCGAAGGCGCTTGACGTCACGTTCGGCGTGGGCTTTTGCCTCACGCGCAGATTTCAGGAGCTCGATGGTCTTGTAGATCTTCTCTTCGAGGGATTGGAATTCGCTGGCGGAGACTTCAGGCTGTTCGAGCGCCCTTACTGACATGAATGCGTGGGTCCTTTTGAGATTTTGTGATGCGGATGAACGAGTATAAACCGAAAAAAGAATTTGTAATCGCCGAAATTTGTAATTGCCAAAATTGTTTCTGCTTATTCAATGGCAAATCACAAAGTTTGACGATTCCAAATCGGTTTAGGCTTTGCGTTCGTCCCAGGCTGTCCAGAATGCTTTCATCTCTTCCGGCTTGCCGATGGTGATGCGTGCATGCGTTGTGAGTGGCGGGAAGGGGCGGCCGATGATGATGTTCTTTGTCTTGAAGTAGTCGATAGATCGGCGAATCGGCTTGCCAGTTTCGATCATGGCGAAGTTTGCTTGTGTCGGGATGCAAGCGATGTTGCGTTTCTTCACTTCGGCGAGAAATGCGTCGCGATCGTCGGCGGTGCGTTTGATGGCGGCGGCAAGGCCGGCATCGTCATGGAGCGCAGCGTCGCCGACGCGGGCCGAAACCATGTTTACATTGTCAAAGCTGGCATAGGCGCGGAGCTTGCGCGCTGTCTCTTCGACAGCGACCGCATATCCCAGGCGCATGCCGGCTAGACCGTAGACCTTGGAAAATGTACGCGCGACGATGATGCGCGGATCGTTCACGGGCTGATCGAGGAATGAGACGTAGTCTGGGGACTTAGCGAAGTGGTGATAGGCCTCGTCAATCAGGACGAAGGTGTCTTCCGGCAATTGCTTGATATACGCCTCAAGGTCTTTGCGCGGGCTGATGCTCGCAGTGGGATTGTTGGGATTGCAGATGTAGACGAGTCCTACTTTTTCGCCGCCTTGGGGAAGCATGTTCTGAAGGTCATGCTCATATTTGCTGTTAAGCGCTACGGAACGGACAGTCGCTCCGCGCGTCTTTGAGTATTGGCCGAGCGATTCAAAGGTAGGCGAGGCTTGCACCAAGGTCTTGCCGGGGCCGGTGAAAATCTCAGCGCAAACCCGCAATATCTCGCTGGATCCGCATCCGAGTGAGACTTGGGAATCTTTCACGCGATGCAGGTTGGCGATGGTGGCGATCAGTTGTTGGTACTCCGTGCGCGGATAGCGGTGCCCGTAGTTCAGCGCTTCGCGCATGACCGGCATCATGCTAGGCCAGGGGCCGTAGGAATTCTCATTGCTGTTCAACCAGATGATGCCTTTGGCATCTGTGGCTTGGAACGCGTTTAGTGCGGGATCGAGGAACCATCGGCGGGGCTCGCCGAAGGCTTCTTCCGAGAAGGGAAGCCCGGAGACGGCGATTCCAGCGGCGGCTGAAGCGGAAAGTGTGGACCGGAAGAAGTTGCGGCGAGAGATCTGCATGGAAGCCTCCGCAGTGAGAAGTCAGACGCAGAGAATTGTAGTCCTGGGAAGGGATTAGGGGACAGGAAAAGAGAGCGCTTGAACTTTCCTGTTTGCCCGCCCGTAACCTATCCTGTATTCGTGCGTCCAAAAGCTATCCTCTTATAAGGAATATCCATGCAAAAGAAAGTACTATCGGTTTCACTTCTACTCGTTCTTGCACTGTCGGCGGTTGCGCAGAAAGCCGACAAGTCAAGCCTGGAAGCCCGGCGCAAGCAGCTGAATGACCTGCTGGCGGAGCAGTGGGAGTACACGATGGAGACTAGTCCGGAGTTCGCCACCATCATTGGAGATAAGCGCTTCAATGACAAGTTGAGTGACTTCTCGCAGACGCAGATCGACCGCGACCTGGCCAAAGCCAAATATTTCGTGGACAAGTTCAACGCGGTTGATACGACCGGGTTCCCTGAGCAAGAACAGCTCAATAAGACGCTGATGGTGCGCAATCTGAAGGAACAGCTGGACACGGCGAAGTTCAAAGAGTGGGAGATGCCGGTGAACCAGATGGGCGGCGTGCATCTTGACATGCCGCAACTGGTGGCGCTGTTCCCGTTTGACAGCGTGAAGGACTACGAAGATTACGTCGCGCGTTTGAAAGCGCTGCCGAAGCTGATGGACGAGAACATCGTGCAGATGCGCAAGGGCATGGCCGACAAGCTTATGCCGCCAAAGTTCTTGTTGGAGAAGGTGGTGTCGCAAGCGGAGGAGATCGGCGGCAAGAAGCCGGAAGATAGTCCGTTCGCTACGCCGCTGCAGAAGTTTCCTGCTTCCATTTCTGCTGAAGACCAAGCGCGCCTG
>JAICLA010000078.1 GCA_025927695.1 Terriglobales bacterium | reverse complement strand
ATGCAGTAGGAGCAGGAACGGTCTTGCGGCGATCCGTCACTGACTTCACCAGCAGATACAACGCGGGAATGAAGAACAGGTTTAGCGCAGTGGCCAGCAACATGCCACCGAACACCGTCGTGCCGACTGATTGACGGCCCGCCTTACCCGCGCCCGTCGCGGTGACCAGCGGCAACACACCGAGAATGAACGCCAGCGATGTCATCAAGATCGGGCGCAAGCGGATGCGCGCAGCTTCGACTGTCGCTTCGGTGATCGACATGCCCTTCGCGCGCAACTGCTCCGCGAATTCCACGATCAAGATCGCGTTCTTGCTGGAGATGCCGATGAGCATCACCAACCCGATTTGGCAATACACGTCATTTTGCAGTCCGCGCAGAGCGATAGCTCCCACAGCTCCCAACACCGCCATCGGAACGGACAGCATCACGATGAACGGCAGCGTGAAACTCTCATATTGCGCGGCCAGCGTCAGGTACACCACCAGCATTCCCAGGCCGAAGAGCAGCACGGCTTGTCCGCCCGAAGCGATCTCTTCCAGCGAAAGGCCCGTCCACTCATATGCCATCCCCTTTGGCAGGGTCTTCTTCGCCAACTCTTCCATATCAGCGATCGCTTGCCCTGAACTCCGTCCAGGCGCAGGCGAGCCATCGATCTCAGCGGACCGAAACAGGTTGTAGTGGCTGATGACCTGGGGCGTGGTGGATTGCGTCACGTTCACCAGGTTATCCAGCGGGATCATCTCGTTCTTATCTGATCTCACGTAGAACTGACGAATGTCTTTCGCATTGGAACGGAATTCTTTGTCAGCCTGAACGTACACGCGATACGAACGGTTATTGAAATCAAAATCATTCACATAGCGCGATCCCATATAAATGCCCAGGGTATCCGTGATCTGCTGCAGCGGCACCTGCAAGGCCCGTGCCTTCTCGCGATCGATGGTCACCACATATTGCGGATCGGTAGCAGTGAAGCTGGTCAGCAATCGCGTAAGCTTGCCTGTCTCCGCGTTGCCTTGTCGCACCATGTCATTCGTGATCTTTGAGAACTCTTCCAGTGAATGGCCGCCCTGGTCTTGCAACACGAACTGGAACCCGCCGAACGCACCCACGCCTTGAATAGGAGGCGGCGCAACAGGGATTATGATCGCGCCGCCGATTCCGAACAGCGGCCCCTGCACTCGAGCAATGATCTCATCCATCGATTGCCCTTTGCCCTTGCGCTCATTGATCGGCTTTAGAGTGGTAAAGACCAATGCACGGTTCGGAGCGCTGCCACTAAAACTGAAGCCGGGCACCGCGAATACACCAACTACTTCCTTGTCGCCCTTGAGAACTTCTTCCGCTTTGTGACAGATCTTGCTCGTGTAATCGAGTGACGCACCCTCAGGCGCGAGCACAATGGTGATGAAGTAGCCCTGGTCTTCATTGGGAATGAACCCCTTGGGCACCACGTTGTACATGTAGTACGTAGCGCCGAGCAGCACAAGGAACACCAGCAACACTACATAGCGCACGCGCAAAGCGAAATGCAAACCGCGGCTATATGCATTGGAGACTGCATTAATAGTGTTGTTGATAGCGGTAAAGATCACGCCGTGCCGCTCTTCGTGCCCCAGCAAGATCGCGGATAAAGCCGGTGTGAGCGTAAGAGCGTTGAACGCGGAAATAGCGACAGAGAACGCGATAGTCAGCGCGAACTGCCGGAACAAAATGCCGGTCGTGCCAGGAAAAAACGCCACCGGCACGAACACCGCGACGAGCACGAGTGACGTTGCAATGACCGCGCCGGCTACTTCACCCATGGCGACCGAAGCCGCCTTATGCGCATCAGCCAAGCCCTCGGAGATATGCCGCTGCACGTTCTCAATAACCACGATAGCGTCGTCCACCACGAGACCTGTCGCCAGCGTAATACCGAAAAGCGTAAGCACGTTGATAGAGAACCCAAGCAACTTAACGAATGCGAAAGTTCCGATCAGCGAAACTGGGATCGTCACCGCCGGAATGAGGGTGGTGCGCCAATCCTGCAGGAAGATGTAGATCACGAGGATGACGAGGACGATCGCGGTGCCCAACGTGAACATCACGTCGCGGATCGAGTCGCCGACCACCGTGGTGGTGTTGAACGCGATCTGATATTTCAACCCTGGCGGAAAGCTCTTCGCCAGTTGCTCCAATGCAGCCTGCGCATCACGGTTGACTTGCAGAGCATTCGCGGTCGAGAGCTGCGTCACACCCACGCCCACTGCGCTGTGTCCGTTGAACTCAAGGTTGGTGGCGTAGTTCTCTGCCCCGAGTTCGGCATGGCCCACGTCACTGAGCTTCACCAAAGTTCCGTCCGGCGAAGCCTTTACTATTATGTTGTCGAACTGCTTCGGTTCGCTAAGTCGGCCGACTGCGCGAACGCTGATCTGGTAGGCCTGCCCTGGCATCGCCGGCTGCTGTCCCACTTGTCCCGCGGCCACCTGCACGTTCTGCTGCTGCAGCGCGCTGACCACGTCTGAAGCGGTCAATCCGCGGCTGGCCATGCGCTGCGGATCAAGCCACAAACGCATCGAGTACTTGCGCTCACCAAAGATGATGACATCGCCGACGCCCTTCACGCGCTTCAGCGCGTCGCGCATGTAAACGTCAACGTAGTTGCTGATGAACAGCGAATCGTACTCGCCGTGTTCCGCATAGAAGCCGGCTGCGAACACGAACGAGTTGCCGCTCTTAGTGATACTGATGCCGGTATTGTTGACTTCAGCGGGAAGACGCCCCTGCGCCGTGCTAACCCGGTTCTGCACGTCCACAGCCGCGATATCCACGTTGCGGTCGATATCGAACGTCGTCACGATCGAACTCGTGCCATCGTTGCCGCTGCTGGAGGTGATGTACTTCATGCCCTCCACACCATTGATCGCCTGTTCGAGAGGCGTAGTGACCGCAGTCTCCACCACCTGCGCGCTGGCGCCGTTATAGTTACTACTCACGGTGACCTGCGGCGGCGTAAGGTTCGGGAACTGCGCAATAGGCAACGTGGGGATTGACACCGCGCCCGCGAGAATGATCATTAACGAGCAGACCGTGGCAAAAATGGGCCGTTTTATGAAGAAATCAACGAACATGCGCTGGGATAGAAGTCTTGCCTAGCTCTTCGGCGTGACCGCGGCTCCTTCAAATAGCATCTGCGTGTTTGACGTGATGATGCGGTCGCCGGCTTTGATGCCGCTCTGCACCACATAGTCATTGCCGATCATGTCGCCCACTTGGATCTGCACTTGATGTGCCTTCAAGTCCTTCGCGTCCGGCCCCTGCGCAACATAAGCGAAGAATTGCCCGTTGATACGCGACACAGCCAGCACAGGGATAGTCACTCCCGGAGTCGAACCCCAGATGATGCGCGTGCGCGTAAATTGCGAGGTGCGCAATTTGTCGCCTTTATTCTCGATCAGCGCCTTTACAAGAATGGTCTGCGTCTGATCATCAACGTGGGGCGAGACGAAAGTGATCTTGCCGTCCGCTGTGGCCTTACCTTGCGCGTCGAGTATCTCAACTTTCTTGCCCAGCGAAAGATCTCCTGAGCGCTCCACCGGAACATTTATATACAACTCCAGCGGACCGGGCTGATCGACGGTGGTAAGAACGGTCGCGGTTGTAACGTGATCTCCCTCGTGGACCGGAATATCGCCAACGATTCCGCCAGTCGGCGCTGTGACGCTGTAGTACTTGAGTTGCACAGTCTGCTCTCGCACGCTGGCATCGAGAGCCTCTAGCGAGCCCTTAGCGGCGTCGTAAGCCGCTTGCGATTGATCAAGCTCTTGCTTGCTGACGACGCCGGCATTGGCCAGATTCTTCGTGCGATTGAGTTGCTGCTCGGCGTACTTCACGTTCGCCACTTGCGCAGCACGGTTCGCTTCTTGGCTTCCCACCGTGGCCTGCTGCTTGAGCGGATCGATCTGCATGAGCCGCGCGCCAGCCTTCACCTGCTCTCCTGATCGCACCAGAATCTTCGTAACGATGCCCTCAACCTGCGGAATGATCGTGGACGAATTACGGGACTTGAGCGTACCCACGTACTCCGTGCTCTGCGCCACCGGGGTGGGATTAGCGATGACCATGCCCACAGGCATGGCCGGCATCGCGCCGCCTGCCGCCGGCGCTGCGCCTTGTTCTTTGTTTCCGCAACCGGCAACAGCAAAGGCCAAAGCGATAAAAAATAACGATTTAAAGTTCATGTCTTTAGTCAGCGCTCGCCGCACACACATCCGATGTGGCAGCTTGCTATTAAGGTGCAGCAATTTTACAGAAAAGAATCAAGCTGTGGCATGTGCGCGCAAACGCTGTAGTCGGTTGCACGCATTTTCCAGATCGGTCAACCTCTTGGCGAAACAGAACCGCAATAGATTTTCACCGGCGTCATCATGATAAAAAGCGTTACCCGGCACGGCGGCCACGCCCGTTTCGCGCAATAAATGCATGGCTTTTTCCTTGCTGTTGCTGCCAGGAAGCGCAGCAACATCCGCCAAGATGTAATACGCGCCCTGCGGAATTGACGGCGCCAGGCCAGCTTGCGTGAGCGCGGAACAGATCAAATCGCGTTTGTGCAAGTACTCCAGCCGCAAGTCCTCGTAAAATTTCTTCGGCAATTCGTTCAGCCCCGCCGCAGCGCCGTGCTGAAAAGGAGCTGGCGCACATATATATGTGAGGTCGTGAAAGTATCCAATAGAGGTCTTCCACCGCGCAGGGCAAGCCGCGTAGCCGATGCGCCATCCCGTAATGCTGAACGTCTTTGAGAATCCAGAGATGGTGATCGTGCGCTCGGCCATTCCCGGCAGTGTGGCAATGCTGACGTGCTCATGCCCGTCATAAAGGAAGTATTCGTAAATCTCGTCCGTGAAAACGAGCAGGTCATGTTTGACAGCGATCTCCGCGAGCCATCCCAGCTCAGCGCGGCTCATCACCTTCCCTGAAGGATTCGCCGGGGAATTCACCACGATTGCCTTCGTACGCGGCGTGATCACACGTTCCACATCGTCAGCGATGAACTTCCAATCGGGAGCATTGAGCCGCACAAACACAGGCTTGCAGTTCATAGCCGTGAGGGTATGCGCGTGGTATCCGTAACACGGCTCAAAGAGTATGACCTCATCAGCGGGATTGAGCATCGCCATGCAAGCCGCGAAAAATCCTCCGGTCGCGCCTGAGGTCACGAGTAGCTGCGCTTCCGGATCGACCGTCAGCCTGTTGTGATCACGAAGCTTATTCGCGATGGCACCACGCAGCGCCGGAATACCATCCAGCCGCGTGTACTGGTTCAAGCCCGCATCCACCGCAGCTTTTGCCGCGCGACGCACTGGCTCAGGCACTTCCGTATCACACACACCCTGCGCCAGGTTCACGCCCCGCACGCGTTCGCACTCCACCGACATGATGCGGATCTCTGACTGCTTGATCCGGCTGGCGTTGACGCTGACCTCGACCATCCTTCCATCCTAGCTGAATGTGCCAGTCTCATCCACCGCGGCTAGAATGAACTTGTGCGGCCCAAGCTCTATTACTCTGACCATTACGAATTCCCGCTACCGGAGGGGCATCGCTTCCCTATCCGCAAATACGCAATGGTGCGACAACTTCTGAGCGACAGTGGCCACTTTCACCTTGTCGAAGCTCCTTTTGCCGAACGCAAAGACATCGAGCTTGCGCATGATCCCGAGTTTGTAGAGCAATTTCTAGCCGGAACGCTGCCACCGGCTGCCATGCGCCGCATCGGCTTTCCATGGTCGGAAGGTTTAGTGCGTCGTTCTCTCGGCTCCGCAGGTGCCACAGTGGCAGCAAGCGATGACGCACTCAAGTTCGGTTGGGGTGGGAGCACCTCAGGCGGTACACATCACGCATTTCGGGCTGCAGGTTCAGGATTTTGCGTGTTCAACGACTTTGCCATCGCCATAAATCGCTTGCGCGCCACAGGCCGCATTCGGCGGGCTGCCATCATCGACCTTGATGTCCACCAGGGCGACGGCACCGCAGAGATATTCCAAGCTGACACCGATGTGCTGACAACCTCAATCCACTGCAAAGTGAACTTTCCTTTTCGAAAACAGCAAAGCAATATCGACGTTGAACTTGAGGTAGGCATCGGCGACGAAGAATATCTTCGCGTCTTGGATCACCTGCTGCCCGATGTCTTGGAGTTTGAGCCGGAGATCATTTTTTATCAGGCAGGAGTAGATGGCCTCGCCTCAGACACTTTAGGAAAACTATCACTTACCGAGGATGGCCTGCGCGAGCGCGACCGCCGCGTATTCAGTGCAGCGATAGTGCATGGCATTCCATTGGTTATCACATTGGGTGGCGGCTATTCCGAACCGATAGAGCTTACCGCGCAGGCGCACGCCAATACTTACTTGACCGCAGTTGAGGTTTTTTCCACTGAGAAGTCCGGGCTAGCTCGCGACTGAGCCTGAATAGGCCATACCGGAGCCGCAGGTCTGCGTGAACATTCGCGTCAGCTCGCCATACTTGCCGACGAGTGTGCGCACCGGATCTTGGGTCTGCGGAAGCAGAAAGCGTACGATCAAATACGCGTCCACTGCGAATATCAGCACGCGCATTCTCGTAGCAGCTCCCACAAGCCGCGTGGCCTCTTGCATCTGTTCAGGGCTGCCATGATGCTGAACCATCTGGGCCGCCTGCATCATCAGCTTCGAATTCGCTGATAGCCGACTAAGATATTCCCACATAACCCGGACCCGATGTCGCTGGATACTGGCAAACTCTGCTGCCGATAGATTTCGACGCAGATATCGCTCTTCCGCAGGATCCACCAGGTTCAGGAAGGCTTCGATGTCCACCTTCTGCCAGCGAGAGTCGAGGTCGGCCAGGCTCTTTAGCTGACCGCGATGGCGAACTATCGCCATAAGCAGGGCAATCAAAAGCACAGTTCCTACTAGAACAATGGTGTGGATCGGATTCATTTCCCTCAACTCTTTTTCGTAAAGTGTACCTATTTACGTTACGCGATGATAGTCGCTAATAGGGTAACTTTAGTCCTGAACAAGACTTACCTTAGTAAGCCCGTCACGGGATCAGCGACTCCACCGATTGGATCCAATACATAATCCTTTCCTAGGCCGCAGCAAAAAAGGACTAACACAGTTGCGCTGAAGCGCCGAAGACGTAAAGTCCATCACCGGCACTGCCGAAGATGGACTTAGCGTCCCTGCTCGCACTTAATGTTGTTGAAAAATATCGCGAGCACTTCTCGAATAGCTACCACAAGCACTTGCCATGAGACTTACCTTTGGAGGTCCTTTAGCGGATCTTCATATTGAGATAGTTCGACCTTCGGCAACGAAGGGGGCTTGGTCGGAGGCCGGTTTCTTAAAAGGTAAAACAGCCAGATGCAGCTGGCAGCCTGGTAAGACCAAACATCGGCTACGTTAAAAAGATGGTTCATCACAGGCCCGAAGTGACCACGAATATAGGTGTTGAATAATTCCATCGAGGCATAAAGGCCGAATCCGGCCGCGACGCCAAAAGCCAAATCTCCCCAGTAGAATCCGAAGAACAGCGTGAGGATCGCCAACGTTAGGAGCAGGCCAAGCTGCTGAAAACGCGCGAGGTTGCTAGCCATCATATATATCTTCAAAGGCAAAAAATCCTGTTTGGCCTCAAAAGTAAAAGACAACAAAGCCGCGACTATCAGAAGAGATGCAGTCATCAAAAGCACGTTGGACCGATTCATGGTTATGGTGCCGGCCGTCAACACATTCTGCACCACCTCGTAAAGCACATAAAACGAAATGCCGATACAGATGAGATTGAGTACTAATTCGCAATAAGAGTACGTGTAAGAGCGGCCCCAGCGTGCGTACACGAAATACATAGCGCAGGCTTTTGTGCCGACTGCGAGAAGATAAATGAAGAATGCGCGAAAGGATTTGGAATCTGCGCGACGGCGCAGTAATCCCGCACAGGTAAACATGAGAAGCGGGTTCGTTACCCATGCAATCTTTTGATTTAGGGTGAGTCCAGACAGTATGCTTGCCACCGCCGGAGATTAGCTCCTTCGGCGGCAGCAAACAAGTAACTTGTGAAACTACATCACGCAGTTCATGCCGGGAAAGCAGATCGGCGGCTCCCCACCATCGAGCGCGGGGGTTGTGGCCAAGGCAGAGCCGGCTAGGAGAACAACAAGGGCGAGAACCAAACGAATTTGCTTTTTCATCAACATCCTCCTCAGGATTTGCGGCAACGGCCAACCCGTTGCACGTGAGGAGAATGCGGTGATTCGTGCAGTCCTTTAGCGACTTTGTGTTATGTTACGTTTTTCCGAAAAGCTGAATCCCAAAATGGAACTCATCGAGTCTCTCGACAACTTCATCAAGCGCACCCTCGCGGTCGTGCCCGGTCTCTGGCACAAGCTCGCTTATTTAGGTGGATTGCGAAAAGAATCAGGCGAATACGATCACTGGGGCCTGTCGAAACGCTATGGGAACGAAGCCACAAAGGCAGCCTTGGGGACTGCTCATGAACAGGTTTTCATCGATGTTTTGCGCAAACCTGTTGGCACATTGTTGAGCGAAGTGAAGGAAAATGCAGAAGAAAAAGAGTTGCCGCCCGAAGAATATGTGGAAGAACTTTGGATCAGTCGCAAGCCCATGACCCCGACGGAACTCGGCGGGGGCTCACAAAAACATTTTGAGCTTACTCTGCGGACGTTGAAGAGCTTGGTGAAGGCAAAACAGTCTCGCCAAGACGAACCGCCGCACCCACCACCTGACCGATGACCTCTGCCTCTTGCGGCCACCGCATGATGCGGATCTCGCACGGGGACATTGGATGTGGCTGCAGGATGATCTTTCCTTCCTTGATGGAAACCCAGCCACACAACGACTCTTCTCTCGTCTCAAGAAAGTAGATCGGCCGATCGTAATCCGATTTCCAAGGCCCTTTCTTCGGCCGGGTCTTTGAAGGATCCACTTGGACGAACGAGCCCGGCGGCAGGATCGGCGACATTGTGTAGTCTTTGCTGCCGATATAACCGTAGAAATAGTCGTCACTGGCGAATCCCGACAGATACGTCATAGGCATGACCCCCCACTTCTGGATGAACAGCCCAACGTTGGCGGTCCGCGTAAAGTCCAGGCTGGGGTCGAAGCGCAGCGGCAAGTGCACATCCGGTGCGGTGAGTTTGTTCTGGATCAAATGCGTCCTTGGTGGACGCTGCGCTTCACTCTTCGGCGTTGCCGCATGAACGTTAATGCCGTACCAGGAAAGAACTTCATCCCAAGACACCTTGTAGATCAACGCCAGGGCCTGAAGGCGATAAAGGCTCGGCAAAACACCTTTAGTTTCAATGTCCGATAGTCGGCTGGGTGGAATCGCAAACTCGAGATTTTCAAAAGCGGTTGCCAGCCTGCCGCTCGCTTCTTCCACCGAACGCAGCGTGAGCCCCAGGCGCTCCCTCAGATCGCGCAGGCGTCGGCCCGCCGAGATCGACATTGATTCCGCAACGCTTCCGGTTTTGTACTCTGACATCAGGCCGTTTTCCAAATTCGTAACAAGAGCGAAACAGGATGCAAATCTTTCGCGCCACGCGGAATCAACAGGCTGTTCCGAATTCGTAAATTTATGCACCTGCCGCCGTAATTGCAAGCAAATAGTAGGTGATTCGGCGCTAGGCTAGGCTGGTTTTTCGGAAAATCTGTGTTCCCGCTCGAAACGTTCCCGGAATGAGGCGTTCTAAAGTGAAAAGCCCCGCGCACACAGCGGGGCTTTCAGTTTCCTCTGCTTTGCCGCCGTCAGTCTGCGCCGTTAGCTCCCCCAGCCTTCTGCTGTTTGACCCAAGCATGCATGCGTTCCGTCAGCACATCCATTGGCAATGCACCAGCTCCAAGGACCTCGTCATGGAATTTCTTAAGATCAAACTTCGGCCCGAGTTCCTTCTGCGCGTCATCGCGCAACTTCAGGATCGTCAGCTGGCCGATCTTGTAGCCCAACGCCTGCGACGGCCATGCAATGTAACGATCTGTCTCGCTCTGAACTTCCGGCTCAGCGGTGTTTGAGTGCGCGTGGAAATAATCCACCACCTGCTGCCGCGTCCAGTGCTTGTAGTGAAATCCCGTATCAACCACCAGACGAATCGCCCGCAGCATCTCGTCTTGCAGCCGGCCATAGTCGCTGTACGGATTTTGATAGAAACCGATCTCCTTACCTAATCGCTCGGAGTAAAGCGCCCATCCTTCTTGATAAGCGGTATAACCACCCTGTTGACGGAAGGGCGGTAGGGTCGGCAATTCCTGTGCGATCGAGATTTGCATGTGATGGCCGGGAACGCCCTCGTGATATGCCGTTGATTCATCGGTGATCAGCAGACGCTTCTCGAACTCACCCGTCTGCACCATCACATGCCCAGGACGCGAACCATCCGGCGTGCCTTGGTTGTAGTGCGTAGCCGCAGTCTTCTCGGCAAACTCCTCGATAGGCAATACCTCGAGTTTCGCCTTAGGCAAGCGATTGAACAAAGTAGGCAGCTTCGCCCACATTTGGTCTTCGTAATGCTTGTACTCGTCAAGGATCTGCTTGCGCGAGTGCGCATGAAGTTTCGGGTCTTTCTCAATGGAAGCGTTCAATGTCTTCAAATCGCTGAAGCCCAGTTTCTTAGCAATCTCCATCATTTGGCCCTCAAGCATCGCCACCTGCTTGAGCCCCACCTGATGCACCTCTTCCGGCGTCATATTCGTCGTTGTGCTGCGCTTCACCAGCGACGCATACCGCGCGTCGCCATCCGGCAATGACCACACGCCAGGCTCGAGCCGCCCTTTCGGCGCGTACTCATCGCGCACAAACGCTTCGAACTTTATATATTCCGGATTGACCGAGTTCTGGATCGCGTCCAGCACTTCCTTCTTCAGGCGCGCTTGGTCTTCAGCAGAAATGGAAGCAGGAAACTTCTGCAGCGGCGTAGCGAACGGACTATCTTCCGGCTTCTTGCCGCCGATCTCCTCCGCTTGCGAGACCACCTTCTCCAGCAGGAACTTCGGTGGCATGAGCTTGTCTGCCATCCCCTTACGCATCTGGACCATGTTTTCATCCATCAGCTTCGGCAATGCTTTCAACCGGGCCACGTAATCTTCGTAGTCCTTCACGCTGTCAAACGGGAACAGCGCCACCAGTTGCGGCATGTCAAGATGCACGCCGCCCATCTGGTTCACCGGCATCTCCCACTCTT
>JAICLA010000031.1 GCA_025927695.1 Terriglobales bacterium | reverse complement strand
TTCACAATGGATTTCATGAAACAAAGACCGTCCGTTTACCTCCTGGCCTCAGTGCTTCTTTGCGCTACCGGCTTCGCTCAGCAGGATCTGCCTTCGGCGCCATCCGCGTCAGCCGCGCCCGAGCAGCACCAGGCCCAACCGCAGCAGCCCGCGCAAACTGCTCCCGCGACTGAGCCCAAGAATCAACCACTTGTACTGCAGTCGCTCGAAGACCGCAAAAAGCAGCCGACTCCGCAAACTCAGACTCAGGCTCAAAAGCCCGCAAGTTCAACTCCCGCAGCAGCCAATTCGCCCAAAGGCAATCTCGACGACTCGCTGCTTCCTCCGCCGGACTCAGCCGTCTCGACAGCCGCAACGGACAAGCCAAGCGCAGCAACCGATTCAGGCAAAGAAAATCCCGACGACTTCAGGGTCACCAAGAAAGTGGACGAGGTCAACGTCATCTTCACCGTCACTGACAAGCACGGCAAGTTCATAAAGGATTTGAAGAAAGACGATTTCTCCGTCCTCGATGACAAGCGCCCAGTGGACGCCGTCCGCAATTTCGCTGCGCAGACCAATCTGCCGCTACGAGTAGGCCTGCTCGTCGATGCCAGCAATTCCATCCGCGACCGGTTCAAGTTTGAACAAGAAGCCGCGATCGAGTTCTTGAACCAGATCGTGCGACCCTCAGATGAAGCTTTCACTATTGGGTTCGACTCCACTACCGAAGTCACCCAGGATTTCACCAACAACACTGAGCTGCTAGCCAAGGGTGTCCGCATGTTGCGTCCCGGCGGCGGCACCGCGCTTTATGACGCCGTCTATCGCGCCTGTAAAGAAAAATTGATGGCACACCCTGACAAGAGCACTGTTCGCCGCGCCATAATCCTGCTCTCTGACGGTGACGACAACCAGAGTCGCGTCACCCGCGAAGAAGCCATTGAGATGGCAGAACGCGCGGAAGTCGTGATCTACGCCATCAGCACGAACTTAGCCGATAAAGGCCGTGGCGATCGCGAGCTTCAGCGCATGGCAGAAGCCACCGGCGGACGCGCCTTCTTCCCCTTTAAGATCGAAGAGGTCGCCAACGCATTCAGTGATATTCAGGAAGAGCTGCGAAGCCAGTACGCTATCGCCTACAAGCCGAATGATTTCGTCGCGGATGGCAAATATCGCAGCATCGACATTGAGACCAAGAACAACAAGTTGAAAGTTCGCTCACGCAAAGGCTACTTCGCGCCTAAATCCTAACGCGATCAGTTGTTTCGGTTTTTCGTCGCGTAATACCCTTTTCTCGCCTGCACCTTCCCGGCCTTGGTCTTGATCTCCACCTGCCGGAACTTTCCATCACGCACCGCATTCGTGGGCGTGTAACCGATGCTGTACTGGCTGCGCAGCTCATTGGCGATCTGGTCGAACGCGTCCTGCAACTTGCGCTGGTCATTGCCCACTTCGATCATCCTGCCGCCGGTATCTTCAGTGAGCTTTTTCATCTCGCCGCCACCGAAGCCGTGATACATACCGCCGCGGTCTGCAATAAGCAGCACGTAGCACATCGAATCGGCTTTTTGCGCCGCTTCGATCGCATCTTGGATTTTCAGCTTGCTGCCTTCATCCTCGCCATCAGTAAGGATGATGATGGCCTTGCGTCCCACTTCGTGTTTTAGTTTTTCGTCAGCGGCTAAGTAGATAGCGTCATAGAGCAAAGTGCCCTTCGGATGCGAGATCGGCACCGGGCCACCGCCCATTCCCGGAATCCCGGTATTGACGTCCGTATTGATCTTCATTTTGTCCATGCCGGAACGCAGTTCCCGAACGGAGTTCGTGAAGTCCTGATCAAGTTCCACATCGATATCAAAATTGATAAGGAACGCCAGGTCTTTTTCATGCAGAACCTCTTTAAGGAATGCTGCGCCCACTTCCTGTTCCATCGGCAACACCCGCTGCTGGCTTCCGCTCGTGTCGATCAATATTCCCAGCGTCAACGGGAGGTTTGATTCCGCCGTAAAGTATTTGATGGTCTGCGGCTTCCCATCCTCACTGATCTCAAAATCTTCTTTCTTCAGTCCGGGAATCAGCAGCCCGTGTTTGTCTTTCACGTTGAAGAAGATGTTCACCACGCCAACGTCCACTTTGAAGGTCTGCATAGGGTCCTGCTGTGACGTATCGTTGGAAGAAGGTTGCTGAGCACTGACGGGCAAAACGGTCAACGCGAATGCACCTAGGAGCGTCAAAACAGAGGAAGCTTTGAAAAGCCGTGGAATGATGGCCATAGCGAATTTTTGGTAGTCTTAATCCTAGATATTGCCTGGTCTTTTCATATTAGACGCATTATTGGATTAAAAGAACCACACCCGGGCGGAAGAAGAGGGACGGCGTGACTTATCTCGTTGGGAAACCGGCATGGTTATTGGCCTTCGCGCTGGGACTTAGTTCGGCAGTTTTCGCGCAACAGCAAGAGACGAAACAGCAGTCCGTTCCGGATGCTCCCTCCGCCCAGCGCCCTACCACCACATTTCCCGCAAACACCAAGCCTGCTCCCGTGATTCCCGGCGACCCCGGTCAACCACCCGAAACGAACTCAAATCCGCAGCCCGCTCCTGATAGCGATCCAGCACTCCCGACTGCAGCTAAGCCTATGCCTCAGAGGACAAACCGTCCCGCTGAAGACGATGGCCGCGGCGGGTTCCTCATCAAAAGCCGCGTAAGCTTCGTGACGGTTCCCGTTACAGTAAAGGACTCTGATGGACACCTTGTCGAAGGCCTCGTTCGCCGCGACTTCTCCATCTTCGAAGATGGAAA
Source organism: Terriglobales bacterium (assembly GCA_025927695.1). GTDB lineage: Bacteria > Acidobacteriota > Terriglobia > Terriglobales > Acidobacteriaceae > JAICLA01. The sequence continues at coordinate 15,668 of JAICLA010000031.1, read as the reverse complement.
TCCAGTTCCTATCTCGCTATTCACCAGCGATCCGTTCCCGCTTTCAGTCGCCATCATCCTTGATATGTCCATGCCGGACGCGACACTGAAGAAAGTGAACAACACCGTCTCCGCACTGGTCGGCGCATTCAGCCAATTCGATGAAGTAGCCTTCTATACCTACGGCGACTCCGTACAAAAGGTCGACGACTTCACCAGCTCGAGCGATCAACTCACGGCCTCGCTTCGCCGCAATTCACGTTTGCACGGAACCACCGGCGGAGTTCCGGTAGTCAGCGGGCCCATGGCCAGCGGACCGACCGTGAATGGACGCCCATTCGATCCCGCTGCAACGCCCATTCAATCGCGGGTTCCCACCCGCGAATCTCACGTCTTGAATGACGCTATCTTGCGCGCTGCACAAGATCTTTCCCGCCGCGCTCCCGGCCGCCGCAAAGTCATCTTCGTCATCAGCGCGGGGCAAGAACATGGCAGCGTCGCTAGCTACAGTTCCGTACTCAAGCAGCTGCTCTCACATGAGATCGCTGTGTATGGAGTCGGCGTGGATACCGCCGCCATTCCCGTAGAGAAGACCCTCGAGAGGGTTCACATTCCGCTGACCACCTACGGCAACATCCTGCCGAAGTATGTATCTGCCACGGGAGGCGAATACTACGCGGAACTCTCTCAATCTGACATCGAAAACGCCTACGCAAAACTGACTGAGATCGCCCGCAACCAATCCACGCTGGGGTACAACACCAAGGCCACTGCGGCTAGTAACTACAGGCAGATCGAAGTCAGGGTGCATCGCGCAGGCTTGAAGGTGTACGCCAAAGACGGCTATTATCCGCTGCCACCGCAACGCTCGGCCACGCCGCAATAGGACAATGTGCGCATTGTCCTTCTGGGCGGATGCGTCCTTCCGTAATGTGTATCCCTTACGTTTTTTCTTTTCAGGCCGCTACACGAATGCGTAGAATTCCGCCCAACACAAGCGTGTGATATAAGAATGATTGTAAGTTTCTGAACGTTCCCTCGCCTTACAAGTGTTCTTCGGGCACGTGTCTGTGCGAATCAGATTGAGGCAAGCTCTTGAGTTTCATTAACTTCGCGGCTCGCGAGATCAATTGCAAGATCGTCTATTACGGCGCCGGTCTGGGCGGTAAGACCACGAACCTGCAAGTCATCTTTGATAAGACCGCGGACAAACAAAAAGGCAAAATGATCTCTCTCGCCACCGAGAGTGACCGTACTTTGTTCTTTGACTTCTTGCCTCTCGACCTGGGCACCGTGCGCGGATTCAAGACGCGTTTCCATCTCTACACCGTTCCCGGACAGGTCTTCTATGACGCCAGCCGCAAACTGATACTGCGCGGCGTTGATGGCGTAGTCTTCGTAGCCGATTCGCAGGAAGAGCGCATGGACGCCAACCTTGAAGCTCTCGACAACCTCGAAGACAATCTCAAGGAACACGGCTACGAACTCGCCAAGATTCCCTACGTCCTGCAACTCAACAAACGCGACCTTCCCAACGTACTTCCTGTCGACACCCTGAAGAAAGATTTGCTGAAAAAAGGCGAGCCGGTATTTGAAGCCGTAGCGTTTAACGGCACGGGAGTGTTCGAGACATTGAAAGAAGTCGCCCGACAGGTCCTGGTCGAGCTCAAAAAAGGTTAGCCCGCTTCGATTACCGCACAACTTTAAGCATCACCCAGGTCATACCTGCCATTGCGGCAATGAAGATGACTATCATCCCAAACAACATCCACGCGTACTTCGCCTCATCCTCTTTGCAGGGATGAGTCGTCCCAAAGATGGAAGTGAACAAGCGAAGCATCATTCGCAACAGGAACATGCGCCAAGCATACAGCACAGCCGCCCTTGATTTTTTGTCGCGAAGTTTGATAAGGTAACGCTCTCGCGTAGGAAACGAGACGCCGTCATGAGAATGACTCTGCACAATTCGCAGACCGCTACGAAGCCGCAAAGCTTCGAACGCACGGGTGCGTCCTATTCCCTCCGGTAACTTCCGGCCTTTCTACCTACGCGATTCCGGAAATACACAAGGACACCAAGCTCGCAACTACATAGCTTCGCAGCTTTGGACTCGCTCGTTCCGGAACCTCAACTCAAACAGTTGTGAACCCGCGGATATAGCTCCGCTTAGAAAGGAATTTTTTATGGACCTCCGCAAGGTATACGGAGGAACTCCTGTGGGCAACGAGTCACGCTGTGACACGTGCTCATACGCGCGGATCATCACGGGATATTCCGAAAGGGAACGCATCGTATTTTGCGACTATGCGTATCCCTCGGTCTCGATCCCGTTCAAGGTGTACGAATGCTCTGATTACGCTGACAAGCGTTTGCCACGTCTAGACGATCTGAAGAAGGTCGCTCTGGCGGTGGAAGTCAGGGGCCGTGCCGCCGGATTCCGCGAATCAGTATCAACAACAAGCTTGCTCGTGCAAGACGATGATGAGGAATAAAAAAACGGAAGTCATCGTAAAGGAAGACTTGGTTGAGATCGTGCACACGCTCAAGCAAGTCGTATGTGTGAAAGGCTGAACAAGATGGCGCGAGTCGCGCCATCTTTCATTTCTTTTTCCGCGCGCGCCACTCCTCGCGAGTGAGCTCCCAAACTTCAGCGGGCAGACGTCCGATAACGAAGTCTCGCATCTCTTCCCTGATCACGCGCATGCCTTGGTGCAATGAGATTTTCCGTGACGCCGTATTGTTGACAGCCTTCGGCGCCCGCAACACCTCAAAACCGAGCGTGTCGAACCAGAAATCTGTTACAGCATCGCATGCTTCCGTCATGTAACCCTTACCTTGCCATGGAACGCCCACCCAGAAACCGCGATTGTTTTCACCTTTCGCATACAGACTGATCCGTCCAATGATCTGCGAGGGCTCACTCTTTAGACGCAGTGTCCAGCCCCATTCCTCGCCTCGTTGAATGGCTGGAAGCGTAACGTCGCGGATGTGCCTGATGGATCCGTCGGCCGGATACGGCCACGGCACGATATTGTTCAAATGCTTGACGATATCCCAGTGCGGAAAAAGCACCTGGAGCTGCGCCGCGTCAGCTAACTCTAGTGGACGCAGGATCAGTCGCTCAGTTTCCAGAGTGGGCACCATTTATTTCAAATGATACCCGAAGCGCTCACCGCACCTTGAACGTCCGCACCATGTGCTCGAACTGCGGCCGCAGTTGGCTGAAGTCCTGGTCCGGCGCAATGAACACCATATAAAGGATCGTGCCGTCATTTCGCTGCACTGTCACGAGCCAATCACGCTCGCGGGCCGTGCGGCCTTGCTGGTCTTTTAGCGGAGAAGTCCCCATCAGCATGATCGACTTGGCTTTCGCGCCGTCCACCGTGAAGTTCTCTTCGCGGGAAGTCGTACGCATGTCCGGGTTCGACTGTCGCAATTGATCGATGATCTGGTGCGTTCCTTCATCGAACTGGTTGTTGGGATTATTGTCACGGTTCTCCGGCTGGAAGCCGCTGATGATCACGCCGTAAGCCACCGCATCTTGATTCCCTTCGCGAACGATCCCATTCTGAGGCGCAATGGTTACTTCGGAATTTGCATCGCCATACGCACGCCAGTCCGCCGGATACTGCATGGTGAAATCCCGGTGATTTAACGACTGATACTGCTGCTCAGGCACGTCGTTGTCATAACTTCCGTTGTTACGCCCGGCGACCTGTTCTTGCCGATTGCGTCCTGACCCGTTCCCATACGACTGATTGCCATTGTTCGGGTTCACACCGCTCTTTTCCATCTGCGCGATCTGCTGCGCGGTGTACGGATGCATCCCCATCGCGATCTCTTTTGCTGCCTCGAACTGCTGGCTGTCGGTGCGATAGTTCTCGCGCGGAAGCGTCGCAGCCTCTGCGGATACGCTCTGCACACGATTGCCCGGGTTCGGATGGTCAGAGAAGAACTGCGGACCGCGCGACCCTCCGCTCTCGTCAAGCTTCTGGAAAAATTTCGCCAGCTGTATCGGGTCGTATCCCGCGTCATGCATGATGTCGGTGCCGACAAGATCCGCCTGGCTTTCCGCGTCGCGCGAATACTTCATGAACACCGAATTCACGCCGAAAGCCAATCCCGCCTGCGCCAGTTGTCCCGCGGTCCCCCGCCCGATCAGCGCTCCCAAAATTCCCAAACCCAGCTGCCCCACAGCCTGCTGGCTCGCCATGTGCGTACTGTGCCGCATGATCACATGGCCCATCTCATGCGCGATCACGCCCGCAAGCTGCGCTTCGTTGTCCGCCGCCTGGATCGTTCCCAAATTTACATGGATCGGCCCACCCGGCAGCGCAAAAGCATTGATGTCTTTCTCATTCACGATCTTGAACGTGTATGGATATTTCGGCCCCGGCGCTACCGCCACTAAGCGCCGACCCAAGTCTTGTATGTATCGATTTAACTGCGGATCTGTCACCAGCGGCATCTTGCGGTCGATCTCCGCCGCGGCCTGCTGCCCCGCCTGCACTTCCTGGTCCAGCGAGTAAAAGTTCGGGCTCGCCGGCTTCGGGTCGAATCGCGCAAACGATTCAGGCGCCAACAGGCTGACCGTCATCATCAAGACTACGGCTTTTACAAACACGGCTTTAACACGTGATTGGCAGCAAAAATCCGGCATATAGTTCACCTATTTATAAGGATGATTATAGGAATTAGATGCTCAAACAGAGTAGCCGCGATGACAAAAAACGACAAAGGGCGCCCTGTGATCGGCGCCCTTTGTCGTAGCGGAACCAGCTAAAAACTGCCTGCTCCGCTAAGCTCGATTTCTTGACTATCCCAACTTCTCTAACAGCGGTGACGGACCAAAATCCTTCCCGCGTCCCGCCTTCGTACCCCGCGCCGCAGCCGTCGCTGCCGCGCCTTCTTGACCGTACTTCTCCAGCAGCACTGGCACCAGCGCACCTTCCGCTTCTTTCGTGAAAGTCACGCGGCCTTCAGGCGTGCGATCGATCCGGATGAAGTCACCCAGCTTCACCTGGCTAGTAGCCACCAGGTTCGCCAGCGGGAAGACAACGTTCTTCTCGATGCTGCGCTTCAGGTGGCGCGCACCGTACTTCGCGTCCGTGCCTTCCACCAGCAGGAACTTCTTCATCGAGGGCGTGCAGCTGAACACGAATTGGCTGTTGCCAGTCGCTTGCAAAATGCGCTGCTGCACCATGCCTAGTTCGATCTCAAGGATCTGCTCGAGATGTTCCGAACGCAGCATGTTGAACACCACCGTCTTGTCAATACGGTTCATGAACTCGGGCGAGAACTTGCGCCGCGCGGCTTCGACCGCAGTGCGGTTCAACTTCTCATCCATCTTCGGATCGTAAGCGGCGGGCTTCTGCGTGAATCCGAACCCACCACTGATGAGGTCATTCATCTCACCCGCGCCCAGGTTCGAAGTCATAAAGATCATGCACTGCGAAAGGTCAACGCGCCGGTTATCACCAAGCGTCAAAGTCGCTTTATCCAGGATCCCGAGCAGCAACTGCCACAAGGCGTCGCTGGCTTTTTCGATCTCGTCAAACAACAACAACGTGAGCTTCAGCTTGTCCGTGTGGTGCTGATTCAACGCCTCCTGCGTGAGCAGCGGATGTGTCTCACGATGTCCCAAATATCCCGGAGGTGAGCCGATCAGTTTTGCGATCTCATGGCTGTGCTGAAACTCCGCGCAATCTACTTTCACCACCGCGCGCGATTCACCAAACATCGCTTCCGCCATTGCTTCCACAACGCGCGTCTTTCCTGAACCCGTCGGACCGAGAAAAAGAAAATTGCCGATAGGGCGGTTAGGCGCGTTCAGTCCGGCCAGGAACATCTGGTAGATCTCGGCGACTTTTTCGATCGCCGAATCTTGCCCAACGATCTTGCGCCGGAGCGCGACCTCGAATGTTTGAGCGTCACTGCTGCGCAGCGTGGGATCGAGTGCGGTGTTGACTACGTTTTTCATGACTGAGCACGACCCTTCAGTGCGTCCTCGAATATGCGCCATGTAGCGACACTACGCACATTCATCGTTTATTGAGATGGAATCCAGCAACAATGAGTTGCAAGTGCCTTGGTGCATGCCCACACGTGCGTCGAAAGCAGTATTTATCGGCCTCCGCGCAACAAACAGCGGGCCATGGTGTTCTACTTAGTTACTACTTGGTAATTTCCCCGGCGGTTTTCCACAGTTTCTGCATGCTAGTATCGGCCTCATCAGCATCGATATAAAGGTGATAAGGCAGTTTTGATGACTTCTTCCCGCGCATATAACCTCGCTCTCACTGCTTCATTCACCGCGATTTTGTCTCTGATCACAGGATGCTCCGCCGTTGGCACCAAAGCCAACGCGCAAGAGATCAAACCGGCAACAACCACAGCGCAAACTGCCTCTGTTCCGGCTATGCCCGCGGCAGCGGTTCCCGAAAACACGCACATCGTGAAGCGCGGAGAGAGCGTCCTCTCTCTCGCCCGCACCTATCTTTCGCAATCATCCTTAATGACCGTGGCGGAACTTGATGCCGCAATCCGCGACGCCAACCACCTTGGCAAGACGGCGTCCTTGAAACCGGGAAGCACCATCACCATTCCCACTCTCGAGAAGCAGCCGATAGTCGAAAAGACGCGTCCGCAGCCAAAAGATGCTGATATCCGCGCCGTCTACCTGACCGGCACTATGGCCGGCAGCGTCAACGGCATGAACATCGTGAAGCACTGGAAGCAAGTTGGCGGCAACGCCGTCGTCTTCGATATTAAAGACAGTGACGGCAGCGTGAACGTGCCCTTTGACAATCCGCTAGCGCCGAAGCGCCGCCCATCCATCAGCAATCTTCCAAAGTACGTCCGCTGGCTACACTCCATGGACATGCACGCCATCGCGCGCATCGCGCTCTTCCGAGACGAGAACATCGCCGTGCATCATCCTGAACTCGCCGTGCATTCCCACGCGCATCCCGATGTTCCATGGCGCGAGAACGGCAAACTCGTGTGGACCGATTCTTCCAATCCGCTAGTGCAGGATTACGATCTAGCTCTTGCCAAGATGGTCGCGCAGTCCGGCGTTGACGAAGTCCAATTCGACTACGTCCGTTTCCCTGCCGAAGGCGATCAAAAAGACGCCGTCTTCCATTTCCAAACTCTGAAGAATCCTGACGGCACTCCCATGCAACGTCGCGACGTGATCGCCAACTTTCTCGGCCGCGCTCACTCTGAACTACATCCCATGGGCGTTTTGCTCTCGATCGATGTCTTCGGCGTAATGGCGTGGCAGCGCCAAGTCGACCTCGCCCATACCGGACAAGACATCGTGGCCATGGCGAAAAACGTGGATATCGTCTCGCCCATGATTTATCCCTCGCACTTCTTCGGCATGGACAACATCGCCCAACCCGGCGACGCGCCCGAACACTTCATCTCTGAATCCATGGCGCGCTTCCAAAAGATCACTGCCGACAGCGGCGTCACCCTGCGCCCGTGGCTGCAAGCCTTCGCCTGGCGCACCAAGACCTATTCGCCTGAATACATCAAGATCCAAGTCCAGGCTTCAAAGGCCAACGGCGGTGACGGCTTCCTCTTCTGGAACGCCCGCAACGACTACGCCAAGCCCTTCGCCGCCATGCCAGACATGATGGCCGCAAGCGACAAATATCTAGGGAAGAAGCTGACGAGGCCAGAACAGACCGACCACGCAACAACAAAATCCACTCCCACAACAAACGTGGCGACCTCGCAATCGCGACCGTAACGCCGGCGTCCCGCCGGCTGTCGTGAGGGCGTCTTCGCCCTCACACATAAGCCGATGCTGGCGGCAAGCACCGCGAATCCCCAAAGAATTCTCAGACAAAACCTCTGTGTCTCTGTTCTTCGTGGTGGGCTTTCCACTCGCAGCCCACCCATCCCACGAATAAAAATTCATTACAAATTTCCCTCATCTCGCCAAATATTGTGCAGCTATAATCGTCTGTACGCATCCATCTCCATAGGACCTGCCGTACCTTGAAAAGGAGCCGCGCGAATGCCACTGAACCCTTCTGAAAAGATCTGGCACAACGGAAAACTCATTAACTGGGACGACGCCAAGATTCACATTATGTCGCACGTGGTCAACTACGGCTCATCCGTGTTCGAAGGTATCCGTTGCTATATGCAGCCGCAGGGTCCAGCCATCTTCCGCGCCGCGGAGCACATTCAGCGCCTGCTCGATTCCGCCAAGATCTACCGCATCGAAGTCAGCCTCACTAAGCAGGACATCATCAATGGCATGGTCCAGGTCGTAGGCCACAACGGCATCTTCCCGTGTTACATCCGTCCGCTGATCTTCCGCGGCTACGGCGAAGTCGGCGTCAACCCGAAGGGCTCGCCCACTGAGGTCTACATCGCCAACTATGCGTGGGGCAAATATCTAGGCCACGGCGACCCGCATGAGGGAGTAGACGTTTGCATCTCCAGTTGGAATCGCCTCGCGCCCAACACCATGCCCGCCATGGCCAAAGCCGGCGCCAATTACATGAACTCGCAGCTCATCAAGATGGAAGCCATCGCCAACGGATACGTGGAAGGCATCGGCCTTGATGTGAACGGATACGTCAGCGAAGGCTCCGGCGAGAACCTCTTCCTCGTCAAGAACGGAACGCTGATCACCGCCCCGCTGGGTGGTTCAGTACTGCCCGGCATCACGCGCGATTCCGTGCTGAAGCTGGCAAAAGAGCAAGGCATTCCCATCGCCGAACAAATGATCCCTCGCGAGATGCTCTACATCGCGGACGAAGTCTTCTTCACCGGCACCGCCGCAGAGATCACACCCATCAGGTCAGTCGATCGCATCCAGGTAGGCAAAGGCTCCGCCGGCCCCATCACCCGCCAACTGCAAAAAGATTTCTATGACATCGTCAACGGCAAAGTGGAAGACCGCTTCAACTGGTTCACCGCTGTGCCGGTGAAGCAGCCAGTGGGTGTGTAAAGCGAGTGACTGAAAAGGAGAAAAGAGATTCCGTCGGGAAATCATTGATTCTCGCGCTACTGGCGCCCTGCCTTTGTTTGTTTCTTCTGCTAGCAACCGGCGGATTTGGACCGTGTGGCCCCACCAATTGGTGGGGCATGCTTTTTCCTGGATTGTTCCTTATCGCGTTGGAGCTCTGGTCGATCAAACTTCTAATGCCCAAGACCGACTATCGTTCTCCTATGAGTTGGGTAGGTACGGTGTTCTCCATCTTAGTTTCAATTCCCATGATTATCGCTGGGGGATTCATCATTTACGGCGGCATCGATATGTGGAATTACACTCGACACTTGCGGTGAGCTTTCTGCAAACGCTCACTTGGTCAGCCCAACGAAGGCTCTATCTCCTTTTATCCGCCTTTTCCTTTCTTCCGTGGTAATCCTTTTTTGCTTTCAGGCCATGTCCTTCCGCCACACTCTAAGGCCTTTTTCCCGCTCCTCCCCCATCGTTCCAGCCCACCCCAAGATTTAGGTACAAATCCCAAACCGCCCCTGAGATACCCGCCCAATTTCCGTCATTGCTTGTCACCTTTTCCCGTCATATAATCGCGGTACTCTGGACGGCATTCCGCCTCGAAATTGGGTCACTCCCTGCGAGGCATAAGTCCGTCCATGCAGCTAAGGTCTTCGGTGAAACAGCGTTCGCTCAAATCGATGCTGGCGGGCACGGCGGTGCTTGCGGCACTCTCCACTCTGTGCTCAGCACAGCAGAGCGGCATCATCGCCTCTACGGAAAACGGCCGCCGCGTTTTCGTGAACGACGATGCACCCGCGCCCACAGCGACGTCCACAGAAGCCGCACCCACAACTCATCTCGTCTACTGGAGCAACACCCAGCATCGCTGGAAGCCGGTTCCCACTCCGACGCACCGTCAGATGCGTAGCGCCCAATCCGCTGCTGCGGAAGTTCGCGCGTTAGTCGCCCGCACTCCCATGACGCCTCTCCCCACTAGCGCGCGCAGCGAATCACCTTTCGCAGAGTTCTCTTCGCCTGACACCCGCGGCATGACCGCCGGGCACAAGATCACGCAGTTGCAAGTTGACGCCGCCATTGACGCCGCTGCCGCCCGCCACCACGTCGACCCGAATCTTGTCCGTTCCATCATCAAAGTGGAATCGAATTTCAATCCCAACGCCGTTTCGCGCAAAGGCGCCATGGGTCTGATGCAGCTCATGCCATCCACCGCCCGCGAGCTGAACGTGACCAATCCGTTTGACGTCGAACAGAACGTGGAAGCCGGCACCAAGCACTTCGCCGGCTTGATGAACAATTTCAATGGCGACGTCTCGAAATCGCTCGCCGCCTACAACGCCGGCGCAGGCGCAGTCACGCGGCATGGCGGTGTTCCTCCCTACGCGGAGACGAAAGATTACGTGAAACGCATCACCAAACTTTACGGGCAAGACAATCCATTCCCGGCGGTCGCGTCCACCTCGATCCACGTGGACAAGGACAATGCGGGACGAAAGATCTTTACCAACGAGTAGGGGAACAACGTTCGACCACAGATTTTGCGGATGACAACATATAAATACCGGCTTTGGATCGTGGCGGGATTCGCCGCCATGTTGCTGGGAACCGCCGTCCCCGCCGCCGCAAAGCGCACCGTCGCGCAAAAGAAGCAGATCGCTCGCACCCAGTTCGAAACGGCTGAAAAACTTCGCGCTGCCCTCCAAGCCAAGCCGGAAAAATCCCGCACCAAACGCGACTACACCCGCGTCCTCGATGCCTACCGCAAGGTCTATTACACCGCGCCGACCTCTTCTCGCGCTGATGCCGCAGCCATGGCTGTTGGCGAATTAATGGCTGCCTACGGCACTCTGTTCAACGACGACAAGTCTTCGCACGATGCCATCGCGCAATATGAATTCCTGCGGCGCGAATATCCCGGCAGCAAGCGCCGTTTCGAAGCTCTCTTCAACGAAGGCCAGATCTACCAAGCTGACCTCGGCGATTCCAAGCAAGCCAAGCAGATCTACGAAGAATTCCTGAAACGCTATCCGCGCAACGAATTCGCCGATCAGGCCCGCGACGCAGTAAAAGAGATCGACGCCGAAGCCAAAGGCGGCAAGCCGGCGAAGAAACTAGCGCGCAACAAGCCCGCCGACAAAGCTCCGGCAGTCGCCGAAGAAAAGCCCGAAAAAAAATCGTCAGCCAAATCAACAACCAAGAATTCAGGCGATGACGACGACACCGCCACCGCCAGCAGCAGCGCCGCCATCCCCGTCAATGCGATTACTCCCGCATCGCACCACGGCAAATTGCCGCTAGTCACCAACGTTCGCTACTGGTCCACGCCCGACTACACTCGCGTAGCCATCGACCTTGAAGAAGAGGTCAAATACGAAGCCGGACGCGTCCCCTCCCCCGATCGCATCTTCTTTGACCTGCATGACACCAAGTTAGCGTCAGAGTTGATGGGCAAATCATTCGACGTAGGCGACGGATTCCTGCACAAGATCCGCATCGCCCAATTTGAAAGAGGCATGACCCGCGTGGTCCTCGAAGTGGACGACGTAGCCGAGTACTCCGCCTTCCTGCTGCCGAACCCCTATCGCCTCATCATCGACATTCACGGCAAAGCCCAGCAGAAGACTCTGCTTGCGAAAAACACACCGCCGCCCGCTCCCGTAAAGAATTCAACCGAGATCGCGAAATCGCAAACGCCGCCACTGGTCACGCAGCCCACGCCAGAAAAGCCGAAACAGACTCCGGCCTCCATCGCCGTCAACAATCCTCCCGCGCCAGTGACCACCACCAAACGCGAGACGGAAGAAGGCGACGCCGCTGAGCACGCACCAGAAAAATCCGCCGACAATTCCGCAACCAAGAAATCAGATCCAACCAAAGAACTAACTGATCCCTCGGCCAAGACCGAAGTCGCCAGTAAAGAAGTAAAAGCCACATCGCAGCCGACCAGTGCGCCCATCTCTGAAACGGTAGCGCCACGCAAGGGCAGCAAGAAATCAAAGAAAGCCGCGGCTGACACCGAAGAAGTCGCGTCCACTCACACCGCCGAGCCCACCGCATCCGGCGATCGCTCGCTCATCCGCGCTCTCGGCCTGAAGATCGGCAAGATCGTAGTTGACGCCGGTCACGGCGGACACGACACCGGCACGATCGGCCCCAAAGGCCTGATGGAAAAAGACCTCGTGCTCGACGTCGCCCTCCGCCTCGGCAAGCTGCTGGAGAAACAACTCGGCGCGGAAGTCGTCTACACCCGCGATGATGACACCTTCATCCCGCTAGAAACGCGCACAGCCATCGCCAACAAGCAGGAAGCTGATTTGTTCATCAGCGTCCACGCCAACTCCAGCCACGACGCTAGCGCCCGCGGCGTCGAAACCTACTACCTGAATTTCACTTCTAACGCGGACGCGCTCGAAGTAGCCGCCCGCGAAAACGCCGTCTCGCAGAAATCAGTCTTCGAACTTCAAGATCTCGTAAAGAAGATCGCGCTCAAAGAGAAGATCGAAGAATCCCGCGAGTTCGCCTCAGACGTACAACACGCCATGTCCACCGGACTCAGCACTAAGAACCAAGCCATGCGCGACCGCGGCGTGAAGAAGGCACCGTTCGTCGTCCTTATCGGCGCCAACATGCCCAGCATCCTCGCCGAGATCTCCTTCGTCTCCAACCCAGGCGACGAAAAGAAGCTCCAGACCCCCGAGTACCGCCAGAAGATCGCCGAGTCCCTCTATAAAGGTGTAGCTCGCTACGCCAGCGGATTGAGCGGCATAAAGGTAGCGAGCAAGCTGCCAGACACGCCCCACGAACCCGGCCCCTGACCGAATCTTTCCCCGCCAAAATGGTGTCTAATAGGTATTCATGCGACTTCGGCGCAATCTGTCTCTTATCTTTCTTACCTCCGCTCTAACGCTACCGGCCTCAGCGCAGCAGAAGAGCGCACCAACTTCTGCGCCCTCAACAAAGACAACGCAATCCGCGCCAACCAGTGCGCTCCCCGCAGATTTCGCCGGATTCCACAAATCACCGCAAAAGACCTCCGCTGCCACCCCCGCCGACACGAAAATCCTGCAAGAGTACGGACTTAAATCATCCGAAACCGCCAACTACCAGCGCGGCGACCGCAATCTTAAGATCACCGCCTACACATTCCCTGACGCCACTGGCGCCTACGGAGCCTTCACCTACTTCCGCACGCCATCTATGGCCAAAGAAGATTTCTGTGACGACGCCGCCTCTGATGGCAACCACGTCCTCTTCCGCTGCACCAATGTCCTGCTCGACATCAATCTCGACCAAGTCACCGCCATGACGCCCGCCGAGATGCGTGAGCTCGCCTCTGACATTCCGCGCGCAGCCGGCAATCTCGCCAAGCTCCCTACGCTACCTCTGCATCTCTCCGCCGCCGCACAAAAGAACGCTCGCTACATCGTCGGACCACTCGCCCTCGACCAGCTCAAAGGCACGGTCAACTCCAAGCTCATCGACTTCTCCATGAGTCCAGAAGTAGTCGTCGGCACTGAGCAAACGCTAGACGGCACCGGAACAGTAGTGATCGCGCAATACCCCACCAACCAGATCGCGAAGCTCCAAGTCCAGAAGCTCAACGACTGGGCCAAACAGCAAAATACCCAGTGGACCAACGCCCAAGCCCTCACACAACAACCCGCCTCGCCAACAGACACGCAACCAACGCGCTTCGCCACACGCCGCAGCGGGCCAATCGTCGCCATTGTCAGCGGTCCCATAGCAGAGATTGATGCCCGCAAGATCCTCGAAGAGATCAATTACGACGCCTCCGTCACCTGGAACGAGCCCGCGCCCAACGCCAAAAACAACGTCGCCAATCTGCTCGTCAACATCATCTATCTATCGTTTTTCGTTGTCGCATTCATGTTCATCCTCGGCATAGCCTTCGGCGGCTTCCGCATCTTCATGAAGCGCTTCTTTCCCGGCAAGCTCATTGACCGGCCTGAAGACGTGGAATTCATAAAGCTCAACCTACGCTAAGTAACCACCTTGCGGCTTGGAAGTTCATGATTTTTATGGACTTAAGTAACTCCCGTCGCCTTCCACTGACAGAAAATGTCAAACGGTGGAAATGTTTATAGAATTTCTAAGTTATTGAAAATAAAGGCATTTATCATGGAAAAATCGCTTGACACCCCTTGCTCAAGGCTCATAAGATTTTTCCAGAAAGTTTCGATGGTCAAGTTTCCGTTGGAACTATTCTCCCTTGAAAAGAAGGCCGTCCGAGTTGCCCGGGCGGCCTTTGTTATTGGCCGATCCGAAGCGACCGCCCAAAGAAAATTTCAACCCATCAGCGCTCAGCCTCATCAAACGCGCAAATCTGCGAGGGAATAATAATGTTGGTCATTTTGTTTCGCTCCAAACTTGTCGATGATCCCCAAGGCTATAAAGAAATGGCCGACGAGATGCTGGCCCTCGGCAAAAGCATGCCCGGCTTCATTGACTTCAAGAGCTTCACTGCTGCAGATGGCGAGCGCCTCTCCGTGGCATGGTGGCAAGACGAAGCGACCCTCACTCAGTGGCGAGAGAATATGCGGCACCGCGCAGCACAAGACGCAGGACGATCGCACTGGTACCAGTATTTCAAAGTTGAAGTGGCGCAGGTAATGCGCACCAGCGAATTCACGCGGCCGCAAAAATGATCTCGCCCAGGCGGCGCTTGCGACGATAGCCTCCGGGTTTAGTGCATAATCTCCTCATGGCCCGCGTCACAATCTCTACCACGCCAGACCAACTCCGCTCCGGCATTCAACCTTCAGCGGAAGAAGCCCGCACCTACTGTGCACAACTTGAAGCCGGCGACATCCTCTATATCCCCGGCATGCCGTTTGAGATCCCGCCTGCGGACCTCGACTTTCTGCTAGGCCGCCGCCAGTCCGGCGGACGCCTGCACAAGAACATCGCCTATCGCGCCAATGAAGACCGCATTACCGGCTTCGCTGAAGACACACCCGGTGACGCCGCACGCCTGCTCCAGATCATGCGCGATTATTCGCGCAATGCCACCAAGACTTTATCGGCCATCCTCTCGCCTTATCAACAGCGCTGGAATCTGGACTTCGCCAGCTATCGCCCGCTGGAAGAAGAGAACCGCGACCTCACACTGCACAAGCGCAATGACCTCATCCACACAGACGCGTTCCCTTCCCGCCCCACCAATGGCGACCGCATCCTGCGCTTCTTCACTAACATCAATCCGTCCGAGCCGCGCAAATGGATGACCACCACACCCTTTAATTCGTTAGCTGGTCAGTTCGCAGGCAAAAGTGGTGGGTGCCCATTACCCACACCACACGGCAGTTCCGCCTTCGCCAAAACCGCGTTCAGCATGAAGAAAGCACTCGCCTCCGCCGGTATCCCTATCACTCCCCGCTCGCCCTATGACGATTTCATGATGCGCTTCCACAACTTCCTCAAGGAGAACTCCACCTTTCAGAAAGACTGTCCCAAGCAGTATGACGACTTCCCGCCCAACACCTGCTGGATGGTTTACACCGACATGGTAGGCCACGCCGTCTTAAGCGGCCGATACGCCCTCGAGCAGACTTACATCGTCAGCAAGGAAGCAATGGTTATGCCGGAGAAAGCGCCGGTGAGAATATTGGAGAAGATGGTAGGAGCGGGTTTAGTAGTTAGTAGTTAGTAGTTTGTAGTTAGGACTCTTCCTTTGCACGCAAGG
>JAICLA010000111.1 GCA_025927695.1 Terriglobales bacterium | reverse complement strand
TCCAAAAATCGCCATTTGTAGGGCTCGTTTCTGTTACCGTGCAGTCGAGGAAATAAACATGAAACTCCTACTGGGACTTACCGCTGCAGCCATAGCCGTCGCCTTTGGCAATGGATCATCGGACAAAACGTCGGATGCCAACAAAGCTGTCGCCGATCTCGATACCGAATATCAAGCAGCCGTGAAACGCAACGACGCAGCAACCATGGACCGCATCCTCGCCGAGGATTTTGTCCTCGTCGTAGGCAGCGGCAAGGTGTACACGAAAGCTGATTTATTGAAGTCCGCTCGCGAGCAAGATGTCATTTACGAACATCAGGAAGATACACAACAAACCGTCCGCGTATGGGGGGACACGGCCGTCGTGACGGCACTTCTCTGGGAAAAAGGCAAAGCCAAAGACGGCTCGACCTTTGATAAGAAGTTGTGGTTCAGCGATACCTACGTGAAAACTCCCACAGGCTGGAAATACGTATTTGGACAGGCCAGCTTAGCGCTCCCAAAATAGCTAACGTCGAAAACGAGGAGGCGGCCGTCGAAGGCCACCTCCTTTTACTTACTTCAGCGCATACATGTACCCGTTCGTGCTGCCAATGTAGATCGTGTTATTCGCGACCACGGGCGAGGCAACAAAGATCCCGGCATCCATCCTGCGGATCATGAATGCAACGCGGTCATCGTAAAAGGTCGGCGAGATGAACTTCTGCGCTTTGTCTAGTGCCCTCCGCTCAGCCTCATTCGTAGGACCGTCCGTCGAGAAAATAGATTTCAAAGTGTTCGTCTTTAGGTTCCAGGCCATTAACTTATCGTTAAATCCGCCGAAGTATGCAGTGTCGCCAACCAGTGCCAGCGAAGAAAACACTCCGCTATCGATCGGAGCCGATGACACAATCGCGCCAGTCTTTGCATCGAGAACCTTCGCGACTTTGTCGCTGCCGGTGGCGACATAGACTTTGCCCTCGCGCACCGCGGGCGAGACGCTTACCCATCCGCGCTTTCCGACCTGCGTCCATACTTCTGCGCCGGTCTTTGCGTCGAGCGCATAGATAGTCGCATTGCGGCATCCGAAATAAACCATGCCGTCCACAACTGCCGGAGATGACGTTATGCCTTCTTGATTGTGGATGAGCGGATCTTCCCCGGTCTTATGCCGCCACTTCTCTTTGCCGGTCGCAGCGTCGATCGCATAGAAATACGTATCGAAGCTCCCGACGAACAGCGTTCCATCCGCGATCGCTGGCGACGAATGTACAACACTGCCCGTGCGAAACCTCCACTTCTGCACGCCGGTCATAGCATCAACCGCGTAGATGTTCCCATCACCGCTGCCGAAGTACACCGCTCCTTGCCATACCACGGGAGACGACAGATAGAAATCCCAGAAATCGGTCATCGTCTCAAAGTCAGGATCAATGCCGTGAATGTGTCGGGCAGCATAGCGACGCTCGCCCTCTGTCTTGAACTCCCAGTTCACTTTGCCGGTGGCAGAGTTCAGCGAATAAAGTTCGCCGTCATAGGCTGTGAAATAGACCGCATTGCCTTCGACCGCGGGCGTCGAACTGACGGCGTCCGTCAGATCCACTTTCCATTTCTGTGTGCCCGTCTCCGCGTCGACAGCGTAAAAGGAATTATCCATGCTGCCGAAGTAAACGGTGCCGTTCGCAACCGTGGCTGAGCCGATAATGCGCGCGCCCGTCTGGAACTTCCATTTCACCTTCGCCTGGGTCGTTGTGGGCGTGCCTTCGTACACGCCGGTGTGAGTCGGTCCGCCGCGGAACATGGCAGCTTGTTGCGCCACGCACACGACAGAAATAAAAACAATAAAAAGAAGTTTTGGGAACTTTGGATGGGACATTCGATCTCCTTTTAGCAAGTTGTGCCGCATTGCCAGGAGACCTACGCGCGTTAGAGACAGAGTTCCGGGCAAGTGCCGGCCAGGGACTCCGCGCGACTCCACGCCGTAAATGCACCCGTGCCAGCATTGCTGCAACAGGCCCCTACCTACGACATGGTGAGCTGATTGTTTACTGCATTCCTAGAGACGAGCCGGCGGGACGATTCGTTAGCAGGAATCAGTCGCCGGTCTTCTTGTCATCCCGATTATTGTGATTGAACAAGTCCAGCCCAAACGCCGGATGGTCAGGATTGCCGGTCACCTTGATGGGAATGCTGGTTCGCCCGCCTTTTCGGAAGAAAGGGTCAAACGGTTTTAGCAGCCATGATTTAAATCCGGTCGTCGTCTGCGACAGTTTAGCTTGCATGAACAGGTGCCCGTGGAAGTCGAGCCGTTGCGGCTTCATCGCGTAGTCGCCGTTGAGATTGACCTGCGCGCCCTCCACTGAAAAATTCAGGTTGCGCATGGCCAGAACAGCATCCACTAGCCGAAAGTCCCCTTTGAGATTAGTAACGTCACTTCCGGCGTTCTGATTTTCTGGTTCGCCTTTGCCTTTGCGGCTCAGCTCTTTCACTTTCTTGTTGATGCCAACATCAGTGAATCCGCCGTTGGCCACTTCAAACTTGCCGTCGAGCCTCAGGCGATCGAGAATGTCGGCTTTCTTTCGCTCGATCACGATCTTGCTGTGTAAACTTACGTCGCCGGTCATCATGGGTTTGTCGGATTTCATGGCGAGTCGCAGCATGTCTTCGATGCGGCCATTGTTCACAGTGGCGTCCAAAGTGATTTGCTTGCCAGGAACGCCCTTCTTACCCTCCACCGCTCCTGACGCGACGATCACCGAGTGCCCGAGCGTAGCCCGCACTGGATGCAGATACGTGTCACCATCGGTGCCGTCCACTGTCGCCGAAAAATCTGTATGCAACGCCATCGGATGCCCAGTATCTTTCAGCGCAAAATCGGGAGTGTCTGTCGTTCCACTCACTTCGATCTTTTCCAGCTTGCCGCCAAATTTCCCTTTTGAGCTAAGCGTGCCCCGAATGCCATCAAACACGCCGAGGTCGGCCTTGTTAAAGGTGTAATTTGCGTCGAGCGGCGTCTTTCCCGCATCCACCGGGTGCCACGGGCCGAAATGTCCTTGGCAATCAATAATGCCCGGCGGCACAGCATTGCGGATCTGCGTGGTGAACGTGGCAGCGCGCTCAAGCCCCACCGAATGCATGGTCAATTTCTGAATGAAATATTCCTGCGGGTCTTTATCCGGGTTCGCTGGCACAATGGTGATCTGCGCGTTGTCGGCAACTAGTTCGTGCACATCTACCGGATAGTGTTTTTTCCTCAGCCAGGAATTCTGATCATCTTGATCGTCATCCGTTCCGGATGGCGACTTTCGGATCGTGATGTGCAAGCCCTGGAGTGTCACGCGCTTGATGTCGGCCACCGATCCGAACAAGCCTTTTATGGTCGCGGTTGCGTCGAGTTCCTTGATGGCGATCTCCGGCGAATCAATGGGGTCGTCATGCTTGCGGATGTATATTCCACTTCCGTGAATATGCGGATTGGGATAAAGCGACGCTGAAAAGCTGTCTATCTTTACATCGGCATCGAAGCGGTCACCCAAGATCGCCAAAGCGCGCTTCTTCAAATGAGGGGCAGAAAGCCGCAACCCAACTCCCGCCGCTATCAACAGCACCGCCAGGCTGGTGAATAAAACAACGTGCCAAGTCTTGAACCGGGCATTCGACCTGGCGACTCTCACCATCTTTTATAAGATGTGAACTCGCGACAGAACGTGGTGCTAATGGACCCCAAACCTCGCCTTTTCAAGCAAATCCGGCTTGCCGGCCGGCATCCAAGCTTGGGACGTGCGAGCTAAAAAGACGACCAAAACTGCGACGGCCGCGAAAAGAGCGGCCAAAAAGGTAACCAGCAAGCCCGCCCTTATAGAGGATTACGGCGTCATCGGAGATCTGCAGACTTTGGCTCTCGTCAGCAGATCCGGCTCCATCGATTGGCTATGTTGGCCCCACTTTGATTCGCCCGCATGCCTGGCCGCCCTATTGGGAGATCCTGACAATGGGCGCTGGCTGATCACCCCGACTGCGCGATCAAAAAGTACTCGCCGATATCTGCCTCAATCTCTCATTCTTGAGACCACGCACAAAATCCGTCGCGGAGAGGTCACTGTTACGGACTGCATGCCACCTCGCAACTCACATTCGCATATAGTGCGCGTGGTGCGTGGGGTGCGCGGCGCGGTGCGCATGAAGATGGAGCTCACGCTTCGCTTCGATTACGGACGTATCGTTCCCTGGGTTCAGCGCAAGCGTAATGGTCAATGGACAGCCATCTGCGGTCCGCATGAGATCCTGCTCACCACTCCCGTTAATCTGAAAGGCAAAGATTTCGCTACCGTGAGTGAATTCACTGTGCGCAAGGGCGACACGGTCTCCTTTGTGCTCAGCCACGCTCATTCGCACGCCGATGGCATCAAGACCAAGACTGCCCGCTCAGCATTGGCAGAGACAAAGCGCTTTTGGAAAGAATGGTGTGCGCAATCAACCTATAAGGGCGAATGGAAAGACGAAGTCGAGCGTTCGCTCATAACGCTAAAGGCGCTGACGTTCGCGCCCACAGGCGCGATAGTCGCGGCGGGAACCGCGTCCTTGCCGGAAGCGCTTGGTGGTCCACGCAATTGGGACTACCGTTATTGCTGGCTGCGGGACGCCACGTTCACTCTGCTTGCCCTCGTTCATGCCGGACATCATGCTGAAGCCGACGCGTGGCGCCGATGGCTGATCCGGGCCGTCGCTGGCAGTCCTGATCTGGTGCAGATCATGTACACCATCACCGGCGAACCACTGCATCAAGAGTGGGACGCAGTTTGGCTGAAAGGATATTCAGGCTCTGCACCGGTGCGAGTGGGAAACGCCGCTGCCCAGCAAGTGCAACTCGATATCTATGGTGAAGTGCTCGACGCGCTCTATCACGCGCGGCGGGCCGGACTGCGCGGCAGCCAAAGCAGTTTCGCACTCGAGACTGCGTTACTAGAGCGCCTTGAGAAACAGTGGCATCTGCCCGACTCGGGTATTTGGGAGGTGCGCAATGACACGCGCCACTTCACTTATTCCAAAGTAATGGCGTGGGTAGCCTTTGATCGCGGCATCAAAATGATCGAAGAATTCGGGCTCCAAGGTCCGATACGCCGCTGGAAAAATGTTCGCACCAAGATTCATCGCCAGGTCTGTCGAAATGCTTTTCACCGTTTAGTCGGGGCATTTACCCAGTCTTACGACTCGCAGGAGCTTGATTCCAGCGCGCTGTTGTTGCCTATCCTCGGATTCTTACCCATAGACGATCCACGCATCACCAGCACAGTCGCGGCAATCGAGAAAAAACTCTTTCGCAATGGCTTTCTATTGCGCTATGACACGCGTAAATCGAAAGACGGCCTGCCCGGAGGCGAAGGCGTCTTCTTGCTCTGCACGTTCTGGCTAGTGGACATTTACAAAATGCAGAGACGCCACCGCGAAGCACGCGAACTTTTCGAACGCCTACTCAGCTTACGCAACGATCTTGGATTACTGTCAGAAGAGTATGACCCTGCGGCTAAACGCATGTTGGGGAATTTCCCACAGGCCTTCTCTCACATCGGCCTGTTGAACTCGGCGTTTAATCTGTCGAAATCCAGCGGACCTGCGGCGCAGAGATCAGAGCGTTGATCCCTGCGCAGCTTCGCGCCGTTAGTGTTGTTCCTTCTCTAACTCGGCTCCCGGCATAGCACTCTTCAACGGAGCGTTGCGTTCTTTCTCTGTCTCCGGATGCGGGAAAGCTTTGCGCGGCAACATCTGGTCGCGCATGGCGGCGTTGTAAACGAAGATTGCCTCCACTGCCGCAGCCTGCGCCAGGTCTTCCTGCTGTAAGCGCTCGTAAGTGTCCATATTGGAGTGATGCGAGCGACTGCTGTAGTCGAGCGGATCTTGGATGAACTGGAATCCCGGAATGCCGATAGCATCGAACGCTTCGTGGTCGGTGCCGCCGGTATCGCGCATCGTTAGCGTGCTCACACCCAGATCCTTGAGCGGCTCGATCCATTGCTGGAAGATGGGAGCGATGGCTGCATTGCCTTGCAGATAAACGCCACGAATGCGGCCGCTGCCATTGTCCAGATTGAAGTAGGCTGAGATCTTCTGGTATTCGGGCTTTGTCTCGATGGGCCCCGCAGGCTTGCGATCAAACTCCGTGACTTTCAGTTCATCAGGCGCAGTGGAGCGAGGCACGAATCCGAAATGCTCTTTCACGTAACCGTACGATCCGAATTCGCCTTCTTCTTCACCAGTCCACAGTCCTACACGAATGGTGCGGCGAGGCTTCACGCCCAGCGCGTTCAGAACCCGCATCACTTCCATGGCGACGACTGAGCCGGCGCCGTTGTCAGTAGCCCCAGTGCCTGAGATCCACGAATCAAGGTGCCCGCCAACCATCACGATCTCATCTTTCAACTTCGGATCGGTTCCAGGAATCTCCGCGATAGTGTCGAATCCATGTTCGTGATCGCCGGTGAATTTGGTTTCCACGTTCATTTCGACATTCACCGGAACATGCGCTTTCAACAGGCGATACAAGCGCCCGTAATTCTCGATCGCCATCACCACTTCCGGAACCTGCGCGGCATGGTCACGCTGATACACGAACCATCCAAAGGTTGAACCGGTATCGTCAAAGATCGTTCCACCGGATCCACCATTGTTACGGCCATCACGGCTGGGCGCGATGACCGCGAGCGCCTTTTCTTCAGCAAAAAACCTGCCGATCTTCTCGCGGATCTCCAATCGCTTCAGGAAATCGCCAAAGCTGAAATCTCCCGGCTTTTGCGTAGGAAAGTTGGCCAGGTTCTTCAGATCTTCATCATCACGACGCGTGGCCAGTGGCTTGTCCACCATCTTCACGTCGCGCATGTCGCCCCACAGCACGATCTTTCCCGCCAGCTTGCCTTTGTACTTGGCAAAATCTTTTTCGTCTTTGATGTCTGCCCAGATCGCAGGGCCACTCACGGCGCCACTCGTCGAAGGAGACCACGGCAGCGATTGCGCGATCAGCACCGCCGTATCCGGCGACGTCATGCGCACCCAAGTATTCAGTTGTTGCCATCCCATGCCGAACTCGCCCCAATCCTCCAGATGCGCGTTGCTGCATCCCATGGCGGTGAACTGGTCGCGCGTCCATTCGTTGGCACGCTTCACGTTAGGCGAGCCGGTCAGCCGCGGACCGATCCCATCCGCCAATCCCGACGCGTACTCCATCACATGCGAGTGCCCGATCGCCTCCTCACGGATGCGCTGATACATGTCGTAATCAAGGTTTTCGCGCTGCGGCTGCATCTGCTGATAAGAAGGGATGGCCGCCGTAGTCGCAACATTCTTCTTATCTTTTTGCGCCATCATCGCGGATGGAATTGCCAAAAGCATGATCGAGATAAAAGCCGCTATACGTTTCAACGACATAGAAGTAGGCGCCTTTGCTGGATTTTCGAATCCACGGCAGGGTAACAGAAGTGCCTGATGCCAACAATCGCGCCCGCCTCGAGTCGGCTAAGTGCGCAAACATTTGCACAGCCGGCTTTACCATTTCGCGATTGACCTCCACCCGTTCTGACAGTACCTTTGTTGGTACTTCCCCTTGTCCGTAAACGCTGGACACAGCACAACAACTGGGCAGTTTGCCCGCAGAGAACAGAATGGTACGACCCTCACTTCTGATCATTGGCGCGGATCCGGATCTCAAAGCGATTTTGCTCGCCGAACTTTCCGGCCGAGAGATTGATCCCCTCTGGGCCGCTGACCTCGTTGAAGCCCGCGCGCAATTAAAAAAGTCGCGCCCGAACGCAATTCTGATCGATTACGCTCCGGTAGGTGCGGCTGCATTGGAAATGATCACCGAAGCTGCAGCCATTGAACCCTCAGTCCCGATCATCACCGTATTAAGCGAAGACGACCTGCGCATTCGCGTCGAAGCTGCGCGTCGCGGCACTCGCTTGCTGTTGCAGAAGCCCATCTCTGGAAGCGAGCTCGGCGAAGGCATCGCGCGTGTCTTGAACCAAGAAGGAACTCTGCAAGCACGCGTACTCGTGTTGTCACACCAGGAACAAGTCCGCGAGAAGACCAAGCAGGCCATCACTTCCGAACGCATCCGCGTCTCCGTGCTGGATGACGCCGTCCGATTCTGGGACACCATTGAAGAGCAATCGCCCAATCTTCTGATCCTCGACGTCGACATGCCGCAGTTCTCCGGACTCGATCTTTGCCGCGTAGTGCGCGCAGACGTTCGCTGGAACTGGGTACCCGTGATTCTCATCTCTTCGCGTACTGACCTTGACACCATTCACAACATCTTCGCTGCCGGCGCCGATGATTTCATTCCCGTCGACTTCCAGCCTACGGAAATCATGGAGCGCGTGTGGAACCGGCTAGAGCGCAACTATTTCAACAAGAACACATTTGAATCAGACCTGCTCACCGGCCTCACCACACGCCGCCAGAGCAGCAATACATTGAATCAGTTCTTGAAGATCGCGGAGCGCCAACACCAGCCCTTCACCTTCTGCATTCTGGACATTGACCACTTCAAGCTCGTGAACGACGAATTCGGACACGCCGTAGGCGATTTGGTCTTGCAACGTTTCGGCCGCATGCTTTCGCGCTCGCTGCGATCTGAAGACGTGGTTGCGCGCTGGGGCGGGGAAGAGTTCGTCATCGGCATGTATGGTGTCACG
>JAICLA010000066.1 GCA_025927695.1 Terriglobales bacterium | reverse complement strand
GGACTTGTTCTTGGGCAGCGGCCCGGGATCAAGTTTCGGAGCCAAGACTGACTTCGGATCGGTCTCGGGATAGACAGTGGTCGTGGGAATCGCCGAGTTATTTGTATTCGTCGACGACGCGGCATTATCAGAAGCCGGCAAAGCAGGTTTCGCTGCGGTGTCAACCGCGGGCGCGGCTTGGGTCTCGGGCGCAGTCGGCTTCGTTGCAGTCGCGTCGGGTGCAGGCGTCGTTGGACGCGTGTTCGCCGTGGGGTCGCCCGGCGGTTTCATGTCAGACGCAGGACTCGCTTGCTGTCCAATCGCAGCACTCACCGCGAAACACAAAAACAGCGCACACAACACTGACGTGCGAATGACCCACTTCGATTGCATCTAAGGCTCCTTAGGAAGGGCGAAGTACTTCTTCCCGCACTTGGATGCAGAGTCTCTGCTTTTGGGATTCCAGCTACTCCGCATGCAACCTAAAAGGCCCTCGGCACACTCCATATAGCAGGGCCCACTGCCGCCCAGTTAGACCAGACGAACCAACGAACCCATCAGGTGAATCATCCGTGAAGAAATCCAGAAATCTCGTTCTTGCGCTCACATTCTCGCTCGCAGGATTGCCTGCCGCATCGGCTCAGAATTTAC
Organism: Terriglobales bacterium; assembly: GCA_025927695.1. GTDB lineage: Bacteria > Acidobacteriota > Terriglobia > Terriglobales > Acidobacteriaceae > JAICLA01. The sequence goes on along the minus strand of JAICLA010000066.1, from coordinate 11,335 downwards.
GCATTCCGCTGCCGAAACGCAGCCATCCCACGCCGGTGCAAAAATTGAATCAGGCTGGCGTGAAGGAGCTGCAGCACAACAAGATCGAGGCGGCCCAGAAGCAGTTCTTCAAGGCATATCTGATCGACCCAAATGATCCCTTCACATTGAACAATTTGGGATATGTGGCGGAGTTACAGGGCGACGTCGACAAGGCGCAGAAGTTTTATGAACTTGCTGCGGCCAATGCCACGGATGCAGTAGTCGACAAGTCCACCAACAAAGATCTCGAAGGCAAGACGCTGGCTCAGGTCGCGGGACACGTGGAAGACAATCCGCTGGAAGTGAATCGTATGAACGTGGAAGCTATCGGCCTCCTGGAGAAAGACCGTGCGATGGAAGCCGAAAGCGTTCTGCAAAAAGCATTGACGATGGATCCGCACAATCCGTTCACGCTGAACAACCTCGGCTTTACGGAAGAAAAGCAGGGTGAACTGGAAAAAGCGCTGGACTATTACAAGCAGGCCGCTGCCACTGGTTCAAAAGAGAAGATCATCGTCGCCAGTGAAGAGAACCGCGGATGGCGCGGCAAACCGATCACTGAAGTGGCCTCGCGCAACGCTGAAAAAGTCACCAAGATGATGAAATCAGACGAGACGGTGGATGCGAAGGTTGCGCGCCTGAACCTGCGTGGCGTATACGCTCTCAATCACAATGACCGCACCGACGCGAGAAAGTTCTTCCAAGAAGCCAACAAACTTGATCCCGCGAATGCTTTCAGCCTGAACAATATGGGTTATCTTGCTGAACTCGACGGCGACCGCGAGACTGCGAACTTCTACTACGAGAAAGCGCAGCAGGCCGACGATTCAAATACAAAAGTGGGCGTAGCGACGAACCGCGACGCGGAAGGGCATCCACTGGAAAAAGTAGCCGACCAGAGCGAAACGACGGTTGATTCTGCAATGAAGGTGGAGGCGGCCAAACGGAAAGCCACAAAAGGTTCGCCCGAATTGAAGACGCGGGATGGCTCGACCGTCACCCCTCCCACGCCCCCCGCAACAGAGCCCAAATCGCCTGAACCGAAATAGAGAGCTAACCGAGGCGGAACAGGTGGTTGAGAGGGCCCGTTCCCTTGCCCGTCGGATAGCCGGTCTCAATGGCTCGGCGAACGAACTCCTTCGCTTCTTCGACAGCTTTTTGTAGATCTTTTTTTAACGCCAGACCGCAAGCGATTGCCGTCGAGAAGGCACATCCGGTTCCGTGCGTGCAGTTCGATTCGACCTTTGCGCCGGGAAATTCCAGTATTTCTCCACCCTCCAAGGCCAGCACATCAATGTTTTCCGGCAAGTGGCCGCCGGTGACCACCACGTTGAAGGCTCCAAACCGCTGAAGTTCGCGAGCCGCTGCTCGCATACCGGCTAAATCTCGCACCGCCGTTCCGACAAGCGCTTCGGCTTCGGCCATGTTGGGTGTGATGACTGTGGCCAAAGGAAGCAGCTCATCCCGTAAGACCGACACCCCTTCGCGGTCTAAAAGCTCAGCTCCCGAAGTTGATTTCAAGATCGGATCCAGAACGATCGGTTTTCCCTCTTGAGACTCCAAGAAACGCGCGACTCTGGTCGCCGCGGCCGCCGAACCGAGCATCCCCACCTTGATGGCGGAGATCTCGGCGTCCTCGGCCAAGGCGTGAAGCGTGTCCCGCAATAGTTCAACTGGCAAAACCTCAACCCGGCTGATTCCCTGGGTGTTCTGGATGGTCACCGCCGTAATGGCCGCCACCCCAAAACACCCGAACGCCGCCATTGTCTTTAGGTCAGCGGTCATGCCTGCCCCCGAAGAGGGGTCAAACCCTGCGATGGTCAAGACCACGGGAATCTCGGCGGAGGCCATACCAGCACTCTAGAGACCGCCGGTATGCCAGGTCAAATCTGCTACACGTATCGCAGCTCCGGTTGCCCCAAAAAGAACTATTTCTGGGGCATACGAGAACTAGGGCATTCCATCTAACTATCAGCAGTAAAAGCAGATAACACTGTGTCAAAAATGCATCACTTTTGGCGCATAGTTTAACCGGAAAAATAAGCCCTAAAGTCAAGCAGTTTGGCCAATTTCCCGGAAAATAAATTTCACCGATTTTGTCCCCGGAAAATGGAAGTATGGCTTTCATTTTCTTATAATTAACGAAGGTCAAGCGAAGCACTTATGGGCCCCGTTTTTGGGATATTTCGGAACGCGAGGAAGCATGAAGATCACATCGACAATCTTGACGCTGTTGCTAGGCGCAGGGCTGGCGTTCGCCTCGGATCCAAGTACCGCAAAAGGAACCCAAGTAGTAACTAAACAGGCGCAACACCAGACCGAAAAAGCCGAGATCCAAAAAACAAAGAAAACCGCCCACAAGAAGCCCGCACAAGTAGGGGCAGCCTCGTGGTATGGCAAGGGGTTTCAAGGCCGTCCTACGGCCAGCGGCGAGCCGTATGACATGTACCAATACACGGCCGCAAGCAAGAGCCTGCCGTTGGGAAGCTGGGTCAAAGTAACCAACTTGCGGAACGGCAAATGGCTGATCGTGAAAGTGAACGACCGCGGCCCTTACGTTGGTAACCGGATCATGGACCTCTCTTACAGCGCTGCCAAACAGCTGGATTTCAAGTCCCGGGGCATCACTAAAGTCAAGCTCGAGCTGATTGAGCCTGAAATAGTGGCCGACTCTGAAGTTTCGACTATGGTAGCGCCACTAGATTAAGCTTTCGTTATTCCGGACCGAGCCGCCTGTCGCATCAGGCGGCTTTTTGCTGCCCGCATTCGGCGGATGGGCTAAGATTCCAACATGCCCACCGAACCCGCGTCGACTCAACATCCGACTGACATCCCGCTCAAAGAACGGCTTATCGTCGCGCTCGACGTGCCCAACACCGCTCAGGCCCAGGCGTTGGTTCAGAGGATCGGGGACGGAGCTATCTTCTATAAAGTCGGGCTGCAATTGTTTGTGGCTGAGGGCCCTGGGTTCGTGAGGAATTTAGTCACCTCGGGGAAAAAGGTCTTCCTCGACCTGAAGTTCCATGACATTCCGAATACGGCGGCCGGTGCCGTAAAGTCTACTGCGGAGTTGGGCATTTCTCTGCTTACGGTTCACGCCGTTGGCGGTTCGAAGATGCTTGAGGCAGCGGTTGAGGCTGCGAACCAGAGCAAAAACCGCCCGAAGATTCTGGCGGTGACTATGCTGACCAGCATCAGTGAAGCCGACATAGCCGAACTGGGATTGTCCGGGTCAATGGCCGATCGTATACTCAGCCTCGCCGATATTGCGAAGAAAAGCGGCTGCCATGGAGTAGTCTCGTCGCCGCGTGAAGCAAGTCAAATCAGGAGGGCGATTGGGAGTGAAATGCTGATCGTCACGCCGGGAATCCGGCCCAGCGGCGAAGCCGAAGGCGACCAAGCGAGGATAGCCACTCCTGCCGATGCTCTTCTCGCCGGCGCCACGCACCTCGTCGTGGGACGCCCGATCACTGACAATCCCAACCCTGCCGCGGCAGTTCAAGCCATCCTCAAGCAGATGGCGTCAGCATAAGAAAAGCCAGCCCGAAGGCTGGCCGTGGAAAGTTCAGGAATTCCTATAGGCGCTCGTTGAATTCGCAGGCGGAGCAAGAGATGAAGATGCCGCCTCCGATACCGCGCTCACGATCCTTCACGCGCTTCACGATGCGGGTCTGCTTGCCACACTTGGGGCAATCCGTGCTTTTTGATGTGTCCATGACCTTTTTGCGGTCACCGGTCTTGGCGATTTTGGCCATTGTTACTGCTCTCCATTCATGATTTCCGCGGCTCTCTCACGCGGATAAAGTCTGCAGTCAGCTGCTGGAGACGATCTGGAAGCGCAGGTTAGGATTCCCGCACTGCAACGCACCCGTGCCGCTTACTTGAACTTCTTCTATTTTACCTTATGCGTCGAAACGTGTCAGTCGGCTGCTATTTCGCCGTTGCATCAGCCTTTGGCTCGAGCCCTTTCGGCGCCCATTGATCCACGATCGCCTTCGCCAGTTTGGCCATTGTGATGTAACCCTCATTGTCGGGCGTCCATTTCGTGTCCTGGTTCTGATAGGTGTAAGCCGAGATCACGATTGGCCCTTCCTTCGTATAGACGATGCCCACATCCGCCCGCAATGCATTCAGAGCGCCGGTCTTGTTGGCGATGGCCGAGGGCGTCTCTGATGTGTCAGAGAATTCGGTGTATCGCGGGATGGAGTTGCGGTCCTGCTGGTTCTTCAGCATCTCCAAAAGCTTTTTGCAGATATCCGGGTCGCCGATCTCGCAGTTGTTGATGCTCTCGATCACCTTTGCCATCTCGCGGGCAGTGGTCTTGCCGAGGCCATATTTCTTGTAATCGTCTGGCAGCGGACCTTCCGCCGGCTTGAACACCTTCTTATAGAAATACGTGTTCTTCAGGCCGAGCGCCGAAATGCGGGCATTGATCGCGGGAATCCCCATCTGGTCAATGGCGAGGTTAGTGGCCGTGTTGTCACTGGTAATGACCATGAAGGTAAGCACGTCTTCGAAAGAGAGTTCGATCGGCGCGCGCAGGAACTGGAACACACCCGAGCCGCCTACCTGGTCTTCTTTGCGCAGCAACACTTTGTCGTCCCAATGCTTCTTGCCGTCTTTGATCTCATGGCCTGCTTCGGAGAGTGCGGTCAGTTTGATCGTAGACGCAGTCTGGATGACCACATCCGGATCGATGGCAACGCTCTTCCCTGTCTTCAGGTTCTCCGCATAGAGGGCCACCTTGCCGCGATGCTGTTTGGCAATGTCTTCGACCTTCGCCTGAAGATCTTTATCGACCGTGATCGTGGGCGTAGCGACTTTATCCGAATTCAGCGCCGGGGTTTGTGCATTCAGTGCGCCGGTAAAAACTACCAAAATTGCAATCGCGGAAAGCCGCATGAAATCACCTCACAAGGTCATTTGTAGAGCAAATACTTACGTCGAGTCTGTTCGAAAGTGGCGATGCCATCACGCCAATCGTCCGCGATGCGCCGCGGATCAGTCCCGGCTTTCAATGCATCAAATGCCGCATTATTGCCCAGCAACTCGATGATGCGGCCTGGTTTGTAGTCGGTCGGATAGAGGTGGATCAGCGCTGATGCGATCTCGATACCGACTTGCGGAGCGTCCAGTGCATAGCGGTCAAGCACGACGATGTTTATTCCCCCGCATTTCTGGTTCACGAACTTGGAGTTCTCCAAGCGATTGTCCGGCGTGAAAGTCGTGGCCACAAAACGCACACCGGCGATGTTGCGCTGGTTCAGGTAGTCAGCAAGCTCGCGGCCGTGTATCCACGGCGCGCCGACGATCTCAAACGGAGTATCCGTTCCCCGGCCGACGGAGACATTGGTGTATTCGATGATGCCAACACCCGTGTAAAGCGTGGCTTCGAGCAGGTTGCGCATATTGGGAGATGGATTCATCCACTCCTGACCGGTGGAATCGAACCAATCTCCCCGCTGCCAACCTTGCATTTTCACCACGCTGAGTTTGGCATTGAGATGCAGCTCGGCGTTGTACATCGTCGCCAGCTCGCCGATGGTCATCCCGTGCCGCGTGGGAGCAGCATAGTAATTCACGAAGCTTTGCTTGATGTCCGATACAGGGCCTTGCACCAGCACGCCGCCGACAGGATTCGGATGGTCAAGCACGAAGACTTGAATGCCGGCCTTGGCGGCGGATTCCATGAAGTTGCCCACGGTGGCGTCGTACGTCCAATAACGGCCACCTACATCTTGCAGATCGACTACTATCGCGTCCAGATCCTTGAGCGCGTCTTGCGACGGCTTACGCGCGTTCGCGTCGCCGTAGACGTCAACAATTGGGAGCTTGGTGGCTTCGTCCACGGCATCGTGAAGGTTATTGCTGTCATGTGCGACAGACAGTCCGTGCTCCGGCGCGAACAGCCTCACGACCTTGATTCCCTGCGCGGAGTTGAGAACATCGATCGTGCGCTTGCTATCGAGGTCCACGCCATTCTGGTTCGTCAGGATACCGATGCGAGTCACATCCCTACCCTGTTTCAACTGCGCGAAGTTTTCCGCTTCGAGAACATCAATGCCGTTCAATACTTTTCCATTTCGGGCGACCGGACGGTGGCTGCCAACAGCCGCTTCGTTATAGCCGGTGATGGAAGCGATCTTGTTGGCTGTGGCTGAATCAACATGGAGCTTAAGCGCCGATGTGACGCCGTCCATCACACGCGTGCGCAATGAAACGACAACTCCGCCCGGTAGAGGCCCGTTAGGATGCACTGCATTCGATAATAGGATCACGTATGTCTGTGAGAATGGATCGATCCAGAGCGATGTTCCGGTGAATCCGGTGTGGCCATAGGAGCCGATGGGCAACAGTTCGCCGCGATTGCTGGAGAAGGGGGTATCGAGATCCCATCCGAGACCCCGCAGGTCAGTCGACGTTGGCGGTTGCTCAGGCGTGGTCATCTTCTGGATCGACGCCTTCGTGAGGATCTTGTTTCCGTCGAGCATGGCCTGAGCGAACAGTGCGAGGTCATCGGCAGTGGAAAAGACGCCAGCGTGTCCTGCCACGCCACCCATCCTCCGCGCAGTCGGATCATGCACTACTCCGCGCAAGATCACATTATGTTCATCGTATTGCGTAGGCGCGATCTTGTTATTCCACGATTCCGGCGGCAGGTAGGAGGTGTGCTTCATCTTCAACGGCTGAAACACATGGATGGAAGCGTATTTATCCAGCGTAAGGTTCGATACTTTTTCTACGATGAACCCGAGAATCTCAAAATTGATGTCGCTGTAGAGGAAGCGCGAACCCGGAGGATTGACGGGTTTCTCGGCCGCGATCATGTTGAACGCTGTTTCGCGTCCAGTCCAAGGTTGCCGCAGATCCAAATCCGGCCCCAGACCGGAAAAGTGCGTCATTAGTTCGCGAATGGTGATTTCTTGCTTTCCATTCGTGGCAAATTCTGGAATGAATTTTCCAATGGTGTCATTCAACCGAAGCTGGCCGAGTTCAAGCATGCGCGTGACCGAGGTCGCCGTTGCCACACACTTGGTGAGCGACGCGATATCAAAGATCGTGTCGGTCGTCATCGGCTCTTGGCTCGGCACCAGGGCTCGATGTCCATAAGCCTTGCGATAGATGACCTTGCCCTGGTGTCCCACGACCAGAACCGCGCCGGGTATCTGACCCTTCGCGATCACATCCTCGATCGCAGCGTCGACGGATTGAAAGCGACTACCGCGGGAAGAGGGACCTTTCGAGGATTTTGCGACTTTCGCCGGCTTCGCAGTTTTCTTGGCCTGTGCAGCAAGACAAGGTGAGACCACGCTAAGTATGGCTGAGATAACGATGAGATTTTTCTTTTTCATTCTTGAGTCAGGATGTTCGAAATGAATTCGAAAAGAGAGTATCACTCCAAATGCAGAGTGGTCGATGGGACTAAATAAAAAAACGGAGCCCCGAAGGGCTCCGTTAAGAGTTCACATCAAGTTCTTTAGAAGATGAACTTGACTACCAGTTGCATCGTGCGAGCGTTGCTGGCGAATGCCAACTGCGGCTGGTTGAACGTGCTTACAGCGGGGTTCAACAATCCGGTACGTACCGCGGTGTTGCCGATGGAGGCTACGTCATTGATGCTGCCCGGGATGAACTGCGGGTGGTTGAACAGGTTGAATATCTTCGCCTGGAACTGGAATTTCGTGTTCTCGGTGAAGCTGATGTCCTTACCGATCGTAAAATCGACGTTGTCGATAGGACGGGTAGGCAAGGTATTGCGAGCTGCGTTAGCCAAGGCACCCTTACCGGCAGTGATGTACTGCGCGTTAGGATTGACTGCCCTATAGCCCACCACGGCGCTATTCGGAGCTGTACCTTGTATCTGAGTAGCATCCGTGTTTGCCGGGTTCGTTCCTACGCAATCAGATGTACCAGGATTGGTAAACCCGGTTATGCACTGAGCGATGACGATGGAACCGGTACCCGGTACACCAGAAGGGTTGAAGATGGTGCGATCGCCGGCTGTGTCACCATTCAGGTTGCTATCAATCTGGCTCTGCACGGTCGCCCATTCCGGCGATTCGTACGTGTAGACAGGTGCAAACGTCCAGTTGCCGATGATGTTGCGGGCCAACCAGTTTCCGTGCTTGAACCACGGAGCTTCGTAAAGCATCTCGAAGGTCAAGCGGTGCGTGCGGCTCAATGCTGAGACCGTACGGTCTGCGGACAGGTTGTTGAAGTCCTGTTGACGACGCGGCGTCAGCGCTGTTGAGAAGAAATCAGCAGTACTGTCGTCGATGGTGCGGCTCCAAGTCCAGGCTCCGACGAACTGGAGGCCATTGGTGAAGCTGCGCGTCAACTGTGTCTGCAGCCCGTGATAGATAGAGCTGCCGTTAGGAGTGAATTGTGTGATTGCTCCAGTGAACCCTACGCCTGAATAGAACGGGTCGATCGCGGAAACTGAGTCGATCGAGCCAAGGGTGACCGGGGAAGCATCCAACGTCGCCTGAGTCGGCGCCGTAAAGTAGGTTGGAATAAAATTCGTCGGTGTCACTCTTGCCCGACGATTAATGATGTCCTGCGTGTTCAGATGAATACCACGCGTACCCACGTAGCGCACTTCAGCCGTGTAGGCTTTGCCGAAGGTGTGCTGCACGCCCAAGTTCCAGGTTTCGGAATATGGATCCTTCTGGTCGACAACGATGTGGTTTGCAGTCGCCTTCCTTTGCGCAGCGAGAGTAGCAAAAGTCTGGATGCCACCGGAACTAGGCGGTAGTCCACCATTGGCCAGGAACCCAGAAGTTTGATTGCTGGTATCGACATCCAAAGTACCGCTCAACTGCGGTGGCAGTGAGAGGATGCCGATGTTGTCATAAAGCACGTCATACGCCATGGCAAAGCCGCCGCGGACAGACCAATTCTGGTTGCCACCCGGTGACCAGGCGAAGCCCACTCGTGGAGCGAAGTTCTTCTTGGGAGCACGTGGCTCGCTGAAGTCCAACACGCCCGGCACGCTTGCAGCGGAGTTCAAAGCCTGCAACCGCTCGCCTTGCGGAATGGTCGTGTACTCATGGCGCAATCCGAGGTTGATGGTGAGGTTAGGACGGATCTTCCAGTTATCTTGCACGAACCAGTACGACGCGATCTGGTCGCCGTAATACACCGGGTTACCCAAGCTACGTTCGCCGAAGATGTCCGGAGAGAGGTCTTGGAGATAGGTACCAAGGTCAGAGTACTCGTAATCACCGCGCGCACGCTGCGTGAACGACTGCGGCGAGATGTACTTGGAGAACTGATAACCGACCTTAATGTCGTGGTTGCCTTTCAGCCAGCTGAGGTTATCCGCCGCGCTGTAATAGTTCTGGATGGTGAATTGCGGAGCATTGCCATCGGGACCAAGGCTCAAGCCCAGTTCGTCGATGTCAATGTTGGGGAAGCTGTCTAAACCAGGATAAGCCTGATTACCGACAGGGAATATCTGGGTGGTGCGATTGAAGCCCAGACGCAACTCATTCTGCACCGAGGCGGAGAAGGTGTGGTACTCGCTGATGGTAAGCAAGTGGTTGATGGCAGGAACCGGCTGGAAGAATGCCGGCAACGACGCTGCAGTATCAATTCCTTGGAAGTTGTTATAGAGATAACGTCCACGCAGCTTATCGTTGGTGGAGATATCCCAGTCCATGCTCGTAACCAGCGACTTAGTGTTGGAGAAGTTCGGAGCTACGACGCTGTCCACGCCGATCGGCACTGGCACGCCGGCGACGACTGAAAAACCTGGCGTGTTCGTGGGGCAGACTGCACTCGCCGCAACGGTTGAATCCTGCACTGCTGCTACCGGCATATATTGCTTGAACTGTGCCAGATTGGTCGCAGAGAGGCCAGGGATCGCGGCCAAAGTCGCAAAACCCGCTGCAGTCGGTCCGCACAATTGGTTCGGAACGGCTGATGCGCCCACCGGATTGAATTCGTAATCAACGAAGAAGAACAACTTGTTCGGGAAGATCGGTCCGCCGATCTTCCCGCCGAAGCGGTTCGAGTCAAAACGCGGATTCACCGGAGTCGTGCCCGGGGTGGCATTGCGCGCGATGTTGTAATCGATCGCGTTCAGGTTGCGGTTCTGGAAGTATTCGTACAAGTTACCGTGGAAACGGTTTGTGCCGCTCTCGATGACCTGGTTGAACTGGCCGCCGGAAGAGTGACCGAATTCCGCGCTGAAGTTGTTCTGCATCACGGTGAAGTTAGAAACTGCATCCCCAGGAACCGTGAAGTTCGGACCGGTCACTGACTTGCTGTTGTTGTCAATGCCTTCCACGGTGAAGTTGTTGTTGCGAGGACGCTGTCCGCCCACTGAAGGGCCGGTGCCTGCTCCGATACCGCCGCTGCTGCCTACGCCGGCGTTTAGGAGTGAGAGGTTGATAACGCCCGAACCCACGCTAGCGGTGGGAAGGTCAACGTTCTGGCGCTGATCGAAGGTGTTCTGGATAGTCGCCGTCGTGGTATCAATGACGGTCGCATTGGCATCGACTTCGACCGATGTCGCAGCGCCCACCGTCAATGCGATCTTTGCGGTGGAGATCTTGTTCAATTCGACTTGGTAATTCTTCAACGTCGTCGGCTGGAAACCGGACGCCGTCGCTGATATGTCATAGCTGCCGACAGGCAAGTTGTTAAACCGATACTCGCCGGTGCCGCTTGACTTGGTTTCGCTTTTTACGTTGGTGGCTACGTTCGTCGCCACGACGTCAGCGTTGGGAACCGCGGCGCCCGAAGGATCCACTACCGTGCCGACCAATGTACCGCTGGTCGACTGGGCCGACGCGCTCACCAAACTAAACGCTACGATTGTAAACAGAGCAATCGTCCATAAAGAGAGCTTGGTTGCAAAAGAATTCTTGTTCATCATGCCTTCGGAGTATGCAATTCAATATCCAACGCCTTTAAAGCATTCTTATCAAGCACTTACCTATATATCGTGTGACGAGATGTATTGATTTTTTGGAGATAAGGCTCTTGCCCTATACGTTTTTTTGTAGGGGGATGAATCAAGAGAATCAATACCTTAATACTTTAGAACCATTTGCGATGTCGAAATCCGCACTTGAGGTAAATTAGAAGGATGCCGAAATCGTTGAAGCCTAAAACTACTCCGAAGCCACTCTCAAAGAGTGCGATCGATCTCGGTCATTTGGCTACTGAGCAGCAAAATCGTTCGTCCGCGAATCTCGACACTCGTTCCGCGCTTGAGATCGCGCAGATCATCAATTCAGAGGACGCAAAAGTCGCTGGAGCCGTTAAAAAAGCCATTCCCTCGATCGCGAAAGCGATCGACGCCATC
>JAICLA010000192.1 GCA_025927695.1 Terriglobales bacterium | reverse complement strand
CAAACGCCTTCAGGCGTCACAGTCAACGGGGGATACGTGGCGCCTGCCATGCCCGGTCCTCCGGTCTTAACGCCGCCAAATGCAGCATTGCCGGGTGACGGCCCCGCCACTGGAGCGCCTCCAGACATGAGCGTGAATGACGCGCGCACGGGCGGTGCCGGAAGTGTATTCGAGCCAGCCGGTGGAACCTTGATCGGCAGCACTCTGCCGCAAACACCGGGAGCTACCGTGGCTACGGGTGCAAACGCCTCAAGTGACAATGGCACAGCCAAATCTTTCGGCACAGGAATGGGCACATTCTCGACCGCACCGGCACGCCAGTCGAACATGAGTCTTGCTGACATCGCACGCAAGTACAAAGCCGAACGCGCGGCAAAACACCCGCGCGAATTCGACAACAGCAGCATTCGCCATGCCAGCTATGGCACCGCCGACACAAATTTGGCTGACATGCCCCAAAGCGATCAAGCGTCCGCAACTTACGGCTCAACCGGCTCAGCGTCCGTTCCGCAGGGTGTCTTGAACGCCGGGGACTACGCTTCAGTGCAGGCCGCCCTCGCGCGCAGCCAGGCTGCCGCGAACGTCAACGCGACTGATAACACAGTCGCCAGTGCGATGCCGGATCCGAACCGCGCCGCCTATGAAGCGCAAGACAGTTCAGCCGTGCAGCAACAGGCGCCTGCGAATACAAACGCACAACAGAACGCGACGCCCACAACCAATAGCGAAGCCACCACGCCGCAAGTAGAGAATCAAGCCGATGCGAACCAGGTTCCTGCCAAGAAGCAGCTTCCGGCAAGCGGTTCCGAACTTCCATTGTTCGCTTTAATGGGATTGGTCGCACTCACGGTTGGCGGAATCTTCACCGTTCGTGCGCGTAGCAGCGCGGTGCGTTTCTAATACTACAGTCCGAAGAGCTCGCGCAGGCGTTTTGTCTGCGCGCGGCTCACCGGGACCTCCGTCTGTTTTTTGTCGTCCATGCGCAGCTGATAGCTGCTCTTGAACCACGGCACCACTTCTTTGATGCGGTTGATGTTCACCACATAGCCGCGGTGCGCGCGCCAGAACTGTCCTGGATCCAGGCTCTCCAATAACTCTTCCAGCGTGCGGCAATTCGATTGACCTTCCATCTGCGCCGTCACCACACTGATCACGCCATCCTCGATGGAGGCATAACATATATCTTTCTGGTCTACCAACATCAGTCGTCCTGCCGCCCGGATCATGATCTTGCTGCTGCGCGTCGCTGCTTGTGGCTGTGATTGCGCCTCCAGCAGCTTTACTAGCGTCTCAAACTTGGCCTCAGGATTCGCTGCCGCGTCCTTCTTGCGCGCCTTCGCTTTTTCCACTGCTTGTGCCACGCGCTTCTTGTCGAAAGGCTTCAATAGGTAATCGACAGCGTTCACCTCGAACGCTTTCACCGCATATTGATCGAACGCCGTCGCAAAGATCACCTGGGGCATCACCACTTTCTTGTCGAGCAGTTTCTTGATCACTCCAAAGCCATCAAGGCCGGGCATCTGCACATCAAGGAAGACGAGGTCAGGCGAATGTTCGCGGATCAGGCTCACGCCTTCCACGCCATTTTTACCTTGAGCAATGACCTGAACGTCTTCCACGTTCTTCAGCAGAAAATTCAGTTCGTCGCGAGCAAGTTGCTCGTCATCGATGATGAGGGTGCTTAGCGGCATCTGGAAAAGTATAAGGGAAAGTAGAGGAAGAGGCACGATTGACCGCAAGCCGCAAACGTTTTGCTTTATAGGAAACGGGAAACGGGAAACGGCTGTCGCTTACCGCGCTCTCACCAGCGAAGGTGTCTCCACCGCATTCCCACAATGCGCACAATAGATATCACCGGCACGCACCGAGTGGTGACACTCATCGCACATGGCGTTCAACTGGCAATGGCATCGCGGACAGAAGTTGAAATCCGGCTCGATGCGTTCCATGCACTTCGGACAGCTCTGAACCAAAGGCTGGCGCAACAGGAAGTAAACGATGAACCCGATTCCCGACGCCAGTAGGAACAGCATGATGATGGTCCAGAATGTGGGACTCATGCCACGACGCTTCGCGTCGCGGTTCACATACCCGATCATCAACATGTAAAACGCGAAGAAGACGCCGATGAAGATGCTCCAGAAGAGGACAAGAGCAGTCGGCTTCGGATGCGGATCCAGCGGGACGAGGATGCGGAACGTGATGGCCTGCCATCCTACGAATGCGCACACCGCCAGCAGTACAGACCACCACGGAACCAGCCGCGTATCTTCCTTGTAGCCGCGCGTTCCTTGTTCCGGTGAGTAGTTAGTCTGCATGGATCGACGAGTCCCCTGTCAAAAGTAGCGCTAAGAAGTAGCCTTGTTATGAAATTTGCTCGCCAGGCCGATCGTGCCAACAGCAGTGATGGGCGCCAGCGCCATGATGCCGAAACCTGTCTGCCATACCAATTCAGGCATGTGAGTGGCGTGTCCCAGCCACGAGAAGCCTTGCCAGAGAAGCGGCATGCTTACCACTGCCCAACCCAGTGCGAGCGCGCTTGAGATCCATAGCGGACGCATCGTTTCTTGCTGCGCGCGCAATTCCGCAGCACGCGCGCGAACCCGCATCTGCGTCGCGCGTACCATCGCCGGATTCGCATAGGTCACCGATGACCGCATGTCATTTACTGCGCGATTGATTGTCTGGGATTGTTCAGTGCAGGAAGGGCAGGATGCAACATGCGACTGCAGGAATTCGGAATCATGCTCGCTCTGTTCCAATCCGCGAGCGATCAGCAGGTCCAGCGCGCGGTCGCAATCCATTCGGATATTCTTCGGGCTCATGCGTTCACCGCCTTACCCGTCATCTCCAGCCGCGGACGCAGCGCTTCCAACCCGCGATACAAGCGCGACTTCACCGTAGAAAGCGGCGCACCGGTTACTTCCGCTATCTCATCCAGCGACATCTCTTCCTGAAACCTCAACATCACCACTTCACGCTGCACAGCATCAAGGTGCGAAAGCGCGGAATCGACACGCTCAGACTCTTCGCGCATGTGCGAATGCTCGAAAGGTGTCGGCTCGGCGCTGGCAAATTCCATCGTCGCCACATTGGATTCTTCCGCCGGATTTGTGAGCGCTTCCAGGCTCAAGCAAGATTTCTTCCGCGAGGCGTCGATCACCAGGTGCCGCGCGATGGCGAACAGCCACGTATCAAAACGCGACTTGCCGTTGTACTGATTACCGCGCTCCAGCACGCGCATCCACGTTTCCTGGAAGAGGTCTTCCGCGAACTCGCGGTTGCCGGTCAGGTACACCAGATAACGCAAGAGACGGTGCTGATACACCTCAATCAGGTGGTCAAGCGTGTCAGGATCATGGCGGCGCAATCCGCGGGCGATCTTCGCGCCTTCTCGCTCCAGCCAGGGTGTGGCCACTAATGCAGCAAATGACATAGGTTATAGCAATCTGTGATTGCTGATAATGATACGAAAGAAAACCTGTGGAAGTCTCAAAATTTTGTAAGTCTTTGTAAAGACGGGATTTGCCTATCGAATCTCGACGCTATCTGATAATATTCGCGGCCATGGAACCCCTCGACCAGCCCATTCAGCAGCCGCAACCGCTGCCGTCACCTCCGCTAACTTTTAAGAACCGGCGAACATGGCTGATCGTGTTTGGCGTCCTTGAGATATTCATCGCATTTTTCTTCGTAGGCATGGGCATGCTGATGGTGGCGATGCCTCAAGATGCATTAACCCAAGCGCAGGTGCGTCAGCAGCCAGGTGCGCCTCAATTTTCTACGCTTTCATTGGCGGCAATCTACGCGGCAATCGCGTCTATATGGTTGGTTGTTGCAATTGGGACCATGATGGCCAAGAACTGGGCCCGGATTGTTTCACTGGTACTGAGTTATTTTTGGCTCGCGTGCGGCGTACTTGGGACGTTGGTCACGGCTTTCATTCTGCCCGAAATAGTTAAGCAACAGCCTAAGGCAGAGTCCGCTTCAAACGGCTTCGTGTTGGCATTCACACTCACCATCATGATCGTTCTAATGGTGATTGTTCCTGGTATATTCCTTCTCTTCTTCCACAACAAAAATGTTCGGTGCACGTGCGAGTCGACAAGTGCCAATATTTCGACGAGGCGGCCAGCTCTGATCTACGCCGTGATGGCCTTGTTTGCGTTCACACTGCTTGGAGGTCCATTCACGATATTTGGCGCATATCCGATTCTGGTCTTTGGAACTCTAGTCTGGGGACTTTCCAAAGTGTTGATCATGGTTGTGTATATGGGCGCTGAGGCGTTTGCACTTTGGGGGTATGTGAAAGCTGACTTGCGAGGCTGGTGGGCAGGGTTGATTATTACGGTGCTTTGGGCGCTGTCAGCATTGGTGACCCTTGCTAGAGGGAATTTTGCAGCGTTACATGAGCGCATGGGTTTCGGTGCTAACACGAGGATGTTTCAAGGAAAGATCCTCGTTCTTACTTTAGTCTTTGGGTTAGTTTATGTGCTCTGCAAGTTGGCTGCGATTCTCTACTCGCGTCAATATTTCCCCTTGTCTTCGTCACTGCACAGCGAACCGGCATAATAGGGACAGCATCACATTGTTGAGGAGAGATTCCAATGCCTCAAAAAAATCCCGGCACGCGTCCAGAAGCTCGCGCACTCAGCAAAACATCCGCCAAAGGCAAGAGCGACAAAAAGCAGGAACGCTCCAAGAGTTCGGCCAGTTCCGCGCAAAAGACGAAGATGCGTCGCGCGGGTTGAGCCGGCACAGAAAACAAGACTGATCGCGCCGCATAAGCCCGAAGGGCGACTGAGAGTAGCCCGGCACACAGTGCCGGGTAGCCGTCGAAGAGAACGCCAAGTCCCGAAGGGACGACTGACCCGTCAGTTCATCATCCAGCGCACCAGCATCACCACGCCGATAGCTCCGCAAAGCAGAGCGCCTATCGACGTGACTGCTCCAACGATGATCGGCAGGCGCAGTCCGCGTTCGTCCTGACGCATAGCGCTGCCGATCCCGCCCATAGCGAGGATTCCCGCCGCGGTCAGCCAGGCCCACCAACTGTGCAGCGGATTGTTGAGAGCGAGATTCAAGTCGCCCTAGATCTATCACTTATTTTCCGGCAGCCGACGCCTTGGTCTTCTCTCGCACCCCCGTTCCCATGAACGGGACGATCATGGAAACCTGCTTGCGGTATTCCCGATACGTGTCTCCATAAAGCGAGATCAAGTCGCGCTCTTCAAACTGCACCGCAACAAGAATGTAAGCCGTACACATGACCGCAAAGAAAAGATGTCCTGTGGTCATGCGTGGCGCCGCCCAAAATGCGATCACAAATCCCAGATAAATGGGATGGCGCACCGCT